>DMMW01000081.1:0-407 GCA_003452965.1 Elusimicrobiota bacterium
ACAGTAACATATATATTTAGTCGTTCAGATTTATTAGCGACTTTCTTTTATATTTCCTCGCTATTGTTATTTATTAAAGTTATTGAAAAAAATCTTTCAATATTTAAATCTTTCAATTCTTTATACATTCTTTCATTAATATGTTTTATATTAGCAATATTTTCAAAACAAATAGCCGTAACATTACCAGCGATAATACTAATATATGATTATATTTTCTTAAGTAATTTTAAAATTTCTAAAATCATAGAAAAGAAGTATTATCATATCCCGTATTGGTTATTGTTTATTGGGTATTTAGCATTTAGATATTTTTATCTTGGTGACATAGGTGATATAGAAGCAGAATCTACATGGAATAGATATGATTATTTGATTATTCAGCCATATATAATCTTAAGATACTT
>DMMW01000081.1:723-6015 GCA_003452965.1 Elusimicrobiota bacterium
TTACAATTTTCAAATCTTCAAAAACTTCCACTTTTACTATATTTCCAGTTATTATATATAGTATATTATTAGGTTATGGTACCATGAAGAGGAATCATCTTTATCAAAATCCTATATTATTATGGCAAGACGTTATTATAAAGTATCCGAATAGTGAAGATGCACGCAACAATCTTGGGATTTTATTATTCAATTTAAAAAGATATGAAGAAGCAGAAAAAGAATATAAAGAAGCAATAAAAATAAATCCTAATAATTCAGAATCACATTATAATCTTGGTGTATTGTTATATAGTCAAAAAAGATATGAAGAAGCAGAGAGAGAATATAAAGAATCAATAAAAATAAATCCAACACATTCAGAAGCACATAATAATTATGGTGCTTTACTTTTTGGTTTATGCAAATATGGAGAAGCTGAGAATGAATTCAAATATGCGATAAGTATAAATCCATATTATATAGAAGCTCATAATAACCTTGGTTCTATATATTTAGTGAAAAAAGAGTATGACAAGGCACTTAATGAATTTGAAGTGGTTTATAAGTTATTACCAAATAATCAAAGAGCATTTAGTAAAATAAAAATGTTGAAGCAACTTATGGAGAAAAATGTTAAATAACATAAATAGATAAAATATTTTTAAAAGAGGTGTTTATGAAGATTAAAAAAATGTGCTTATTTATTATGTTATTAGTTGGATACTTTTTATTTATTGATTATTTGTTTTCTTATACTATCAATAGTTCAGTTGTTGACACACATGGTAATAAAGCAACCGGTGGTACTTATGAATTACTTAGTGCCGGCGGACAGGGAGTAATCGGAAACTCAAGCGGTAGTACTTATACTATGGAAACTGGATTTATAAATAGTGATATCGTTTTTATTGCTGGAAATAACCAAAAATTAAGGAGGGGGACGTGCCCATTTTTAAGCTCCATTTGAGAAGTTAAAAATAGGTGCTGGTAGAATAATATCCCTGAATGATACTAAAAGAATAGATTTTTGCTGTATCGTTTAAAGAATATGTTAATTGGTTAAGGAAATTATGAATCTCCGATGGCTTCGTTACTTCTGTCTTAAAAGAAATACCATTTTTGTCTTGCCGAATTCTAACATATCACCGTCGTGCAGTTGTCGTATATCGTTAATAGCGTCTCCGTTTACTTTTGGATATCCTTCTTTAACTGCTTTTAGTGTGTAGCCTTCAGGTTTATGGGAAATGGCAGCTGCTACGCTAGGTGCGAACATTCCTTTTATTTTTATTTGTGCCTGTTCGCCCGTTCCTATATAAACTAATAATCCGGCAATTTCTATTTCAGTGTTTTGATCAACACAACCCTCGATAATTTTCAGAAAACCGACTTTTTCTCCCTGTCCCTGTACTTTTGGCTGGTCGTTTAACATCTCGCGTAATTTTGTTGCGTCTATTATTACAGTTTCACTGCCGCCCATGCTTTTTTGTTCTGAAGGTTTTTGTGGTGCAGCGGACTCTTCTTCATTAATAAATATTAATGTATGTTTTGCAAGTCCTACTTGGTCTTTGTTGTGTATGCCGGCTTTGAGTACTTTCGTTTCATTAAGAAAGGTTCCGTTTGTGCTGTTCAAATCTTCGAGAAAATATCCGTCACCCTGCTTAAATATTTTGGCGTGATGACCGGATACGGCAGGATTATCAATAGAGATATCATTATCTTCCTTTCTTCCGATGGTAATTACGTCTTTGTCAACAGGCATTTCCTTAATTACAGCAGCTCCAAACTTAACAATAATTTTCGGCATAAACCCTCCTTATCTTACTATACTTCTAAAAAAGTTTTTTATCTTATCTTTCATAACAGGAACCCCTTTTTTGATATTTACAACAATTATCGTGATGTTATCCCTGCCACCGGCATCGTTTGCCATTGACACCAGCTTTTCACAAATCAAGTTAGGTTCTTTAAATTCGTTTATGGTTTTTAGTATTTGCTCATCCGGAACCATTCTTAATAAACCGTCAGAGCATAATAATATATAGTCATCGTTATTAAGGGGCATTTCAGAAACATCCGCATTTACAGTCTTTTCTATGCCTAATGCCCTTGTCAAAATGTTTTGAATGTCTGATTTACTCGCTTGTTCTAATGTAATTAATCCTCTGCGTACCTGCTCCATTACAACTGAATGGTCGGTAGTCAGCGGATTGATATCGTTATCGCGGATAAGATAAAGGCGGCTATCTCCGACGTGAGCGATAATTAATTTTCCATCAATTATCAATGAGGCGACGATAGTTGTTCCCATACCGCTATTTTGCGGATAATTCTGACTTGCTTCAAAAATGGCGTTATTTGCTATTTTAAGACAGTTTACCAGATAATTTGCATATTTTGATTTGGTGGGTCCCATTGAAGCGAAATAATCTTCAATTTTATTGTTTTTAAAACCATGTTCCATCTGTTCTTTGACAATGTCAACAGCCATTTTACTTGCAACTTGTCCAGAAGCGTGACCGCCCATACCGTCCGCTACCAGGAAAAGATTAATATCTTCAGATACAGAAAAATTATCCTCATTATTTTTTCTAATAAGTCCTTGATCAGTTTTTCCGTAAGCAGTAATAATTTCTTTCATATATTTTTATAAATTATATCGCTGCTAAAACCGCCCTGATGTCTTTTTCCATTTCGCCGGCTCGCTGATACCGTTTTTCAACGTCCTTTTCAAGCGATTTATCTATGATTGCGATAATTGAATCAGGAATTTTATCGTTGTATTGTTTGGGTGTCGGGTGTTTTTCATTGGCTATTTGGAAAAGTAATGTCGCTATACTCTCACCCTGGAACGGTTTTTCTCCGGTCAGCATTTCGTAGAGTAAAACACCTAATGAGAAAATATCGGCTCTACCGTCAACTTTTTTACCGGCAACAGACTCAGGTGACATGTAGCTCGGTGTTCCCAGTACGGTGCCTGTTTGGGTTTTTGAAGAAGATAAAATTCTCGCTATACCGAAATCAGTAACCCTGATTGAACCGTCTTTAAGCAGCATTATATTTGCGGGTTTTATATCTCTGTGTACTACACCTTGCTGATGTGCATAATCAAGGGCATTTGCAACTTTTGCAACGAGATCCAACACATCTTTCATAGACAAAAGCTTGCTTTTTTCGCATTTTGATTTTAAATCATCGCCGTCTAATAATTCCATTGCTATATACGACAAATCCATATCCTCGCCAGCATCAAAAATTCTTATTATATTAGGGTGGGAAAGGTTGCCTGCAGATTCCGCTTCACGGAAGAATCTTTCTTTTAATTGTTTCATTTGGTCTTCCGGAACATCTTCTTCAAAACGAACGGTTTTTATAGCGACCTGTCGGTTTATTTTCGGATCTTTTCCGAGATAAACAATACCCATAGCACCTTTACCCAACTCTTTCATTATTTCATATCTGCCAAGAGTTGGTGTTTGTTTTGAACCTTTGATTATAACGGTTGATTCTTTAGAGGTCGCACCCAGAATGCCTGTTTCACCTGCGGTTTTAAGAGTTGTAATTTTTTCTTCAATATCTTTGTATTTTGAATCAACCTTTTTAATGTGTTCATAAACAGCGACCGCTTTATTAACCTGACGCTTTCTTTCAAAATCAAGTCCAAGATTATAAAGCAATTCTTTCATCTGGTCGTCAAGCGGGCATCTCCTGAATTTTTCAAATGCAAGGTCAAGCATCCCCTGTCCCTGAAAAGATAGACCTAACATCTTATTTGTCTCAATGCTTTCCGCTTCTACAAGTTCTTTCCTTTTTTCGGTGAAAAGGAAATGTTTTGTTGTAATAAGAGTATATCCCAATACAAGCAAGACACTCGGATAAAACATTTTTATCCAATAACCTTTGGTAAATAGATAAACTCCGAATCCCGAAACAATAGCTAAAATAAATAAAGTTGAAATAGCGCCCCATTTAGCTTTCAATCTCGGTAGTAAAAGTATGACAAATAAGCCGCAAACGGCTAAGCATGCTAATTCAAAATTTTTAGACCAATTAGGTCTGACAATGAATTTTTTACTTATTATATTTTGTATTACATTTGCACTGATTTCAACACCCGGAAAATTATTGGCTATCGGAATAACATTCAAATCACCTACGCCGGTTGCAGTAAGACCGACTAATACAATTTTATTTTTGAAAGCTTCGGGCGGTATCTTTTTGGTCAGGACATCAAAAGCATTGCAATATTTGAAAGTTCCGTATGGACCGTTAAAGTTTACCAACATATTCATAGAACCGTCAGTCGGTATCTTGATTTTCCCAAGAGCAACTTCGCTACTATTAAGCAATTTTATATCGTTCAATCCTAAATTCAAATATATTCTGGCTAACTGGAGCGTAAATGAAGGATAGTATTTATCCTGATGTTTGATTAAAAGTATTTCTCTTCTTTTCGTTCCATCAATATCAGGTAAAATATCCACGTGCCCTATACCTAATGTATATTCCGAAAAAATATCCAGAGGAAGAATAGGTATATATCCGATTGTAGCAGGTAGCGGCGGTCCCGTTATAGAATTGGTTGAAAGAATCGGTGGTATTTCAAAGGTTTTTTCGCCGAGAGGTTCATCAAGCGAAAAAAACATTGGAAGAACAACCTTTTCAGAATTGAAAATTGCTTCGGAAAGAATAGTATCGTTGTCAATGCTGCTTTCTGCATTCGCGATATCGCCTATAAAAGTATTGAATGGCAGAATTTCTTTTTCTTTTATTTTATATTTTTTCTTCAGTTTGTCCATCTCAACCAGCAAGTTGGCATATTGAAGCTTCAGTTCTTTTATCTGTTCCAATCCAAGCGCCTGTTCCGGTTCGCTAAAAAGAATATTTAGACCGATGACTTTTGGATTTGCAGCCGATATTTCTTCAATAAGTGCTGCAATTATAGACCTTGGCCATGGCCATCTTCCTATATTAGAGATACTGTTATCATCAATACTTACAATCAAAATATCGTCGCTTGGTTTGGGGTTCTGTCTTAGTTTGCTTCTTAAATCATAAAATTTGTATTCAAGAGATTCAAAGAAATTTACTTTCATAAGATAAAATGAAATTATTGTTAAGGATAATACAAATCCAATAACAACATCAACCAACCATTTTTGTTTTTTCATAGTTAAAATTCCGCCTTATGTGAATATAAGCTTAATCCACAAAAAACATGGATAATTCAAGAATTAACACACACTTATACATTTTAAAAACACATTATTTAGTATATAGAAAATTTGAATCTTTGTCAAGGTAAAATATAAA
>DMMW01000081.1:6115-12571 GCA_003452965.1 Elusimicrobiota bacterium
ATAAATTCGGAAAAAAATTAAATTTGGTTATAGATTTTCAAGATTTTTATTAAATTGTAATTAAATTGTAATTCAGCAGATTCTGGGAAGCTGGTCTGATTCAAGCATTTGAAGAATACGGGTCCCGCCGATTCTGGTCTTTAGAAATACGGCTTTTGGTTTTGATATGATTTTTCCAATAATTTCGGCATTTTTACCGAGCGGATGTTTTTTTATAGTAGATAGAATTTTTTCGGCGTGTTTTTCCTCAACAATCGCCAAAAGCTTACCCTCGTTTGCTATATAAATAGGATCCAAGCCTAACAGGTTGCAGACAGTCTTTGTAGATTTGTTGATGGGTATTCTTTCTTCAATAATTTCAATACCGACATCCGATTGTTCTGCAATTTCATTGAGTGTTGTTGCCAAACCGCCCCTTGTCGGATCGCGCATGGTATTAATTTTTCCTGCATTAAGCATTTTTTCAACAAGATTATTTAACGGTGCGACATCGCTTAAAAGTTTTCCTTTTAATTCAAGTTCTTGACGGGCATTCAATATTGCGATTCCATGGTCGGCTATCGTTCCCGAAAGAATTACAATATTGCCTGGTTTTGCGTTACGTCCCGAAATATTTAATTTATTATCTAAAATACCAACTCCGGAAGTTGTTAAAAAAATTTCATCAGCAGCACCCTTTTCCACAACCTTTGTATCGCCGCAAACAATCTGAACACCTGCTCTTTTTGATGTTTCTGCGATTGAATTTATTATTTTTTCAAGTTTTTCAATTTCCAAGCCTTCTTCTATAATAGCCGATACCGAAATATAACGCGGTTTTGCACCCATGACGGACAAATCGTTTATTGTTCCACAGATTGAAAGTTTCCCGATATCACCACCCGGGAAAAAAATTGGTTTTACGACATACGAATCGGTCGTAAAAACTATCCTAAAATTGTTTGGTATAGGCGGGAGAACGGCGGAGTCATCTAATTTTTCGGATATAACATTCCCGAACTTTTTTAAAAAAAGATTTTTGATTAGTTGATGCATTAATTTTCCACCCGAACCGTATGACAACGTTATTTTTTTATTTTCCATATTTAGATTCTCAGAAAAATCATCGCTAATCTGTGTAATCAGGAATTGTTAGATTTTTCAACAATTCCATATTTATAATATGCCGCACAAGTACCTTCCGAAGAAACCATACAAGGTCCAATCGGGTTTGTTGTATTACATTTTATACCGAATAACTTGCATTGAGGCGGTTTTACAGTACCAGTTAATATTTTTCCGCACAAACAACCGACAGGTTCTTTAAAATTTTTCAGCTTTATCCTGAATTTTTGTAAAGCATCCAATATTTTATATTCATTTCTAAATTTTAATCCTGAATTTTTTATAATTCCAAGACCACGCCATTGCGAGTCGGTTTCCTCAAAAACAGAGTATAAAAGTCTTATTGCAAGTGGGTTGCCCGCGTCTTTTACAACTTTTTTATACTGAATTTCTATACTGGTTTTTCCGGAGTGTATCTGTTTAAGAATCATATAGATTCCCTGCAAAATTTCTGATGGTTCAAAACCAGTTATTACCGAAGGTATATTATATTTTTCAGTTATAAATTGGTAGGGTTTAGAACCAATAATTGCCGAAACATGCCCGGGTAAAAGGAATCCGTCAATTTTAATTCTTTGTTTTAATAGTACTTTTAGTGCAGGGGGTATAAGCTTAAAAGCAGGAATCACAGAAAAATTTTCTATTTTTTTTCTTTTTGCAATTCTTAAAGTTACAGCGATTGTTGGTGAAGTTGTTTCAAATCCGACACCTATAAAAACGATTTCTTTTTTCGGATTATTTTGTGCAATCTTTAGAGCATCAAGACAAGAATAAACAATCCTTACATCGCAACCGAATGATTTTTCTTTTTCAAGTGAAGAATTGCTGCCGGGTACTCTAAGCATATCGCCGAAAGTTGTGATTATTTTATCTTTTTTTGCAAGTTCAATTGCCGAATCTATTATGGATGTCGGGGTTACGCATACAGGGCAACCTGGTCCTGAAATCAAATTAATATTTTTTGGCAATACTGATTTTAATCCGGCAGAAGCAATTGCCATTGTATGTGTTCCGCAAACCTCCATGATATTAACTTTTTTGTTTGCAAGGGAAGTAATTTTTTCAATTAAGATATTGCTTGTATTATACATAATGTTCCACTTATTTGTCATTCCTGCGGACAGACTGTGTCGCAATTGTTAATAAATGTATTTCGTTTTCCATTTTGTAGCAGCAAAGCGTAATCTTTGCCATGTTTTAGCAGAGCTAATCGCTCTGCAGCTACAATTTTGGAATTATGACACAGTCTGGGGAGCAGGAATCCATATTAATTCTGGATGCCCGATAACAAATTTCGGGCATGACATTTACTTTCTACCTTTTCCGCCACAGATTCTATGACGGACCCGCCTCCACCACTTCCGCCACTACAACTTTGGCGGACAGGGAATCTTTGGTGGACAAGAACGACTTAGTGGCGGGCTACTTCTATACCTCTTTACCTCTTTACCTTTTTACCTTAATGCTCCTTAAAATTTTTAATGTTTTTTTAGCATCTTTTTTATCAAGTAGCTGAATAGCAAAACCTGCATGCACGATAACATAATCGCCGATTTTTACAGAAGGTAAAAGATCTAGCCCGGCTTTTCTTATTATGCCGCCGAAATCAACATCTGCAATTTTATCTTTTATAGAAACAATTTTTCCCGGAATAGCTAAACACATTGTACACGAAGTTCGGAGCCACTGCACCGAACGAGGCTACAACCCCGAAGACTTGTTTTGCCGATGGCAAAACATTCGGGGTCATACCTAAAGTTTTTAATTTGAAGTTCGGAGCCACTGCACCGAACGACCTGCCCCCGTGATTAGTTTTCGAAGAAAACTACGTGGGGGGCTACAACCCCGAAGACTTGTTTTGCCGATGGCAAAACATTCGGGGTCATACCTAAAGTTTTTAATTTGAAGTTCGCCCGCCTATACTAAAGTTACGGCGGACAAGTACCTACCGGACCGAACGAGCATATTATCCCGACAATACTAAAAAATAATAAAGTCGGGATCCTCCATTGTAGTTCGTAGCCACTGCACCGAACGACCTTATTCACGGAATTCGGAGCAACTGCACCGACCGAGTAAATAACCCCGTGATAAGGGCTTCCGATATACATTTTACATTATTCTTGACAAAAAGTCAAAAATAAAGTAAAACTGATTACACAGATTATGGAAAACAAAAATTCTGTGACGGAAAGAATCATTTTTTTATGAGAATCTTAATTTCTAATGATGACGGTTTATACGGAGCAGGGCTTTTGCCATTAATATCGGTAATAAAAAAAATGGGTGATGTTTTTGTCGTTGTACCTGATTTGAATAAAAGTGCCTCAAGCCATTCAATAACCGTTAATAAACCTATGCAACTTTTTCCTAAAAAAAAGAATATTTATACACTTAGCGGTACACCTTCGGACTGTGTAAGATTCGGAATAATGTGGGTAATGAAAGGTAAGGTTGATTTGGTTGTTTCCGGTATAAACGACGGTCCTAACATGGGCGAGGATTGCATCTATTCCGGAACGGTTGCAGCCGCAAGAGAAGGTGCGATATTGGGTTATCCGTCATTTGCGGTGTCATTAGTTTATGATGGTAAAAATATTTTTAAACCTGCGGCAGAACACGCATTAAAGATAATAAAAAAAATATTAAAATACAAAGTGCCTAAACATACTTTTTTTAATATAAATATTCCGGATAATAAAAATATAAAAGGGGTATCATTTACTAAAATGGGCAAACGGATTTATAATGATTATATAGATGAAAGAATTGACAAAAAAGGTCAGAAATATTACTGGATTTTAAGCAAACAAGTATCCGGATACTCTATAAAAAATACAGACATTGTTGCAGTAAACGATAAATATATATCTGTTACTCCTTTAAAAATTAATCAAACCGACTTCACCTATCTAAAAAAGTTAAAAGTCTATGCACCTTCCTAAATTTTGTTGACTTTTGGTAGTTTTTTTAATAAAATTTATAATAGAGTTATTATATATGTTATATTCTTAAATTTGCATCTCTTTTTTAAATATGAAGAAAGGTTTTTTTATTACATTGGATGGTTCAGATGGTTGTGGTAAATCCACACAGGCAGTATTACTTGCAAAAAGGCTAAAAGAACTTAATTTTGATATTGTGTGTACCCGAGAACCGGGCGGAACTAAAGTAGCGGAAACCGTCAGAAAAATCTTGCTTCATCCCAAAAGCAGGATTTCTCCTATTGCCGAATTATTATTATATGAAGCTTGCCGTGCACAGCTTACCGACGAGCTAATTTTACCTGCCATTAATTCAGGTAAAGTCGTGATTTGCGAAAGATATTCTGATGCTACTATTGCATATCAGGGTTTTGGGAGAGGTTTAGATAGGAATATTATTTTTAAACTTAATAATATTGCAACCGCAGGGCTGGAACCGGATTTGACCATTCTTTTGGATATAAGTGTAGAAAAAGGGCTTGATAGAGCTTTTGCACGCGGAAAAGACAGATTAGAAAACGAAGATTTCGTTTTTCATAAAAAAGTTGGAATGGGATATAAATGGCTTGCCGGCAAATTCCCAAATAGAATAAAGGTTGTTAAACCGAATGGAACAATAGAGGAAATATCGGAAAGAATTTTTAACATTGTTGCAAAACAAATGAAAATTACGAAAAATAAATTATGAAATTGATAGGGCATAATAAACAAGAAGAGATGTTTCTTAGGGCGATTGAAAAGAACCATATTCATTCTTCATATATTTTTTCAGGACAATCCGGCATAGGTAAAAGACTGTTTGCTTTGCGACTTGCAAAGATGCTGAATTGTGTTGGAAAAATATCAAAAAGACCTTGCGAAGAATGCCCGTCGTGCAAAAAAATAGAATCGGGCAATCACCCGGATGTTGTAACAATATCCGTGCTTGAAGAAAAATCATGGATTTCAATTGACCAGATAAAAGACATGATAAAAAGCCTTCAGATTAATACGATTATGAACGGTTACAATATAAGAATAATAGATAGCGCCCATTTGATAAAAGAAGACGCTGCAAATTCGCTATTGAAGATTCTTGAAGAACCGCCTAAAAATACCGTTATAATTCTGATTACACCGGTTCCGCATTCATTACCAAGAACGATACTGTCCAGATGTGCAACGGTTTTTTTTAATGTTTTAAGTGACGGTGAAATTAAAAAAGAGCTTGAAAAGTATGAATTAACCAAAAACGAATTAGATTTTGTTGTTTCCGTAGCCATGGGCTCTTTAGGTAAAGCAACAGAATTAGCTCAAGATAAGGATATGATTTCTAAATATATAAACGTTTTAACGGATTTCAAAAAGGGCAAATTTGTAAATTCAAAATATGAAAGAAATGAAGCGGTGGATTTTTTGAATATACTTGCCAGCCAGGTTAGATATTATGAGCCTGAAAAAGTCGGGATTGTTTTAAAGATGCAAAATTATATCAGAAGAAATACAAACATAGGTTTAACATTAGAAGTTTTACGTCAAAATTTATTATGAGGTGATATTATGCCGCTTGCAGTTGGTGTTCAAATAAGAAGAACAAAGGATATTATTTATTGTGATGCAGGTTCAATAGATGTTTCAATGAATACTCAGTTATTGGTTGAGGTTGATAATGGGATAGAGGTTGGAATGGTAGTGATTCCCGAACAGATGATAGAAACGAAAGAGCCTCTTAAAAAAGTTATACGATTATTTACGGAAGAGGATATTAAACGTGTTGAGAAAAATAAAGGGTATGCTAAACGGGATCTTCCTGTAATACTTGATAAAGTGGAAACGCTTAAAGTGAAGATGAATCTTTCAATGATAGAATATAATTTTGAAAAAACCAAACTTTTTATTTATTATACGGCAGAAGAAAGGGTTGACTTTCGCGAATTACTTAAGGAATTAGGAGCAGTGCTTAAAACAAGAATTCAGATGGTTCAGATAGGTGTCAGAGACGAAGTAAAAATATTGGGTTCATTGGGGCACTGCGGGCAGATATGTTGTTGCCAGAGATTTTTAAAAGATTTTACATCGGTTACCACTGAAATAGCAAAAGATCAGAACCTTACTATCAATCCAGCAAAAATTTCGGGTGTTTGCGGAAGATTAATGTGTTGTATTGCATACGAACACGATTTTTATGTATCGGAAAGTAAAAAATATCCTCAGGTAGGAAGCGAGGTTAAAACACCTGAGGGCAAAGGAAAGGTTACCGGCGTTAATATTTTTAAGTCGGAAATTAATGTGCAATTTGAGGACGGGCGCACTAAAAAATTTGCACAAAAAGAATTATTAAAATAAGAGCGGCAAGAAGAGATTTGGATGTTTACCCCGATAGGTTTCT
>DMMW01000081.1:12831-26846 GCA_003452965.1 Elusimicrobiota bacterium
GGTCCAGTAGGTCCGAGCTTCGAGTACAAAATGAAGAAATTTTATATTACTACACCTATATATTATGTGAACGATAAACCGCATTTAGGTCATTCATACACCACTATTGCAGCCGATATACTTGCCAGATATTATCGCTCCAAAAACAAAGAAGTGTTTTTTCTGACAGGCACCGATGAACACGGTTCTAAGATTGAAGAAGCCGCAAGTCAAAAGGGTTTTTCATCGCAAGAATGGGTGGATAAAAATGTTGAAGAATTTAAGCTACTTTGGAAACGGCTGAATATTTCATATGACGATTTCATCAGGACTACAGAGGAAAGGCATATAAAAAAAGTTCAGGAAGTTTTTGGTAAATTATTGAAAAGCGGAGATATTTATAAAGGGAAATACAGTGGCTGGTATTGTGTTGCCTGTGAATCTTATTATACCGATACTCAGATTGTTGAAAACAAATGCCCTGATTGTGCGAAACAGGTAGAACGGCTGGAGGAAGAATCATATTTTTTTAAATTATCTAAATATCAGGACGCATTGCTTAATTACTATGAAAAACATCCTGAGTTCCTGCAACCTAGCTGGCGTGCTTTGGAGATGATAAATTTTGTTAAATCAGGACTGAAAGACTTGTCTGTTTCAAGAACTAAGGTAAAATGGGGCATCCCCGTTCCTGGTGACGAAGCGCATACTATTTACGTGTGGTTTGACGCATTGCTGAATTATTTTTCCGCTGCGGAAGGAAAAAATATCTGGCCCTGCGATGTTCATTTCGTTGGCAAAGAGATTTTTAAGTTTCATACGGTTATATGGCCTGCTATGCTGATGTCACTCGGTGAGGAATTGCCAAAAACGGTTTTTGCGCATGGCTGGTGGACAGTCAACGGTGAAAAAATGTCAAAATCAAAAGGTAACTTTGTGGACCCGCATGTTTTTATAGATAATTACGGATACGATGCATACAGATATTTTGTGATGTCGCAGATACCGTTCGGACAGGACGGTGATTTTTCCGAAAAAAGTTTTTATGAAAAATATAACAGTAATCTGGCAAACAATCTTGGGAATCTTGTTTCCCGTACATTTTCAATGCTTGAAAAATTTTCGTTAAAGGGTATAAATTCGGAGATTGATAAAGAAAGTCAGTTAGGCAAACTTTTATTTGATTTTGACAAAAGATATTCCAAATTTATTGAAGGTATTGAATTTAATAAAGCCCTTGAAATAATATGGGAAGTCATCAACGAGGCGAATAAAACAATTGATTCGGAAAAGCCGTGGAATCTTTATAAAACGGATAAAAACAGATTGGAAAAGGTTTTAAAGAATCTTTTATTTTCTATAGAAATTATATCAAAATCCGTTTTATGTTTTATGCCTGAGACATCAGAAAAATTAGAAAAAATAATCGCGGAGCGGAAAGTTACCGAACCACTATTTCCTAGAAAGGACAATGTAGACAGATAAAAAACCGATTTAAACTGAATTTTTATCTGTTTTTGTCAGTTTATGTAGCGGCAGAGCAAAGCTCTGCGTTTTGTATAGAATGAATTATGATTGATACGCACTGCCATCTTTTAGACGAGTCCTATAATAACGATAGACGAGAGGTTATTGAACGTGCATTTGCAGAAGGTATTACAAAGATAATTGAAATAAGTGTAGAACCATCTTTGTGGCAAAATTCTGTGGAGTTGTGTAAAAAATACAGTAATATATTTTGTAGTTTTGGCATACATCCTCACGATGCAGAAAGATACACCGATTATATTCATTTGATAAGTGATGAAAAAGTTGTTGCAGTTGGTGAGTGCGGGCTGGACTATCACAGGGACAGTTTTGATAAGAAAATTCAGGCTGAAATATTTGAAAAGCAGCTTGAAATTGCAAAAAAATTTAATAAGCCTGTAATTGTTCATTCACGCGAAGCCGAAGAAGATAGTTACAATATATTAAGTCGGTATAAAGATTTAAAAGGAGTTATTCATTGTTTTTCTTCAACTCCTGGATATGCAGAAAAATTTTTATCCCTTGGTTTTTATCTGGGGATTGATTGTCCGGTAACTTATCCGAAAGCGGATAATCTTAAAAAAGTTGTAAAACAAGTGCCTATTGAAAGAATATTGTTGGAAACTGATGCGCCGTATTTACCGCCTCAGAAATTTAGAGGTAAACGCAATGAACCATCATATATCAAATATATTGCCGAAGAAATTGCAAAAATTAAGAATATACCCATAGACGCAGTTTCAGAAATTACAGATAACAACGCAAAAAACCTGTTTGGGATATAGCCAGAGCCCAATGCGCCTTGTCTCGCCATAGCTTTATGCGTAGGCGGAGGTTTGGGACTTGGCGTAAAAGTAACTGACGAAAACGCAAAAGAACTTTTTGAGATATAATGACAAGTTTTATAAAAGATTTAACTAGTTTAAAAAAGGAATTGAATATTTTACTCGAAAAAATAAATAATATAAGTAACTGATATTTGAATTTAAATCCCCCTTATGGCTGTCAATGAGCGAGTCCTTCTTCGCTTCCGCCGTTGCTGAAGCTATGGTGGACAAGAAAGCTACGAAGGATTCGGGCAAGTGGAGTTTATCCGCCGAAACCACGCATAGTTTTGTCTGCGACAAAACTAGACACGGGGGCTCGCACGGTAATTTACGGAATATTTGTGAGCTCGAAATTACGAGTGAAATAGCCATCGGGGTGCATTTCTTTTGCTTACTTTTCTTTGTGCAAGTAAAGAAAAGTTAGCAGGGGTGCAGGGCACGAAAGCCCCGCGGTTTAGGAGATTTTATGTTTAATGATATTATAAAATATGGAAGAGAACTTTTTTTGCAGGGCATAAACAATTCGCATAGCGGAAATGTTTCTTGCCGAAAGGATAACAGGATTTACATCACTCGCCATGATGCTCAAATGGGCGATTTGTCGTTGAAGGATTTTGTTGCAGTGAATTTAGACAACGATGGAAAAGATGCCGGTGCATCCATTGAAGTAAAAATTCATAGGGCGATTTATCTTGCTAATCCAGATATTAAAGCAATAATACATTCACATCCACCGAATGCTATAGTCCTGTCGCTAAATTTTGATAAAATTACTCCAATTGATGCAGAAGGGAAATATTATTTACCGGAGATTCCTGTGGTTTCAGAAATTGAAAGAATCCCTGAAATGTTAAGAAGTTCCAAAATAGTTTTGGTTAAAGGACATGGAAGTTTCGCTGTAGGTAAGGATTTTGAAGAAACATATTTATACACCTCAGTATGCGAGAGTGCATCTAAAATATTAATACTGAACGGTATTGTTAAAATCGGGGGAAGTGGATGTTAAGAAAAATTCTTTTATGGACAGGATTTGTCTTAGGTATAGCAATAGTATCTTTCCCTTCCTTAATGTTGGTTGAGCGTATTCGCAGTTTTGGGAAGAGTAAATCACAAAAACAGGAAGAGGCGAAAAAAGAAGCGGTACAGATAGAAAAACTTTTAAATGAAGATGTTAAAAAAGTAAACTATCCGGAAATAACCGATAAGGGCGTTGTTTTTAAATATAGATCTATTACTGCCCAAAAGGTTTTTGTTGCGGGCACTTTCAATAATTGGGATGGCAGAAAAGGAGTTATGACAAGGAATATTGAGGGAATCTGGGATATTACGATACCTATTAGACCTGGAAAGTATACATATAAATTTAAGGTTGATGGTGCTTGGAATTTAGATCCCAATAATCCTGTTTCGGCTGATGACGGGAAAGGTGGAAGGGCTTCAGTTTTAATTATTAAATGAAGAAGCTTATTATAATACCATTTTTACTTTTGAATAACTTTGTCTTTTCGGCAATTATTCATATAAACAATGAAGACGAAATAAAGAAATATGCTGTTAATGTTTCTATAATTTCAGAAAATGTCTTTATCATTCCCATGGATTTATTGGCAAGTATTTCTGACGAAAATAAAAAATTGGTAAATGAAATTGCAAGTAAAGACAATAATGAATTTGCGGGCACAACCTATACAGAAGTTATATTGCCGGTTTTAATAAAAATACATCTTGAAGATAATGCTAAAGAGCAGGTTAAGAAGGGGAAAGATATTTATCAACAAATCTTTGGTAAAAAACCGAGTATTTTTTATCCATATATGGGGATTATGTCGGAAGAAGCAAGGGTAATATTAGAGGAATATGATTACAACGTTTGTATAACTACTTCAGAAGCATTTTTCGATTTAAAAAGTACAATGACAATATCACAGCCTGATTTATCTCGCTGGATAGAAGACCCAGCCCAGAAATTAGTATGGGAACATCTGAAGAAAGCACAATTGAAACTAATTGAATATGAATCATCAGATTCTTATGATAAAGAAAAATATCAGGCGGCATTGGAAGAGATATATTCGTTGGAAAAGCCGATTTGGTTTGAAAATTATGTGTCTTACGATGCTGGTAAAAAGAAAGAAAATGATTTATGGTTTAGAGCCGGACTTTCCAATGTTTATCGTATTATAGCTATTAAACCGCCTTCGGAAATTTCAATTCCGTTTTTTGTGTCTGCTGATAATTTATTTTTGCCATCTCCGACAACGAATGAATATATTGTTTTTTTTAACGATGAATCTGATAAAGATATAATTTTAAGTAGTTGTAATATTATTTCTTTTGGAGTACAAAAATCTACGCTTGGTATTACATTTAATATTTTTGTTTCTTCTCAAGAATCAGAGGTTGTGGATATTTATATAGATATGAATAAGAAAAACAATGCCGGAGAGACTTCTTTTCTTCTTGGGCACAAAGGTTTCACGGATATGTTATCTGCATGGGAATATGCAATTTCGGTTTCGACTGCCGATGCATGTTTATATAGATATAATCATAGGGGATTCCCTACCGCTATAAAATTATTCAGTATAAAAAAAGAATCTCAGCGAAATTTAGTCGAGTTTTTAATACCGGAAACCTATATAAGAGGTAATCCTGCGAATTGGGGTTATATAATTGCCGGATTTTTACCGACAGGAGATATTTTCGATATTATAGGTAATGATATACCTCTGCAGGATGCAATTATACAAGTTCCGGCGTTAAGAATGAAGTAATAATAAAGTCAAGTTAAAATAAAAAGTTATAAGTTGAAATAGAGGCGAGACAAAGTCAAAAGGTATAAATAAATTTTTAATTTTTATTTTAACTTTTAATTTAAACTTGTTTCTATTGGGAGGTTATTATGAGTAGTTCAAATTCTGTTAGAAAATGGTTTTTTTGGACAGTAATATGCCTTGGTATAGTGGTATTAGCGTTTTTTTTCGGGAAATCACAGAGAAAAATTGATACATCCTTGGGAATTAGGACAACTGATACCGTTTCAAAGGAAGTATTGAATTTACAGGATGCATTTGCAAATGTTGCAGATGAAATAAAACCAACGGTTGTTTCAATATATACAGAGCAGGTGATAAGGCAGAGTCTTCCTTTTAACTTTTTCTATTCAGACCCATTTGAAGATTTTTTTGACCAATTTTTCGGCAGACCTTCACAACCGGAGAGAAACCAACCCCAGCAGAGGTATAGCCAGAAAAGAGTTGAAGGTGCAGGAAGCGGTGTAATAATTGACAAAGACGGTTATATACTTACAAATTATCATGTTGTAAGAAATGCAGAAAAGATTACTGTAAAATTAGCAAATAACAAAGAATATATAGGGAAAGTTATAGGCAAAGATGCGAAAACGGATTTAGCAGTTGTTAAAATAAAACCATACGGAGAACTTATCATAGCAAAATTAGGCGATTCCGATAAAATACGCGTTGGTCAGTGGGTTATTGCTATTGGTTCGCCGTTTGGGCTTGAGCAGACCGTTACTGTCGGTATAATTTCTGCGAAAAGGCAAAACATAAGTGTAGAAGGTAATGTTTATAGAGATTTTATTCAGACCGACGCATCAATCAATAGGGGTAATTCAGGCGGACCACTTCTAAATATTTTTGGAGAAGTTGTCGGTATAAATACGGCTATCTTTTCTCAATCCGGGGGTTCAGTCGGAGTCGGATTTGCAATTCCGATTAATCGTGCCAAAAACATACTGGATTCATTAATTACAAAAGGAAAGGTTGAAAGAGGATTTTTAGGTGTAAAAATAGAAAATGTTGATGAGGTTTTTGCCAAACAATCCGGATTAAAAGAAATATCCGGAGTTGTCTTAACCGATGTAATAGACGGTTTATCAGCAGATAAAGCAGGTCTTAAAAGAGGCGATATTATACTTGAATTTAACGGGAAAAAAATCGACTCCGTTGAAAAATTGCAGGATATAGTATCAGCCACAGAACCGAATAAGAAGATAAACGTGATTATTTGGAGAGATAGAACAAGGAAAAATGTTTCTGTTATACTTGGGGAATGGACAGAAGAGGTTTCGGTATCTTCACCTGAGCAAAAAAATATAAAAGAACAAACTGCGAGTTGGAATGGTATGAGTGTAAAAGAATTCAAAAGCGATATGGCTCGTGAATTAAATGTTTCTCCAGATGAGAAAGGCGTGGTAATTATTGATATTAAAGCGGGTTCAAAAGCTGATGAAATGGGGCTTTATATAGGGGATATTATTAGGGCAATAAATAATCAAAGGACTATAACGATTTTAGAATTTGAATCAGTGATAAAAAAAGTTTCGCTTACCGAGGGTGTATTGTTTGATATAAACAGGGGCGGTAATTTAATTTATAAAACGTTCGTTCAAAATTGAAAATCCAAGTATTTGTATTTACTTGAGAGCAGGAATCTGCCGAATCAATCCCGATTTTGTCGGGATTCGAAGGTGGATAAAAAATATAATTATCAATAGAAGTTTGTTTTAGTTGTTTAAATACAATGAGAATAAGATTATTTCCAAAATTTCTGATTTTTATCACGTTGATAGCGATAGTTCCCCTTATAGTTATAGGGGTTCTAACTATTAATATTAACAGGGAAATGCTGCAAACGCTGATGCTCGAACATTACATAAAAATAACTACGACACTTGCTGAAAAAATTGACGATAAAATAGAAAATATTGATAGAAGGATGAGTTTCGTGATTGCCACGCAAAACCAGGAATATTTGTCGTCTTTTGAACAGATGAATATTTTAAGAAACGTTTTAATTGCTTCAGATGATTTTGTCAGGACGTCAATAATTGATAAAACAGGTAATGAGATAATGGTTGCAAATCCTAAATTTGGGAAAAACGAATATAAACCTAAGAATTATTCAAAAGATAAATACTTCCTGGCAATTAAAAAGACCCAAAGATACCAGGTGAGTCCGCTTTATTATGAACGGGAGCATCCAATCATAGATTTTTACTTTATCTTAATAAACAAATATATTTTAAAGGTATCCATTTCACTGGATAATATTGCCGAGATTGTTGAAGAAACTAATGTCGGTGCCACAGGACATGTTTTTATTATTGATAATAATGGAAAGGTTATTTTGCATAAGCAAAAAGAACTGGCAATTAGTAATGAAGACCTTTCCACTGAACAGGTGGTAAAAGAAGCAATTATGAGGGCGGGAGTGGGTAGTAAAGAATATAAATCCAATGGTGGGATTGATATGATTGGGGCGTATGCGCCAGTGAAAAGATTGCCATGGAGCGTTATATTCCAACAAAATAAAAACGAAGCATATTCTTCTATGATTAAAATGAGAAGGAATGCAATGATTACCATTATAATAGCTTTACTATTTGCAATTAGTATTTCATATATTTTAACAAAATCGCTATCCAATCCGATACTTAAAATCATAAATGTATCAAAAAGTGTTGCGAATGGTGATTTTAGTCAAAGAGTAAATATTAAAACAAGAGATGAAATGCACGATTTAGCAGAAAATTTCAGTGAAATGATAAATAAACTTTCAATTTATACAAAAATGCAAGCGGATAAACTATCTGCCATAGTTTATTCCATCAATGACGGTCTTATTCTTACGGAGGAAAATAATAGAATTGTTTTATTAAATGATAAAGCAGCTAAAATATTAAATATACCGAAAGATTCAAAGGCATCTCTTTTTGAAATTGTAAAAAATGAAAAGTTATCAAATGCATTAAAACAGATTTCTGAAAAGCCCGACACGATAAAAGAAGTTGACTTATCTTCCGATAAGCCTTTCATTATAAGTGTTTCTACACAGATTATTACTGATCCAATGAAAAAAACTGTTGTAGGCATAATTTTTATTATGCGGGATGTAACTGGTGCAAAAGAAGTTGAAAAAATGAAAGAGGATTTTTTCCATGGTATTACTCATGATTTAAGAAATCCGTTAGCTTCTATGTTAGGATTTCTCAAATTCTTATTGGATGGCAGTGTGGGGCAGATTAATGAAAAACAAAAATATTTTCTTGAAATAATCAATAGATCATCAAACCGGTTGTTAGGTATGATTAATGATATACTGGATATCGCTAAATTGGAAGTCGGGCGGATGGAACTGAATTTAAAGCAGTTTGATTTGAAAGAAACAGCGGAAAAAGTTTGTGACAGCCTTATGTCAAAAGCAATTGAAGGGAAAATAAAATTAAGTTCTGAAATCATATCAACGAACATTACTGCAGATGAGAGCTTGATAGAAAGAGTATTGATAAACCTGGTAAGTAATTCATTGAAATATACTTTTCCTGACGGCAAGGTCACAATTTCTTCAAAAGAAAACGAAGAAAATATTGAAGTGTCAATTTCAGATACGGGAGAAGGTATCCCTTCCGAATATTTAGATAAGATATTTCATAAATTTCAGCAGGTTAGCGGTAGAAGCAAGGGTGGTACCGGGATAGGGCTTACAATTACAAGATATATCATAGAAGCTCATTTTGGTAAAATATGGGTTGAGTCAAAACTAAAGGAAGGTTCAAAATTTTCTTTTTCAATTCCCAAGGGCTTAAAAAAAGATGAAAAAGGTGAAGTCATTGTATAAAATAAATTCCAGATTTCAAATTTCAAATTTCAAATTCAGAGCTTCAATTTTAAAGATGCTTTTATTTTTTATTTTTATGTATTTTCTTACGGATTTTAATTGTCTTCATTCTCAGCAGAATCTTCAGGAAATTGAGGTAAAAGCCGGAGACACTCTTTGGGGTGTAGCAACTCATTATCTCAAGGAACCATCCAGGTGGCCTGAAATCTTGAATTTTAACGATATCTCAGCTGATCCGAATAATGTTTTGCCTGGCATGAAACTGAAAATACCTATTGTTTTAATAAAAGAACAATTGCGTTCTTCTACCGTTACATCAATTATTCGTGAAGTAAAAGTAAGACGTCAGGTTGAGATTAATTGGGCAGAAGCTAAACAAAATATGAAACTTTATAATAAAGATTGTGTCAGAACCCTTGAAAATTCTTATGCAGGCATCAAATCACCATTGGGCAATTCTATGACTATAGGTCCTTCTTCACTGGTTATAATCCAGCCGGAAGAAAAAACAGATGAAACACGGCTTTTATCAGGTGAAATCCGGGCGACAAATATTCCGATAAGAACTCCTACCGCTTTTGTTATGCCGAGAATAACTCCCAAAACACCTATTTCAGACTATAAAACAAAGGTTAAAGAAGATCAATCAACCATAGTTGCGGTGTATAAAGGTGCGGTAGATGTAACAGCGAAAAACAAAACGGTCACTGTCCCCGAGGGATATTCTACGGAAGTGAAAATAAATTTACCGCCCATAGAACCAAGACAACTTCCACCGAGTATGGAATTATTGGATGAAAAACAAAGAATCAATAAAGAAGGCAAATTAGATATGGAAAAACCAAAAATCGGTAAATTAAACAAACCGAATATAGAAAATATAAACGAAATAAATATTGGCGGGGAATTATCAAAATCAAAATCAGCTTCAGAATGGCTTGATATAACACACTATCATATACAGATTGCGAAGGATAAAGATTTTAATGATATAGTATTTGATTCGGTCAGGCCTATTTATGAAAAATTTGATATTAAAAAGACTGAAGTTACAGATGGTAGATATTTTTGGCGTGTTTCTTATCTTGATGCTTCGGGTGCCGAGGGAATAATATCGTCTTATAAAGAAATACTTGTGGATAAAACACCACCGACATTAACAATTGAAGAACCGATAGATAATGGTAGATATGTTGATAAAAACGTTAGGGTTAGCGGCACAACCGAACCGGATGGGCGTGTAAACATCAACGGTAATTATGTTACTGTAGACAGATACGGCAAATTTTCGGCAGAAGTGTCTTTGATAAAAGGAGAGAATATAATAAAAGTTAGTTCAAATGATAAATTGGGTAATACAACAACGATTTCATTAAAAGTAATTCAAACCCCGGTAGGTATAAGACAGCAAGTAAAGAAAAGCTTTTTTTTAACACCCGTTGGAATTGTAATTTCAATAATTACGATTTCTGCTTTATTGGTAATTTCTCTAGTTACTGTAACAGGTTAAGGAGCGTTGAATGGCAAAAATAATTGTTGCAGACGATGATTTAGAAATTCTGGAATTAATAAAAATTGCCCTTGAAAATGACGGGCACGATATTGTTGCTTATAATAACGGGGCTGATGCGTATGAAGCAATTCTAAAAGAAAAACCGGATTTAGTTATACTTGACATAATGATGCCTAAAATGAACGGTTACGAAATATGCGAAAAATTAAGGGAAACATCCGATACGCGATTAACACCTATAATAATGTTAACTGCCCAATCTCAAATTAAAGATAAACTCACGGGCTTAAAAATAGGTGCTGATGATTATATTACAAAGCCATTTAATCCTTTAGAACTTGCTGCACGAGTTGAGAGAATAATAAAAAGATGTAATGAAACAAAAACAGGTAAATAATTTAAAAAATGAAAGAATATATAAGTTCAAATAGACTTACAAAAGCAATTATTTTTATTACAAGTTTACTTCTTTTCTTAATACCGATTATTCCTGATGAAAAAATAACAAGATGGAAATTATGGGCATTGGAAACCGGTCTTTTTATAATTTTTATTTTTTGGTTTTTTACCAAAAGTGCAACAGGAAAAATATTTATTAAAAATACCGAATTAAACAAATCAATAATAATCTGGCTTTTTTTCTCCGCAGGACTATACTTAACTTCATCAAACCTGCACATTGCCGAATTAGAAATGTATAGGGTTATTGTATGTTTTTTGAGCTTTTTTATATTTGCGAATATATTGCCGAAAAATTTTAGTCCGGAAATACTGATTAGATTTTGGTTGATAGGCGGTTTTGTATCCGTAATTTATGGAATTATTACACATTATGGCGGATTCTGGTTTATTATGACTCCCAAGGTAGATAGAATATTTTCCACTTTTGGCAATCCAATATTTTTTGCTGCTTTCATAGTTGTTTCTATTCCATTTATATTGTATGAGATTATAATAAGTAAATATACCGCTGCTAAGATTTTATGGATAATTATTTTATTGACATTTTTAATAGCTTTATTTTTTACAAAAAGCCGTGCAGCCTGGTTAGGTTTTGGAGTTTCAAGTTTAATACTAATATTCAATTTTTTGAAATCGAAAAGACAGCGGGTTATATTTTTATTAATATTTGCTTTAACTGCGACAGGATTTATTTATAAAACGAAAAATATCTGGTTACGGCAGCAAGCACATCTTTTGATATGGAGGGATTCATTGAAAATGGTTTCGCATAATCCTTTTTTGGGCGTAGGATTAGGAACCTTTCATATAAACTTTCCAAACTATGCTTCTGATGAACTCAAGAAAATCTGGCCGCAAATGCAAAACATTGTAAATGATGCGCATTCTGAATTTGTTCAGATTTTAGCTGAAACCGGGATAATAGGTTTTGGGATATTTTTATGGATAATTGCAATTTATTTCATTCAATATAGAAAATTTAGTATGAATGCATATTACAAAGATAAAATGTTTTTACAAAAAATTTGTCTGGCATCTGTAAGTGGGATTTTGGTCCAAAATATTTTTTCTGTGGACATGAGATTTACTATTTCGTCATTTTATTTATTTATGATATTTGGGATAAGTTCGTCTTCTGCAGATGACTGTGAGATAAAATATATCAACAGCAGAAAAACACTTACTACTCTGATTTTATTGTTTTGTATAATATTTCTTGAATACAATATGGTTATAAAGCAGTATAGAAGTTGGAAAATGGTTTTTAAAAACAAGGATTTCTTAAGTACTAAGATTTTGGATTCCGATAAGCATAAAAAAGCTATTCAGAGTATGATAAATTCCAACCCAACGGATGCACGGCTATATTTTAAGTTAGGTTATTTATGGGCAAATGAAATAAAAGAGAATAAGGAAGCGATACCGAAAGCCATAGAAAATTTTAAGAAAGCCGCTGAAATTGATCCGAATATAGAAAATGGCGGTGCGTATAATAATCTTGGAAATATTTTTTTCACTATTGGCAATAGAGCGATGGCGAAAGAAAACTATAAAAAAGCTATAAATATTAATTCAAATCTTATTGACGCTCATTTAAACTTAGGAATTACTTATTATTACGAGGGCAAACTGAAAGAAAGCGTTACTGAATTTGAAAAAGTTTTAAAACTGGATCCTAAGAATTTGCAAGCCGTTTATATGCTAAAGAAGATGAGAGAATAAAATGATTCAGCACACAGGATACAGGATATAGGATACAGCAAAAGATAAGGTATCCGCATATTCTCTAAAGCTACGGCGAGACAAGATATGGAAATAAAGATAGATAATTTTAATGATTTGAGAAAATCCGGAGTAAAGGTTACTGTATTTACAGTAAAGAATATAAAATATTTTGCAGAATTTACAATATTGCTTTTAGCCAATTTTTTCATTTTACTTGTACCTTTAAAATTTTCTTTATGGATAGGCAGGCGTTTAGGCAGTATAGCGTTTCATATGTTAAAAATAAGAAGGGATGTTGTATTAAAAAATCTTAATCTTGCATTTCCGAATAAAAGTTATTCTGAAATATTCAGCATAGCCGAAAGGTCGTATAAAAATTTTGCAATGTCAATGATTGAATTATTATCTTTTCCCAAATTAAGAATGAAAGATTTCTTAAAAAACAATATAGAATTTGAAGGGACGGAATGTCTGGATAATTCTTTTATGAAAAAAGAGGGTGTAGTTTTAATTGCAGGGCATTTTGGATCCTGGGAGTTGATGGGAGCAGTTGCCCGTAATAAGGGTTATCCTATAAGCTTCTTGGTAGGACAACAGCATAATATATATGTTGATAACCTTTTAAATTTTTACAGAAAACTCAAAAACATAGGGATAATTCCTCTTAAAATGGCTTTAAAAAGTGTAATTAAAGCATTAAAGAATGGCGAGTTTGTCGCTATGTTATCGGATCAGGATGCCGGTAGAAGGGATGGTATTTTCATTAATTTTTTTGGCAAACTTGCTTCAACGCCAAAAGGACCGGCTGTATTTGCACTTCATACGGATTTACCCGTAGTAATGGGTTTTTGTATAAGAAAACCCGAAAAAATAAGGCATAAAATAAAATTTGTAACACTTGATTTTAGAAAAAGCGGTAATAATGAAAAAGATATTGAAGCACTTACTTTAAAATATACGCAGATTCTGGAAGGTTTTATAAAAAAGTATCCGGATCATTGGTTTTGGTTCCACAAAAGGTGGAAAACCACTGTTGACAATACAGAAAATATGTATTAAAATTGACACGAAGCGTCACCCTGAGACAAAGGCGAAAGGTCTTAAAATAGAATAAATTATAGATAAGAGTGAGCCCGTCCCATAGGAGTTAATTTGAGGTTATAAACAGCATAAGGATTTGTTAACCCCTCGCATAGACATCCAAAAATTTCTCACAAAATTTTTGAATATGCTTCGGAGTTATTTATAATTATTTTGGAGTTCCCAACTGGAAACTCAAAATAATTAGTTCGGTCCAGTAGGTCCGACCTCCGTGAATAAGGAGAGGTGGCCGAGTGGCT
>DMMW01000081.1:27120-27456 GCA_003452965.1 Elusimicrobiota bacterium
AGTGGCTGAAGGCGCGGGTCTCGCCCGCCACTGAATCATCGGCGGGTCCGCCAAAGTCGTAGTGGCGGAAAAACCAAAAATGTAAATATGCCTTGTGTTTATATTCTTAAGAGTCAGAAATCAGAAAAGTATTATGTTGGTTCATCAAGAGAAAATGATGCAAAGACGCGGGTTGAAGCTCATAATAGTGGTAAAATAAGATCGACAAAATACGGTAAACCTTGGAAATTGATAAACGAAGAATATTTTAATAGTTATACCATTGCAAGAAAAAGGGAATTATTTTTAAAATCTGGAAAAGGTAGAGGTATCATTAAGGAGAGGTGGCCGAGTGGC
>DMMW01000081.1:27543-50541 GCA_003452965.1 Elusimicrobiota bacterium
GGCTGAAGGCGCGGGTCTCGAAAACCCGTTTTCACCTTGTGTGGAACGAGAGTTCGAATCTCTCCCTCTCCTTTGTACTCCGCTAAAGATTCGCACAACTAGTAAAGTGCGGAGTATATAGGTAGAAAATAAAACACAAGGGTATGCGTAGTCCGTAGGATGAAGTATACCCCTCCTATAAATTTTTCGCGCGCTTCGCCGTAGCGAAGCTTCGGCGTGATGAAATCCGCTGAAGGATTCACGAAAGCGAACATTTATTAGTAAACATTTGATTTGATATAATTTATATTTAATTTCATCTGGAGGTTTTATGAAAAAGGTTTTAATAATTGTTGTATTATTCTTGCAATTATTATGTTTAAGTTATGCTAAGAAAGAAGGAACTGTTAATTTAGACTCTATTCCGAAGGCAATTTCCCCAAACCAAGATGGTCTTTATGAAAAAGTGAGATTTATTGTAAATGTTGATACAGGTAAAATAAAAAAATGGAAACTTGAAATAAAGAATGATTTAGGTGTTCCTGTCAAAACTATAACCGGCGAAGAAACTATTCCGACCATTCTTGAATGGGAAGGCAATGATGAAAAGAATGCAGTAGTACCGGATGGAAGATATGTATGTGTTATGGACGTGGACGGTAAATATCCGGCACGTTCAAATGAACTATGGTTAACGGTAGATACGTTGCCGCCTTTTGTAGGAATTTCTGTATCAACACCGGGCATATCACCAAATGGCGATGGTGTTGATGATTCCTGCATTATTTCTTTTGTTTCCGACGATCCTATAGGTTTTTCGGTATGGGAAGCAACAATAGAAAATTCTAAAGATATAGCTGTTATTTCTCTTAAAGGCACATCTAAAATACAGAAGGAATTTGTCTGGGATGGTAAAGATGATTATTATAAAAATCTTGTTCCCAATGGTAAATATAAGATTAAATTTACAGCTTTTGATACTGTAGGTAATAAAGCTGTTGCAGAACCCGCAGAAGTTATCGTAAATATTCCAGAAAAGGTTACAGAAAAAACAATATCTGTTAAGGAAGAGAAAAGAGGACTGGTTGTAAATTTAGCCTCATCAGTACTTTTTGATTCCGGCAAATCCGAACTTAAACCCGGTGCGTTTAATATGTTAAATGAAGTTGTAAAACTTATGCAGGAGTATCCGGATAACAATGTATTGATTGAGGGACATACCGATAGTTACGGAAGCGATGCCTATAATAAAAGACTTTCTGAGAAAAGAGCGCAATCAGTATATGATATGTTGGTTTATAAGTACAGTGTGGATAGAAAAAGATTATCCGCAGTAGGTTACGGAGAAGAGCATCCCATAGCAGATAATAAGACAGCAGTGGGTCGCGAGCAAAATAGACGGGTAGAAATTATTATTTTGAAAAAGTAATGAAAGGTATTAAAAAAATCTTTTTAGCGTTCTTTGTAGTTTTTTGTTTTTTACTTATTACCTCTACGGTTTTATTCAGAATGGCTTTTTCCGGGAAATGGGTAAAAAACATCATTCAATGGAGAGTTTCCAAGTATACTGGCGGGAAATCCCAAATAAAATCAGTTTCAATGGATTTCAGCGGAATTGTTTTAAATAATATAAGTGTTTTTTACAATGATAATTCTATATTAAATATTGAAAAGATAAAAATATCTCCGAATTTATTTCCGTTTCCTAGGAAACAGATTGCATTGAACAAAATTTTAATTTTTAATCTCGTAATGGAATCGAAAAATAAATTTGAAAAAAATGTTTTTAAAAATAAATTTTCCACAAAACACGCAATAATAATAAACAGTTTAATTTTAAGAAACGGTTTAGTTAGTTTTTCAAACTTAAAAATTGAAAAAATAGATTTAGATATAAAAAATGCTTCTCTGAGCAATACTTTTCCAATAGATTTAATTTTTACCATAAATGATACAAATTGCAGATTAAATTCAGAATATAGTTATAAGAATGACTTATTAAATATAAAAGAAGCTTTAATAAAAGAAAACAATGAAGAGATATTTGTGAGCGGCAATCTGGCTAATATTTTAGGTTCAAATAAATTTAATTATGATTTAAATATAAAAGGTAACAGGATATTGTTTAATAAAGTTTTCTTATCCAATTTATACAAAAGAAAAATTGCTGCTTTTTCAGAAAATGAGATAGATTTGCAAGTTTCAGGCGATTCAGAAAACATTCAAATTGAAAATCTACCGCATTAGAGAATGTTGTAGATTAACACAGTTAACATAGTTAACACAATTATGATGATAATAATTACAAAAATTATATAAGGCTTCGTTTTCTAACGGGGCAAACAAAACGGGAGGTGAGTGAATATGTTAGCAGTTATAGGTGGTTTTATTACATTGATTGTGGGTATAATATTTTTATTTGGCGGAAAAATTATATCGGGACTTCCGATTTATATGTGGGATGATTTCCTTGTTTTTCTTAAAGGAATGGTATCTTCAGGACTTGTCTTGGGTGGAATTCTTGCAATAATAGCTGGTCTTTCAGCGATAAGAGACAGAGCTAAGACAGAAGGGAAAAAATAATTGAAAATATTACATCTTGGCGAATTTGGATTAATTGAAAGAATCAGAAAAAAAATTAAAAGCACGAGTAGCGATTCAGAAATTATTGTTGGCATAGGTGACGATTGTGCCATTGTAAAGAGTGATAGAGTAAATAATTATCTTTTTACAACGGATACACTTATTGAGAATATCCATTTTTCAAGAAAATATTTCAGTTTTTTTGATATTGGGTATAAATCAATAGCTGCTAATCTTTCTGATATTGCTGCTGTAGGTGGATTGCCACTTTATTGTCTTGTAACGGTAGGATTTCCTTCGGATATCAAGGTTAAAGATATAGATACACTTTATCACGGTATTTCTGCTTTAGCTACGGAATTTAATGTTAAGATTATAGGTGGGGATACTGTCAGGTCACCGGAAAATATATTAATTTCAATCACAGTAATAGGCAAAACCGTTTATGGTAACGGTATTTTAAGAAGCGGGGCTAAGGTCGGCGATATAGTTTTTACTACCGGCACTTTCGGAGAATCAGCTGCAGGCCTTTTTTTATACCAAAAAAAGATAAAAGGCTGGGAAGTTTTGAAGAAAAAACATTTAAAACCTTATCCAAGAATCAAAGAAGGTCTGATAATCGCAAAAACAAAAGCAGCAACGTCAATGATTGATTCTTCTGATGGATTTGATAAATCAATAAGATTTATTTGTGACGAATCTGATGTGGGTTGTGAAATCTTTGTCGATAAAATACCTTCATCAAAAGTTTTAAAAAAACTCTGCACAGTTTATAATTTGCCTTTGAATGCATTTACGCTTTTTGGGGGAGAAGAATACGAACTAATTTTTACGGTTCCTGCCAGTAAAAGAAAAATATTTGAAAAAAAATATTCCCAGATCGGCAGGATTATACAAAAGAAGGAAATAATCTATCTGGATAATAAAAATAAAAAGCTGGTTTTCAGTAATGGTGGATATGACCATTTTAAGAAATGATTTCTCAAAAATAATTTTATTATGTATTTTAGCGATTATACTTTTTTTTCCGTTTTTAAATAAGGCAGTTTCATCAGATTCAATATTTTATATATATACTGCAAGACAGATTATAAAAGAGCCTCTTAAACCGTTCAGTTTTCAATTAAATTGTGCCGAAAAAGATTGTTTAGCATGGGATGTCGCCAATAACCCGCCGTTAGTATCTTATTTTTTAGCTGCAGTTATTAAATTATTCGGAGAAAATGAAAAAGTATTTCATATAATATTTTTTTGTTTTACAATTCTCTGCATTATCGGCATATATTATGTGTCAAAAGAATTTAAAGCAGATCCCTTTTTCTCTGCACTTTTATTGATAGCTAGCCCCGCTTTTTTTGTTAATGCAACCGATATTATGTTGGATATACCGTTATTGACATTCTCGGTATGGGGGCTTTATTTTATTATAAAAGAAAAATTTTTCGGTTGGATTATTTTGGGATTTGCGATATTGATTAAGTATATTGCTATTTTGAATTTACCCGTAGTTTTTATGTGGCTGCTATTAAATAAAAAAACAAAGGAGAATCTGAAATATTTTCTTATACCTATTACATTTCTGTTTTTGTTGATGGCTCATAATTTGTTAATTTATAATGAAATTCAGATTTTAAAAAAATCTTTGCAGGTTGGGTTATCATTCGGGCTTGTTAAGGAAATTCCTTTACTTACTTATATAGGTGGTTGTTTCATATTCCCGTTGAGTATTTTATGGCTTGGTTTTAACAAGAAAAATTATTATATTTGGATATTTATAATTAGTTTTTCTGCTGTTAATCTTTTATTCAACTTATTAGAATTAAAAATAATCCAGAGTTTTTTATTTGGTATATTCATATCTTCCGCTATATGTTTGGGTATGATATTTATTAACTATCTTAAAGAAACCGATTTCAATAAAGACATTGTTTTTCTTTTTATCTGGATACTTTTATATTTAGTTTTTTTTGCTTCGGTATCCGCTATAATTGCAGTAAGATATCTTTTACCTTTAATAATACCTGTGATTATATTGTTTGTTAAGATATCCGAAAATATTCTATATAAAAAAGTATTTCTAACATTTTCTATTGTTATCGGGATAGTTTTTTCTTTGTTTATTTCACATTCCGATTATGTATTGGCAAATTCATATAGGGATATCTCAAAATATATATTTAAGAATTACGGAAAAGAAAATGTTTATTTTACGGGCCATTTGGGATTTCAATATTACATGGAAAACAATAATTTTAAAGCAATTGATTCTAAGGATAGTAAATATCCTGAAAATTCTGTTATAGTTGTCCCAGTTTTACCGGTTCCTCAAAAAATTCACGAAAATATTGTTAAAGATTTAATATTTAAAGAACAAAAATATATTTATACAAAGAATCGGTTTAGAACTATGGACCCTAATTCGCATGCAGGTTTTCACCTGAATATGTACGGATTGTTGCCTTATTCATTTTCAAATATGCCTTTAGAAAAATTTACAATTTATAAAATAACACTATTGAAAAAGTCAAATAGTGTAACCCCGATCCAGCGTTCGCCTACTGAGAATTAGTTTCGCGATAGGTTCAAGTTGCTGGATAATTGATAAAGACATCCTATAAGGAAAGATGTCTGAAATCTGTGTAATCAGATATACTGAACAGTATATCAGGAGTTATAATGATAATCAAATATTTAAGGTTGTTTCTGATAAGTTTTGTTGCCTTATTTTTTCAGGTAACCTGCATACGATGGTTCAATTCCAATGTTGTTATGCTTTCATATTTTTCAAATTTTGTTTTACTTGCATGCTTTTTAGGTTTAGGTGTAGGTTTAATGATATCAAGTAAGAAAAGTGATTATATTAATTATTTTCCCGCAGTATTTTTAATTATTTGTATAATCTTTTGGAAAGTCATAATAAGCATATCGGTTAAATCGGATTTAAGCATTTATTTTACCGCATCAGGATTTGGTAAAGGTATCCCGCTCTATGATGTAAGTGCTTGGTGGTTTTTACCTGCGATTTTTTTATTAACAACAGTTCTCTTCATTACTATCGGGCAAGAGCTGGGACGCGCATTTATTGGTATAGAACCATTAAAAGCATATTTAATCAATGTTTTTAGCTCAATAATCGGTGTTGTTGTATTCGCTATGATTTCTTTTTTCAATAGTTCGCCTTTAGTATGGTTTTCAATTACTTTTGTTTGCCTTTTACCGTTTTTTTATAAAAAAACGCTTTTTTCCTTCAATATATTTATTTTATTTACTACGTTTATTTTCATTTATTTAATCACAAAAGGTGCAATATTTTCTCCTTATTATAGAATTGATTTTATCAATAGAACAGTAGTAGTAAACGGTATTCCACATCAAAGAATGATAGATATTGATAAAAATAATATAGAAAATAAAAGGGTATATGAATTCCCGTATAAATTAAATAAGAAATTCAAGAAAGTCCTGATATTGGGAGCAGGTACTGGCAACGATGTTGCAATAGCGCTGAAAAATAATGTTGAGAGTATTGATGCCGTGGAAATAGATCCGACAATTTTAAAAATCGGAAATTTACATCCCAATAATCCGTATGGAAATAAAAATGTACGGATTTTTAATGATGATGCGAGGTCCTTTTTAAAAAAATCAAATGAAAAATATGATTTAATAGTATTTGCTTTACTTGATTCTTTGACTGTTTTCTCACAATTTTCATCAGTGCGTCTTGAAAATTTTGTTTTTACCAAGGATTCATTTGAAGATGTAAAAAAGCATTTAAATGAAGACGGTGTTGTTGTTATTTATAATCAATTCAGGAAATTATGGATAGTTGAAAGAATCGCAAAAATGCTTGAGGAAACATTTGATGGATATTCAATAGTTTATGACGAACCGGAGATTGAACACTTTGCAGTTATTTTCAACGGTCCGGGAAAAAATAAATTGGATTTTCCAAAAACGACGGATATTTTTATAGGAAAAACTGTGGAAATGAAAAAAGTGTCAAATATAAAAATAAAATCCACTACGGATAATTGGCCGTTTTTATATATGGAAAAACCAGCAATACCAAAGCATTATACTGTTTCTATTTTATTGATATTGATATTTACCGGTATTTTAATATTTTTTTCCTCGGATACTGCACGAAATATAAATAATCACTTTTTCTTTCTTGGCTGTGGTTTCATGATTTTGGAAACCGCTGCTATTATACGTATGGCGCTTTTATTAGGTTCAACATGGTTCGTCAATGCGATTGTTATAATATCGGCATTGTCAGTTACATTTTCAGCGGCTTTATTTACAAAGATTAAAGGAAAAATTAATATTAATAAATATTATATTTTGCTTTTTATAAGTATTATATTAAATATTATTATTCCGCTTAAAGCATTTTTAATCTTCCCGTATTTCTTAATGATTTTTATGTCATCTTTGCTGTTATTTGCACCTGTCTTTTTTTCGGGCACAGTGTTTTCATATTCATTTTCGCAAACAACTAATCCACCGACGGCGTTCGGTTCAAATCTGATTGGCGCTATGTTGGGCGGTTGTTTAGAGTACATTTCTCTTAAATTCGGATATAGTTCATTAATGATTATTTTATTGGGGGTTTACCTTGTTTCAATCAAAAATTTCAATTGGAAATTTAAAAAATAATTTATTTATTATTACTGTTATTGTATTATCTGCAGCATTATTAAGATTTAGTTTGGTTTTAACAAAATATCAGCATCCTACAGGTGAAGAGGCAATCTATGAATTAATGGGTGCAATTCTGGAAAATAGATTTATCTATACTAGGAAAATTGAGAATTTTGGTCAATGGCATGATAATCTTTACATATTTTTAAAACAATGAGAATTTTAATATCTAAAAGCACAGAAGATACTCAAAAAATAGGCCTGAATATTGCAAAAAAAATTAAAAAAAAAGATATTATTTTTTTTATCGGGTCTTTAGGTGCCGGAAAAACTGTTTTAGTTCAAAGTATATGTAAGGGTTTTAAGGTAAAAGATTTTGTAAACAGCCCTTCCTTTAAAATAGTTAATGAATACAAGGGAAGATTTAAAATTTACCATATTGATTTATACAGGTTAAATTCTACTAAAGAAATAGAAGAGTTGGGGTTGGAAGAATATATTTACGGAGAAGGCATTGCATTAATTGAATGGGCTGATAAATTGGGGAAAAAGAATCTCCCGGAAAAAAGAATAGAAATAAAAATCAGAATAAAAAATGAAAACGAAAGGTATATAAAATGGCAGCGATATTGTTAATCTTAGCATTAATAATTTTTGTAATATATCATAAAATAATTTTATTTTCCGGATTATTTTCCGCACGTTTTGGAGGAATAAACGATATAATTAATATGTATCTGCCGTTTAGGGATTTTTTTGCACAATCTATAAGGGGCGGGCAATTCCCTTTATGGGCAACAGATATGTATTTAGGATTTCCTTTACATGCGGAGGGGCAAGGCGGTTATTTTTACCCGCCGAACATTTTTTTTGCTATATTCCCTTCTTGGATTGCCTACAACTGTGTTTTTATTTTAAATATATTTTTAACTGGTTTATTTAGTTTTCTTTTAGCAAAATCTTTTAATTTTAAGAAAACTACTTCATTATTATTTTCGATAGTATTTACTTTTTCTGGATTTTTCGCCGTTCATAATGAACATATGAATCTATTAAATTCGGCAATGTGGATACCGTTGGTGTTTTTATTTATATTTAAAATATCAAGGAAAAATTCATGGATTATTTTAGGTTTAATATTTGCTATACAGTTTTTTTCAGGTTTTCCGCAAATTGCTTATTATTCTATTATTGTTGGATTCATCTGGCTAATTTTTCTTACAAGAAAATTGCAACTATTAGGTAAATATTTTTTTTCCATAATTTTATGTTTATTATTAGCTGCAAGCCAGATAATCCCGACAATTGAATTGATTCCTTACTCAGCCAGAGCGGGTGGTATTGTCAAATCACAGCTGAATAGTTGGGGATATTTTTTAAAAGATATCTTAACTTTTGTTAACCCGTATATTTTTGGTAATCCTACAGAAGGAACCTATATCCGAAAAGATAGCATTTACGGCGAGAACTGCGCATTCATTGGAATAATGGCTTTATTTTTGGTGATTTATGGATTTATTAAAAATTTAAAAAATAGGAATATAAGATTTTTTTCAATTCTATCTTTTTCAATAATGGTTTTTATTTTGTTATTTCCCAAAATATTTAATTTTTTATTTATATTACCGGGAATGCAATATTTCAGATTACCTCAAAGGGCGCTTGTTTTTGTTGCATTATCGTTATCATTTATTGCAGCATCAGGTTTTCAGGAACTAAAAAGATTTAAAATATTGATATTTTTAGTAATTCTAATTGAATTAGTGAACTTTTCATTCGGTTATAACAAATCAATAAATATTAAGTATTTATCTAAACCGGAAACAGTTAAATTATTAAACAACGATTCAAATCTTTTCAGGATTTCAGTTAAGGATGAGAAATTAAAGGCATGGTTGCATTCATATTATTTTTCAATGATTCCGGAATTAAGAGAAAAAGTTCAATTAATGTATAGAAATTATTTACCGCCTAATGTAAATATGCTTTATAACATTTCATCAATTAATGCGTATTCTCCCTTGGTACCGGAAGTTAGTACTAATTTTGACAATGTAAAATATATTATTTCCTCTTCTGAGTTAAAAAATGATTTATTGATAAAAAAACTAAGTTTTAATAACTACTTGCCGGATTTAAGAATTTATAAGAAAAAGGAATTCTATCCAAGGGCATTTATAATATCCGATAATAAAATATCAGCAGCAAATATTAAAAAATATGAATCAATAAAAACGGTAATTGAAAATAATAATGCAAAAAACGGGGATTTGATTCTTTGTGATTTTTATTATCCTGGGTGGAATGTTTTTATTGATGGTATTAAAGGGAAAATATCGGAATATGAAAAAATAAGGTCGGTAAAAATAACTTCAAATAATAAAAAAGTAATTTTTGTTTATATGCCGTTAAGTTTTTATTTTGGAATAATTATTTCAATAATAATGGGGACGGTTCTATTTATTTTGTTGGGAAATCAAGGTACTATGCAAAATAGAAAATTATGAAGCCCCACGATTAGTTTTGCGACAGTCCTCCTGTCAGCTTTACGTAGTAAAACTAGGGGGATAAAAACTGTGCGGGGTTATAGATTGATACACTGCAGCATGCCGCAGGAAGGTTCATATTATGAAAATACTTGCTATTGAAACATCAAACGAAGTTTGTGGAGCTGCATTGTTTGATGATGATAGAATAATATCGGAGAAAAATGTTTTATTCCCAAAATATTCTTCGTCAGAAATATTTAATTTAATAAATAAAGTTTATAAAAAAGGAAGAATAGATTGTGTTGCCGTTGATATTGGTCCGGGTTCTTTTACCGGTATAAGGATAGGTGTTTCGCTTGCCAGAGCATACGGGCAGTTTCTAAAAATACCTGTAATCGGTATTTCCGGATTGGATTGTTTTGTATACAAATACAATTCTGAGCATCTAAAGAATAGGAAGATATGTTATCCGATAATTGATGCTTTAAGGGAAGAGGTATATACTGCTGAATATAGCGGATTGGAAAGAAAAGGTGAATATAAAATAATTAAAATTGAAGAATTAAAGGAAAAATTGAATAAAAATTGCGTTGTTATCGGCAATAGTGCGATTTGCAGTAAATTTAATTTGGGTAAAATCTGTATTAAAACCCAATTAAGCGCTTCGCTGGTAGGACGCACGGCAAGAATGGAAATAGGAAAAGGATTAATAAAAAGTTATAAAGATATTTATCCGTTATATATCAGGAAATCTTTTGCGGAGGAGAAAATTGAACATAGAAAATGATCTTCAAATTCGAAAGATTTGCTCAGAAGACATAGATATTCTATTAGGAATTGAAAATGAATCTCATCCGGATCCTTGGTCAAGGAAGATGTTTGAAAAAGAGTTAAAATTAGATTATGCATATTTTTTTGTCGGCAATATATTATCTGAAATTGTTACCTATATCGGATTCTGGCATATTATGGATGAAGCTCATTTAACGAATATTACCGTTTCAAAAAATTATCGCAGATTGGGGATAGGGAAAAAAATGATGGAATATTTAACGAATTGTTCCAAAATGTTAAAAATAAAAAGAATATTGCTGGAAGTAAGAGAAAATAATCTGCCCGCGATTTCTCTATATAAAAAATTTGATTTTAAAAAAATACATATAAGAAAAAAATATTATTCTAATTATGAAAATGCTGTTATAATGGAGAAATTATTATGAAGCCGAAGCCCAATTGGTTAACAAATATGAAATATTTATATGCGATGAAGTACGGAATCAAGTTTTTATTTATCTTTTTATCTTTTTACTTTTTTCCGCTATCCTGTATTTATTGTGCTTCACAATCCGATGCTTACTATCACTATACATTAGGTAACATGGCTGAAATGAAGGGTGAAATTTCAAAAGCGATAGAAGAATATAAAAAATCAGTTTCATATGATACAAAATCGGTTTTTTTAAGAAAAAAATTAATTTATCTTTATTTACTGGCCGGCAATGTTAAAGAAGCTTCAAAAGAGATAGAAGAGCTATCCAAACTTAACCCTGAGGATAAAGAAATAGTCGAACTTTTAGCAGAAATATCAATTTATCAGAAAAAACCGGAAGATGCAATATCTTCATATGAAAAAATAATATCAACAGAACCTTCAAATAAAAAAGCTCTTTATAATTTAGGCATATTGCATTCGCAAACAGGTAAACCAGAAAAAGCTATTTCTTATTTTGAAAAATACCTTGAATTAGAACCTGAATCGGCAGAAATCTATGTGAGTATAGGAATTTTATATCAAAGAATCAATCAACTAAAAAAAGCGGAAGATTATTTGAAAAAAGTGTATGAAATGGACCCGAATTCGGTTTCGGCGTTAATAGCATTGGCAAATTTATACGAGAATAAACGAGAATACAATAATGCTATTGAATTGTATGAAAAACTTTTAGAAATATTTCCCGATGATTCCGACCTTTATATGAAGATTGCCGGATTATATTTAATGCAGAAGAATATTCCTAAAGCAAAGGAATATTTATTAGAAACTGAAAAGATGTTTCCTAAAAATCCATGGATAAATTATTATTTAGGATTGATAATGGTTGAAGAGAAAAAATATAACGATGCAATAAACTATTTCAATAAATCTGCAAAATTAGATAAAAAAATAGCAGAACCACATATGCAAAAAGGTTATGTTTATACTATGCAGAATAACGTGAAGAAGGCAATAGAATCATTTGAAAAAGCCGTTTCATTAAAAACCGAAATAGCCGACGTTTACTTTTTTCTTGCTTTAAATTACGAAGTCTTGAATAAATATAAAAAATCGGAAAAATATCTAAAGGAAGCCATAAAGCTCGAGCCGGATAATCCTAAATATCACTTTGAGTTGGGAATCGTTTATGATAATTTAAAAAAGGCGGAACAATCGGAAGAGTCATTTTTCAAAGTAATAAAAATTGATTCTACAACCGCTCAAGCATACAATTATCTTGGTTATACTTGGGCTGACAAAAATATAAAATTGGATGAAGCAGAAAAATTCGTAAAAATAGCGTTATCAATAGATCCCGAAAATCCTGCATACATTGATTCGTTAGGATGGATTTATTACCGTAAGCAAAAATATAATGAAGCGATTGAATTGTTAAAAAAGGCATCCGAAAAGATTAATGATTCTATCATTTTTGAACATCTTGGCGATTGTTATTTATCATTGGGCAACAATCAAATGGCTGTTGATAGCTGGGAGACTGCATATTTGATTGAAAAAAATAAGAAAATAAAAAACAAAATAGAAAAATATAAAAAGAATATTGTTTGGTCAACAGATATTGTTAAATTAAGAGCGATTAGATCTTTTAAAGGCATTTTGGATATTTCCGGATTTTTAAATTCCAATACCGCATATAATGGTGAGACATTTGCAATTAACGGCCCGTTTTTTTTCAAAAAACCGAAGCAATTACGAATAGAATTACTTGGCTTGTTTTCTGCACCGCAAGGGCTTATACTTTTGAGGCAAGGCACAATTGTATATATTACACCGGATAATATAAAATATGATCTTAGTAAAGAATTTTATTGGGTGAAGGATATTTTTAATATATATGAATCGGAATATTTTGATGATTTAATATTTATTACAGAAAATAAGAATTCTTATATATTCAGCAATAATCGCATTGAGATTAAAATCGGGAAGAAAACACATTTAATTTCAGAGATAAAATTTTTTAATGGCTCGATAGTCGCGTTCAGCGATTATATACAATTAAATAAATTACTTTTCCCTCAAAAGATGGATTTTAGTAATCCGGCAATAAAGATGAAAACAACGCTAATTTTAAAGAAATTAAATTTAAATATGAATATAAAAACAGATTTATTCAATATTCCGGAATATTGAATCTAACAGATTTGAACCTGCAGGATTCCCGGATATATTCCGATATTGAAACCCCTGGTAATTCGGCTCGCTTCGCCAGAACTATGGCTGAGCATGTAAACAAGGTAGAGGTGTAAAAATCAGACATTTTTTATTCGTTTTAACGTTTCTATTATTTCTCAACCGAGTATCCGCGACTGATTTGACTGTAACATTTATAGACGTTGGGCAAATCGGCGATTCAATCTTAATTCAAACGCCATCGGGCAAAAACATTCTGATTGATGGCGGCTATGAATATGCAGGTGAAAAAAAGGTTTACCCGCTTCTTTTAAAGAAAAATGTAAAAAAATTAGATACCGTAATTTTGACTCATCCCCATGATGATCACTGTGGTGGTTTAGCATATATATTAAAAAAACTTGTAATTAGCGAGGTCTTGGATACCGGGGTTGCTTCCCCGTCAGAACCTTACCGTAATTTTTTAATGGCAGTAAAAAAAAACGGGGCTAAGTATAGAATTGCATCAAAAGGTGAAGAATATGATTGGGGTGGATCTAAAGCGGTTGTCCTAAATGCCAAAAATGAAAATCTGTACGATAAAAAAGCGTATAATAATCATTCCATAGTAATTAAATTACAACACGGTAAAAACACATTTTTATTTTCAGGTGATATAGAAAAAGAAGCCGAAGATTGTTTAATACCAATGAAAATAGAATCAATGGTATTAAAAATTCCGCATCATGGTAGTAGTTCATCATCAACATATAAATTTTTAAAAAAAGTGAATCCGCAAATCGCGATAATAACAGTTGGTAACCCAAACGACTTCGGTTTTCCGGTAGAAATGACTTTAAAAAAATTGGAAAACTTAGGAATAGAAATATACAGGACTGATTTAAATGGCGATATAGAAATAAAGTCAAACGGTAAAAAGATATTTGTAAAAACAGAGAAAAAATATAAAAGTAATAAAAACTTGCTGAAAAAAGCTTCAATAAATGAAAATTATTGGGTGCATCTTGAAAACGGTTGGTTTTTCGTCAGGGATAATAAATTCAAAAAAGCTATACCCGAATTGAAGGAGGCATTGAGTATATATCCGGATTCTTCCGATGCTCATTCAAAGCTGGGATATGCATACAAAAAAATAAAAAATATATTATTGGCAAAAGAAGAATTTTTAAAGGCACTTTCTTTAAATAATAAGGAATATCATTCTTTATATCATCTTGCTATGATATATTATTCAGAAGGTAATATACAGGATGCAAAGGGACTCTTAAAAAAAGCATTGGAAGTTAACTCACATGGACAATATACTAATTTGATAAAAAAGAAAATAAGGGAAATTGAAGAAAATAGAGTAGCGGACAGGGATTAGTGGTTAACTATTCCCTATACGCTCTACGCTATTCTCTTAGGTGTGATTAAAACCATGTTTACTCATTTACATACTCATTTTATCGGTTCGTTTTCAGACAGCACATTGCGAATTGAAGACGGTATAAAAAAAGTAAAAAAAATAGGTCAAAAAGCGATAGCTATGACTGAACATGGTGAAATGCCGTATTTTTATGAATTTTTAGATAAATGTGAAAAATATGAAATAAAACCTGTTTTTGGATTAGAAATATACTTTGTTGACGATGCAAAAAAGACTATTGAAAAAAAAGATAATAATAGATTTCACCTTTTACTGTTTGCAAAAAATGATATCGGTTACAAAAATCTCATTTCATTGGTCTCAGATAGTTGGATAAAAAACAACTATAACGAAAAAAGGGGTTTGGTCGACTGGGAGCTATTAGAAAAATATAGCAAAGGACTTATTGCATCTACAGCTTGTTTTTTTAATCAGGTTTCACAATTTTATATAAAAAATAACCTGCAAGAAGCAGAAAAAACTCTTTTAAGATATAAAAATATATTTGGTAATGATTTTTATGTTGAACTGGCTAATCACGAAATAGAAGATGAAAAGATTTCAAATAAAGGGCTTTTAGAACTTGCTAAAAAGAATGACATAAAAGCAATTGCAACAAATGACGTTCATTATTTGGAAATAGAGGACTGGCTTGCGCATGATGTAGTTATGAAAACAAGATTCGATAATATTTCAGGATTTAAAGCGGCATCACAACAATACTGGCTGAAATCGGAAAAAGAGATGTTGAATGCCGGGATACCTCAGGAATTTTTGAATAATACCCAAGAAATTGTAGAAAAATGCGAATTTAAATTGAAAGATAAAAAACCGACAGAGATGCCTGATATAGAATCAATTGAAACAGAAATAACCATAGGTAACGCTGCATACATCCCGGAAACAGAATACATTGAAAAGGACAAAGCAGATTTTTTTATAAAAAGAATAATAGGCGAAAATCATCCTGACAAAGATTACTATGCCGAAAAAATTATCGGAATACCAAGAAAACAGATACCAAATACGAATAAAATCGCATATTTTCCCAATATTAAAGAAAACATACCTTTAAAAGTTGTTTTAGGTAAGGTAATAACACAATTTAATGAAAAATCTTGCCAACGTGCCGGTGCCATTATACTTCCCACAATTCGTTCACCTCTTGCCGACGCTTTGTTTAACAGAAGGGACGATTTCATTTAAGTTAAGCTGAAAGCCCGATATTCGCCAATGTGTGGCATTTTTATCCTGCATCCAGAAGACCACGCCTGTAAGGGCGCACCTAAAGGTGCGGATGAATGGTCTTCGGGCAGGATTCCGCTCCGTGGAATCCTGAAACAAAAGATACCACGGGTTTTTAACCCGTGGAGCTTCATTTTATAATTTTCCTGTTGTGTTTTTTTGAATATTTTATATAATAACTGTTTTGGAGGGTGGTTATGAAAATAGTACTTGCTTATTCCGGAGGTTTAGATACCTCCATTATGATAAAATGGCTGAAAGAAAATTATAATGCCGAAGTTATTGCGGCTATAGTTGATGTCGGCCAGACAGACGACGATCTATTGAAAGTTAAGCAAAAAGCGATAAAAACAGGCGCTTCAAAAGCGTATTTGATAGATGCTAAGAAGGAGTTTGTTGAAAAATATATTTTTCAGGCGATAAAAGCAAATGCGATTTACGAAGGGAAATATTATCTCGGAACTTCATTAGCAAGACCGATTATTGCAGAAAAAATTATAGATATAGCTAAAAAAGAAAAAGCGGATGCGGTAGCGCACGGTGCAACGGGTAAAGGTAATGACCAGGTAAGATTTGAACTGACTTTTAAAGCATTAATGCCGTCAATAAAGATAATCGCTCCGTGGAGAGAATGGGAATTGAAGTCAAGACAAGAAGAAATAGAATATGCAAAGGAACATGATATTCCCATCCCGGTTTCAAAAGAAAAACCATATTCGTCGGATGCGAATATTTGGCATATTTCATATGAGGGCGGAATTTTAGAAAATCTTGAAAATGCACCGAATGAAAGTATGTTTCAAATGACTGTTTCACCTGAGGAAGCTCCGAATAAAGCAACAATTATTGACATTTATTTTGAAAAAGGTGTACCTAAAAAAATCAACGGCAAAAAATATTCTTCAGTTGAGCTTGTTGAAAAATTAAATGAGTTAGGTGGTAAAAACGGCGTTGGCAGAAGCGATGTTGTTGAAAATAGATTAGTTGGAATGAAATCAAGGGGTGTTTATGAATCACCTGCGGCAGTAATACTGTATACTTCGCATAGAGAAATAGAAGCGTTAGTTTTAGATAGAGAAACTGCACATTTTAAGGATATATTATCTCAAAGATATTCGGAAATAGTCTATTATGGTTTATGGCAATCACAATTGAAGAAAGCGATAGACGGTTTTATAAATGAAACCCAGAAAAATGTTACAGGACTGGTTAAATTAAAACTGTATAAAGGTAATTGCATTATTATGGGAAGAATTTCACCGAAATCGCTTTATTGGGAGAAGCTTTCCACGTTTGAAGAAGAGGATATTTATAATCAGAAAGATGCAGAGGGCTTTATAAATCTTTTTGGTTTACCGTTAAAAGTGGAAGCAATTTTAAGAAGAAAAGCGGGATAGCGGGATGGTGCGATTGTAGTTGCCAAGCAAGATTGGCTTAATAATATAAAACCTCAATTTTTTCCGCCACTGATGCTTCGGCGGACCCGCCTCCACCACTAATACTTTGGTGGACAAGAACGATTTAGTGGCGGGAACTTTTTAATTGTTTTTTAGGTGTATTTATGGATTTGAAAAAATTTGTTTCATCGATTGATTATGATGTTAAATTAACAAAATATGATATTTTAGGGAGCATTGCTCATGTAAATATGCTTGCTAAATGTAAGATTATTTCAAAAAGTGATGCCATAAAAATAACAAATGCTCTTTCATCGATATTAAAAGATTTTGAAAATAAAAAAATAAGGTTGCAAGGTGAAGATATCCATACCGCCATAGAAAGCGAACTGAAAAAAAGAATAGGCGAGGTTGCCGGTAGGATGCATACGGCAAGAAGCAGGAATGACCAGGTTGTTTTAGACGAGCGACTGTATCTTAAAGAAGAAATATTGATAATAGTAGGAAAGATTAATAATTTAATCTCGGTAATAAAAAAAATATCAAAAAACAATTTGTCCGTTATCATGCCGGGATTTACTCATCTTCAAAATGCCCAACCGGTGCTTTTGAGTCATTGGCTACTGGCATACGGATGGATGTTGAAGAGGGACAAAGAAAGATTGCTTGATTGTTTTAAAAGAGTGGATGTTATGCCGTTAGGAGCGGCTGCTTTTGCAGGCACTGAATTTTCTATTGATAGAAATTTTGTAGCAAAACAGCTCGGATTTTCAAGAATTTCTGAAAATTCTGTTGATACGGTATCCGACAGGGATTTTATCATTGAATTTTTGTCCGATTGTTCAATAATATCCATGCACATCTCAAGAATTGCAGAAGAATTGATAATTTGGTCTTCTCAACAATTCGGATTTATTGAATTTTCCAATGAATTTACAACAGGTTCTTCAATTATGCCGCAAAAAAAGAATCCTGATTTTGCAGAACTTCTAAAAGGAAAAACCGGAAAAATATATGGTAATTTATTATCTGTTCTGACTATGATGAAAGGGTTACCGCTGTCTTATAATAGAGATATGCAGGAAGATAAGGAACCGTTTTTTGATTCCGTTGAAAATTTAAAAGACATGCTTGATATCTTGTCTAAAATGATAGCTGGTTTAAAAATTAATTCCAAAAGAATGTATTCTGCTTGTGAAAACGGATTTATTCTTGCGACCGATATTGCGGATTATTTGGTTTCTAAAGGATTGCCGTTCAGGACTGCACACGGCATAGTTAGGAATATTGTTAATTACTGTATTAAAAGCAAAAAGACTTTTGGTGATTTATCTATGCTTGAATGGGAAAAATTTTCTACAAAATTCAATGAATCCATTTCTGTCGTATTAAACTATAAAAAGGCGATTGAAAAGAGAAAATCATACGGTGGAACATCATTTCAATCAGTAAAAAACCAGCTAAAAAAACTATGAAACTCTTAATTTATTTTATCCTGCATCCAGAAGACCACGCCTGTAAGGGCGCACCTAAAGGTGCGGATGAATGGTCTTCGGGCAGGATTCCGCTCCGTGGAATCCTGAAACAAAAGATACCACGGGTTTTTAACCCGTGGAGCTTCATTTTAACTTTTAACTTTTTACTTTTTACTTGTCTTTCTTCCCAGCAATTACCCGAAAGGATATTGACTTTGGAAGAAAGCAGCAGACTTGCTATTTCAAATAGTCAGCAACTTTTGTCCGCGGAACAGGATATAAATATTGCAAAGCAACGATTGAACGAAGCACGTTCAATACTATATCCTCAATTGGAATTTAACACAAATTATTCAAGGTTTGAGGCAGAGAGTCCGCTCTTACTAAATTCTATTCTTGGAAACACGATTCTTCCTCAAAAAAGCAATAATATTAGCGAAATAGAAAGTTATTATACGACAAAATTGTCTCTTATGCAGATTGTATGGAACGGAAATAGACTAGGAACAACAAGAAAATTTGCGGAGGCCGAATTAAAAGCGGCGGAAAGCGATTATGCAACGGTTAAAAATAGGGCGGTTTCTTCTTCCAAAAAAATGTTTTATAAACTTTTGGCTATTCAGAAGAAGCTGGAAATATGCAATTCTGTCAAGAAGTTATATATTGAAAAAAAGGGAATAAATATAAGTATTAAGGATAAGTTTATCACAGAGAGAATTATTGAAAAAATTGGTACAATTAATGAGGAAATTGAAAATGACCGCGAAGTGGCTAAAATAGATTTTCTTAATGCAATAGGCATTGAATTTAATACCATCTTTGTAATAAAAGGTGATTTGGAGTATAAAAAAGCAACCGCTGATTTAAACAAGTGCTTAGCATGGGCGATGGAATATAGGTCGGAACTTAAAAAAATAGAATTGCAGGAACAAATGGATGCGCTTTCCGTTAATTTATCGCTTTCTGGAAGATATCCGATAGTTGCTATTGGCGGTAATTATCAGCTTGAAGATACAAAATGGCCGTTTGAAAAAAAATCCTGGAACGCGACCGTTAGTATGACGCTTCCGATATTTGACGGGTTTGGCCAGTTTGCAAGAATAAAACAGAGAAAGTTTCAATATAGAAAAGCCCAGGTAAACAGAGCAAGTATTTCGGATTCAATAAAGGCTGAAGTTAGAAGGGCATATACTAATTATGAATACGCAATCAAACTGTATGAACAGAAATCAAAAGATATTGAATCAATAAATAAATTTGAAAAGGAAGAATTAAAAAAACTTACATATTTGGATTATATGGAGACATTAAAATATATAATGGATTCGCAGCTTGAATATATTGACACCGTCAGAAATGTAATAATTGCAAAAATTGAACTCGAAAATGCCACAGGACGAAGCATTGAATAGAAAAAATATAAAGGTTTTATTACTTGCCGCATGTTGTTTATTATTTTTGTTTTGCTCACCGGGAAAGATTTATTCTAATAACGACAATCTAATAAGGGAACTATTGTGGAAGGATTTTTTATTTTTAAATAAAACCCGTCCTAAAATCGCTGTTGTATTAGGAGGCGGCGGTGCAAGAGGGTTTTCTCACATTGGCGTCCTGAAAGCTTTGCAAGAAAATAACATTCCTATTGATATTATTGTTGGAACAAGTGCAGGGGCTTTAATAGGTGGTCTTTACGCTTCTGGAATGGATATAACAAAAATTGAAGAATTAGGGAAAGATGTCGGCTGGAACGAAATTTCTGATCTTTCAATGTTCAGGATGCTGACCCTAATAACAGCAGAATCACTTTTAAGTAACAATAAATTAGAAAAATATCTTGCAAAACATATAGGTAAAAAAAGATTTGACGAATTAGAAATTCCTTTTGCCTGTATCGCCTGTGATATAAAAACCGGTGAAAGGATTATTTTTAAAGACGGTGAAGCAGGATTTGCTATGATGGTATCGGCAACTATTCCGGGTGTTTTTAAACCCGTAGAATACAGACATCGTCTTCTTATTGATGGCGGTATAGTGGATAATTTGCCCGTGGATATCGCAAGAATTTTGGGTGCTGATTATATAATAGCTGTTTATCCGAAAGCAGATTTTTCGTTAATAGATATTAAAAGCATTTTAATGACATTGTATCAAGTAATAAATATTCAAGGTAGTTTTTTGATAGCAGAGCAACTGAATAATGCAGACTTTGCTATAATTCCGGATGTTAAAGATGTAGGTTCCATTGATTTAAACCGCTCAAAAGAATGTATTGAATCGGGATTGGTCTCAACAAGGAGCATAATAAATAATATTAAAGATAAAATTCTTGAAAAATATATAAACTTGATTATTAAAAAACCATAACAATCAATGATTACACTGATTATGAAAAAAAATTACAAATCGCGCTACTTTATAGATAAGCAAGTCCAAAGATTAAAGTTTTTATTAATATTGATATTTTTATTTATTGTCTTTTTACCCTTTTATCTTTCCACCTGTCTTTTGTATGCTGAAATATCAGCGGACACAAAGGCATCAGATTCATATGATATAAGTGCAAAATCCAAAAAAGAAAAAGTCTCATATTATATTTCTAAGGGTAACGAATATCTGATGCAGGGAGAATACAGCAATGCAATAGAATGTTACAATAAAGCAAAGCAATTAAAAAGAAAAGACCATAAAATACATTTACTATTAGGAGAAGCATATAGATTGGCGGATATGAAAGACGAATCAATCCAAGCCTACAACGAATCGTTAAGACAAGGTTCGGAGGATATAAGGATTTATTTAGGTTTAGGTAATATTTACACGCTAAAATATTTATATGAAGAATCCAAAAGATACTATCAAAAAGCATTAGAGATTAATAAAAATAATATTACGGCATTAAGAGGTTTGGCAGAAATTTATGAGCATATAAGCAGGTATGAAGATGCGTTTTTATTGTATGAAAAAATATATTCGGTAGATTCTTCTCACGAGATGAAACTAAAGATTGTTTTTTTAAATATCTTATTGGGGAAATATGATAATGCCGAAAAATATCCAGAAAATACTTCACAGTTCAAGATTTTAAGTGGATATATAAACCTTAAAAAAAATCCGAAATATGCCATATCCGAGTTTGCGTCCACAGAAGATAATATATTAAAAGTTATTGCATATATTGAAGCAAAAGACATGATAAACGCAAAAAAATATTTAGAAATATTAAAAAATCAAAGCGAAAATACATTATCAAAAAAGCTTGCCGTTGCATTATATGAAAATATTAAATGAATCGTAATTTTATACTGGCGATATTTGCAAATACTTTTTCTATTTCGGGAATAAATGTTTTAATACCGGTTTTACCTGTTTACTTCTTGAAAATTACAAACAATCCGGCTGCTATGGGTTGCCTAATTGGAGTAACATCTCTCACTGCATTTTTACTAAGACCCGTATCCTTCACTTTATTAAATAGAATTAGCATAAAAAATGCTTTAATTACAAGTAGTTTAATTCTTGCAATAATTGTTTTCTTATATTTTTTTAATAAAAGATTTATTCCGCTTCTATTGCTTAGAATAGTTTTTGGACTTGCTTTTGTTTTATTTTCAATAAGCAGTTGGTCTTTGATAGGAACAACTATTCCTTCTGAAAAAAAGGGATTTGCCATAAGCATATATACTATCAGCTTTCAGCTACCTAGTTTTTATGCTCAGCTGATTGGTACAAAACTTTCAGGTTTTATGCCATATTTGGTTGCGGGCAGTTTTTTGCTTGCTTCCGCTGTTTTATGTATTTTTATGAATGATATCAGGCATAGCGATGAAGAAGATAAGCATGGTTTTTTTAAAACTTTTTTCAGCCGCGATTTATTAATACCCGGGATTGTATTTTTTCTTATAATGCTTGCGGACGCTTCAATAACAGTTTTTTTGCCTATTGTAGCACAGATTAGAACGATTAGTGACTATGGATTGTATTTCACAATATTTTCTGTTTCAACGATTATATTTCGGCTCATATTTGGAAAATATTATTCATTTTCCAACTACGGTAAATTCGTATTACTGGGTTTAGTTATTATGTTATTTAGTTTCATTTTAACAGGATTATCAAAAACACTTGTCTTACTTCTGATTTCAGGTTTTTTATATGGAGTTGGACTTGCATTTGTCGGGCCCAATATGTATGCTATGGTATTAGAAAGACTAAAACATTTTCATATCAATCAGGTCATTGCAGGGTACGGTGGTTTTGTTGATTTAGGGGCGGCATTAGGACCTCTGCTTATGGGAATTATTTACCAATATTTTAAAGATTATGGATTATATATTTTTTCAGCGATTTTGATATTTATAGGTTTAAT
>DMMW01000081.1:50667-62646 GCA_003452965.1 Elusimicrobiota bacterium
TTGTAAAAAAAGTATATTTGAAAAGGAGCGAATATGTTAGAGTATAAAAATAATTTTTTATTTATTGATGAAGTTTCTGTTTTGAATATCTCAACCGGAATTGACACCCCGTTTTATCTCTATAGTAAAAACAAGCTTTTAAAAAATTATGCAGAAATAAATAATTCTTTCAAAAAAGCAAATCATATAATTTGCTATGCTGTTAAAGCAAATGAAAATCCGTATCTGTTAAGGATTTTAGCGAAAAATGGATGCGGATGTGATATAGTTTCCATAGGCGAATTGAATCTTGCGCTTAAAGCCGGTATCAATCCAAAAAAAATAGTATTTGCCGGTGTTGGCAAGCAGGAGAATGAAATAAGAGCAGCAATAAAATCGGATATATTGATGTTTAATATTGAATCAATACCCGAGCTTTACAGTATTGATAGAATAGCAAAACTGCTGAATAAAACAGCAAGGATAGCATTCAGGGTAAATCCTGATATAGATGCTAAGACACATCCGCATATAACAACGGGGCTGTCGCATAATAAATTTGGATTGACATTCAAGGAAGCATATGAAGGATATTTGCTGGCGAAAGGACTGAAAAATATTGAAATAGTCGGAATACACACACATATAGGTTCACAAATAACCGATTCGGCTTCATTTGTTCTTGCATCTAAAAAGGTGGCAGGATATATATCAAAACTAAAAGCAGCCGGTATAAATTTAAAATACATTGATATGGGCGGTGGATTAGGAATAAGATACAAAGATGAAAAAGTAATAAATCCTTCAGACTATGCAGATGCTATTTTAAAATATCTACCTAAGAATCATACAATAATATTAGAACCGGGCAGATTTTTAGTTGCTGAAACAGGTGTATTGATTACAAAAGTAATTTATGTTAAAAAAACATTAAAAAAGAAATTTTTAGTTGTTGATGCCGGAATGAATGATTTAGTTAGACCTGCTATTTATGGGGCATATCATGAAATAATTCCGGTTAAATGGAAAAACGGCAAGCAACATAATTGGGATATTGTTGGTCCTATTTGTGAATCTTCGGATGTGTTTGCAAAAGACCGCTTGATGCCGCTTGCTTCAGAAGGTGATTATCTCGCGATATTATGTGCCGGTGCCTACGGATATTCTATGTCTTCAAACTATAATATGCGACCCAGGCCGGCAGAAATAATAATTGAAAATAATAAATGGAGAATAATAAGAAAACGCGAGATTTTGTAATTATAGAACGAGAGGAAAATATGCAAAAAATAAGTTTTACTAAAATGTCTGGTTCAGGCAATGATTTTATTGTAATAGATAACAGAAAAAAAATTGTGAAGAATCCATCAGCTTTTGCAAAAAAATATTGCGATAGAAAGTTTGGAGTCGGTGCTGACGGTATTTTGCTTGTTGAAAATTCTAAAATTGCAGACTTCAGAATGGTATATTATAATTCTGACGGCTCACGTGCATCTTTTTGCGGTAACGGTGCAAGATGCATTTCATTATTTGCATATACAAATAATATTGCTCCACAAAAAATGTCGTTTGAATCCGATGCCGGTTTAATAACCTCGGAAATAAAAAATGACATTTCATGTCATTGCGAGCGATCCGCCAGCTGGCGGAGAGCGTGGCAATCCTGTTATGTAAAAATAAAAATGCCAAATCCAAAAGATATAAAACAGAATATAGAAATAAAAGTTGATAATAGAAAATTGGATGTATCTTTTGCAAACACTGGCGTTCCACATGTGCTTGTTTATGTAAAAGATATAAAAAATATTGATGTTAATGACCTTGGCAGAAAAATAAGATGGCACAAAGCATTTCAGCCTAAGGGTACAAATGTAAACTTTGTGAAAATATTAGGTAAAAATAAAATTCAAGTAAGGACTTACGAAAGGGGTGTTGAAGCAGAAACTCTCGCCTGCGGAACAGGCGTAGTTGCCTCATCGGTAATTTCCATAACAAAAGGCCTTGCATTATCACCCGTAAATGCCTTAACTCAAGGCGGAGAAATATTAAAGGTTTATCACGACTGTTGTAACACCTTTTTTGAAGGCAAAGTCAATATAACTTTCGAAGGGAAAATATAATAGAGGCAAGCGGATAGAGAAAAGAGGTTAGCGAATAACAAGAATCTATACGTCATTCCTGCAAGTCATAAGTCCGCCTAAATGCTCCGCCAGCTGGCGGAGTTGGGCAGGCAGGAATCCATAAAAGATAAGTTAAAATATGAATAAAAATAATTATCAGAATTGGGACAAGAAAGATTTAATAAAAGAAATTGAGCGGTTGAAAAAACGCAAGAAATATGGCTTGGTCTGGGAAGAAAAACCGGAAGATGTAGTTGAATTATGCAAAACAAAACTACCGATACTCAAAGAAGTAAAAAGCAAAGAAATAATTACCGATAAAAATAAACCGGTTAATTTGCTCATTGAAGGTGATAATTACCACGCACTGTCTGTTCTTAACTACACCCACGAAAAAAAGATTGATGTTATTTATATTGACCCACCATATAATACCGGTGCAAAAGATTGGAAATACAATAATGATTTTGTTGATATAAATGATAGTTATCGTCACAGTAAATGGCTTAGTATGATGTCAAAGCGATTACTGATTGCAAAAAATCTGCTAAAAGATGACGGTGTGCTTATTTGTGCTATTGATGATAACGAATTTTATCGTTTAGGGATATTATTGGAGCAAACATTTCAAGGACGCGAAATTCATTGTGTAACAATCGTACATAATCCAAGAGGGATTCAAGGAAACAATTTTTCCTATACTCATGAATACGCGTATTTTGTTTTTAGAAAAGGTCTTGAGGTAATCGGTACAAGAAAAATCAATGAGGAAGATATTGATTTTAGCAATTTGAGAAACTGGGGGAGTGAGTCTTTACGTTCAGATGCTCGTAATTGTTTTTATCCGATAATTGTAAAAAATGACAAGATAATAGGTTTTGGCGATGTTTTAGATAATAATATTCATCCCAAAAAACAAACTGATAAAATAAAAGGTAATAATTATATTTACCCCATTGATAAAAACGGTGTTGAAAGAAAATGGAGATATGCTAGGCAGAGCATTGAAGAAATAAAGCACTTATTAAGAGCAAAAAAAACAAATGGTGGTTATGAAATTGAAATAGGCAAAGATTTTAGAACAGTAAGAACAGTTTGGCAAGATAGTAAATATGATGCTAATGAATATGGCACTAAACTGGTTCATAATCTTGTATCATCTTCACATTTTGATTTTCCAAAATCTGTATACAATACTTTTGATTGCATTGCTCCGATTTTATATCAAAGGAAAAATGCTATTGTGTTGGATTATTTTGCCGGTTCTGGTACCACTGGACATGCAGTGATGATACTTAATAAAGAGGACGATGGAAATAGACGATTTATCCTTTGTACTAATAACGAAAATAAAATTGCCGAAGAAGTTTGCTATCCAAGAATTAAAAAAGTAATAAAAGGGCATTCAGATTATTTAGATATTACAGGAATATCGGCAAATCTTAAATATTTCAATACAGATCTCGTAAATGCAGAACCTACCGATAAAAATAAGAAAATACTTACTGAACAAGCAACTGAGATGCTGTGTGTTAAAGAAGGAACTTTTGAGCCGGTTATTGACCAAAAGAAAATTAAGATTTTCAAAAATGGTAATAATTATACCGGAATTATTTTTGACCAATTAGCAATTCCGGAATTTAATAAGAAAATTAAAGATATTAAAGCGAAATTCAGTGTTTATATTTTTTCTTTAGGGGATGACACATTTGACGAAGAGTTTGAAGACATAAAAAAGAAAGTTAAACTTTCACCCATTCCCGAAGCTATATTAAGAGTATATAGAAGGATATTTAAATAAAGTGAAAAAGAAATAACAATATTTTGAGGATTAATAATATTATGAAAGTGATGTTCTTAGATGAATCTGGGGATCATAGTTTAGAAAAAATAGATTTGTCATATCCTATGTTTGTCTTAGCAGGATGCATATTTGATATGGATTATTATATTAATACTGTTGAACCTGCTATTAATGAATTTAAGGTAAAACATTTTAATAATTCTAATATCATTCTTCGTTCATATGATATCAGAAAACAAAAAGGGAGTTTTGCATGTCTTGTTGATAAGAAAAAACAAGATTTTTTTAATGAAGATTTTAATAAACTTTTTTCTTCTCTGGATTTTAATATAATAGCAGCTGCCATTAATAAAACTCATCTAAAAAAACAATATTCAGATCCGGATAATCCATATCATTTATGTTTTAGATTCATTCTTGAAAGAATAATCATGTATTTAGGAAGAAGTAAAGAAAAATTGATTATTCGTATAGAATCTCGAGAAACACATAACGATATAAAACTTGCTGAAGTTTATGAAAATTTTAGATCCCAAACTACGTATCAATTTGCAATTAGCGAAATACATTCAAAGATAGTTGATTTATCTTTCAATCAAAAGGTACAGAATGTTGTAGGGATGCAGATAGCAGACCTTGTTGCGTATCCAATTGGCAGGTGGGTATTAAATAATATTAAAGAAAATAAACCTTTTGAATTTATAAAGCAAAAAATACATTCAAAAAACAATATATTTCTAAATTATGGTCTAAAAGTATTTCCTTGATAAATTAAAAAGCAGACCCAGGAACCCCTAGTTCTGCTTTCTATAAATAATATAACATAAGTATTAAACTTTGTCAAGTGGAAAATAATATGCAACTTAAAATTTATCAAGAAACTGCTATTAAAAAATTATTAGAAAGTGCCATGAAACTTTTGGGCTATTCTGACAGCAAAAAATTGGTTTTTAAGGCACCGACGGGTTCCGGTAAAACCATTATGATGGCGGAGTTTTTAAAGTTGTTGGTTGAAGATAAAGAATTAAAACAGCTGCTTTCATTTATTTGGACTGCTCCAAGACATTTACACGAACAGAGCAGGAATAAATTAGAAAAATATTTTGAGGATAGTAGGGTATTAAAATGTTCATTTTTTGAGGATTTGGATGATAGAAAACTTGGTGAAAACGAAATTTTATTCTTTAATTGGGAAAGTATTAATAAAACCGATGCTATTTATATTCGTGACAATGAGCAGGAAAATAATCTGTCTACTATATTGGCAAGGACGAAAGAAGAAGGTAGAGAGATTATTTTAGTCATAGACGAAGCACATCATCACGCAACAAGCAATATTTCAAAAAAATTGATAGCAGATATTAATCCAAAATTGACTATTGAAGTTTCGGCGACACCTGTTGTTGAAAGTCCTGATGATTCGGTCAATGTTCAATTAGAGGATGTAAAAAAAGAAGGAATGATTAAAAAAGGTGTTATTCTTAATGAAAATTTTAAGAATATCTTAAAAAATGGGAAAATAAAAACTGGATTAAGTAGTGGCAGTGAAGGATTAGTTATAAAACAAGCACTGAAAAAGCGAGAGGAAGTTTTACTGGCATATAAAAAAGAAAAAACATATATAAATCCTCTTGTTTTGATTCAATTACCAGATAGGATTGGTAGTTCCGAAGATGAAATGCGAATTAGAGTGGAAAGGATTTTAAAAGATAAATATAAGATTTCTACTGAAAACGGAAAATTAGCAATTTGGCTTTCTGGTGAGCATGTAAATAAGGAAAATGTTGAAAAACATAATAGCGATATTGAAGTTTTAATTTTTAAACAGGCGATTGCATTGGGTTGGGATTGTCCGCGAGCACAAATTTTGGTTTTGTTCAGGGAATGGTACAGCCAGATTTTTTCAATTCAAACGGTTGGTAGAATTATGCGTATGCCCGAGCCAGATGAAGGACATTATAAAAATGAAGTTTTAAATTACAGCTACGTTTATACAAATTTAGATGACATTGAAATTCGGGAAGACATTGCTAAAGATTATATTTCTGTTTTTACAAGTAAAAGAAGAGATGACTATAAACCTATAAATTTATTATCTTATCATTCGAAAAGACAGCGTGAGAAGACAAGATTATCACCGTTATTTATTGAGAAATTTTTGGATGAAGCAAAAAAATATAAATTGAAAGAAAAGATAAATATTAACAGCAAAAAAATTGATATAAAACTAATATCAGATTATAAAGCATATAACGTTGACGCTACGATAGGAACTCATATTACTGGAGATGAATCATTTGACATAAGTGGTATTGAATTGCAGAAAATATTCGATTATTTTGTAAGAAAAAATTTGGCTCCTTTTTATCCTGAGGACAGGTCTGTCGGACGGCTAAGAGATTCTATTTACAGATATTTTGAAAAAGAATATAAGATGGATTATGGTGAATGTCAGGATGACATTATACGGGTTGTCTTAAGCGAGAAGAACAAGCATCATTTCATCAATGTGCTGGATATCGCAAAAGCAAAGTATAAAGAAACAGTTGAAAAACGAGAAGCGGAACTTGAATCTGAAAAGAATTGGAATGTACCTGAAAAAATATCTTTTGGAAGTAATGATAAGGAAGAAGAAAAAAAGAAATCAGTTATGTATCCATTTTATACTGATGACAAGTGGAAGAATGAAAAGGCATTTATTGAGTATTTGGAAAAATCGGATAAAATTGAATGGTGGTTTAAAAATGGCGATAGAGATGCAACGTTTTTTGCTATACCATATATTGATAACGAAATTCAAAAGCCTTTTTATGTAGATTTTATTGTAAAATTTGAAGATGGAAAAATTGGTTTGTTTGATACAAAGGGAGAATTAACTTTAAGAAGCGGCAAAACAAAAATAGACGGATTATATAAATACATTCAGAGTGAAAATAATAAAGGCAAAAAACTTTTCGGCGGGATGGTAATTAACTCTGATTCACGAAATTATACCGGCAGGTGGCTTTATTTTGATAAATTATCTAAAGAATTAAAAGATAGTAATTTTGATAACTGGAAAAATTTAGAAGTATAGGAGAAAAAATGTTTGATAAATTGAAGCAGTTGAAGCAGTTGAAAGATTTACAGAATGTGATTGCGCAGGAAAAAGCGGAAGCTGGAAAAGACGGAGTAAGAATAGTTATTAATGGCAAATTGGAAGTGGAAAGTGTTCAGCTAAACCCGGCTTTAGATAAAGAAAAACAAGAGAATATTTTGAGAGATTGCTTTAACGATGCAATTAAGAAAATTAATTATTCTATTGCACAGAAGATGGCTAAGATGCCGGGAATGGGTTTGTAAAAAAAAGGATTATCCGCCAAAAGCTTCGCATTTAGGCGGATATTTTCATAAATAGGATCTGCTGAAAAACTCCATGCCTACGTTCCCAAGGAACTTCGGCAGGCAGGCAGCATCCCTTATTTCACAGATTGAAAAGTGGATTACACAGATTAAGTCCCTACGGTAATATCAGTGTAATCTTTCAAAAAATCTGACCGTCCTCCGCAGTAGCAGACTACTGCTACGGAGGATGGATGTAATCAGATATAATATAAATTATATCAGGAGGCAAAATGAATTTCAAAAAATTTTTAAAATATTTTTTGTTTTTTATTTTATTTGTAACTAACATCTATGCAGGTGACAAGCAATTATTTCTTAAACAGACACGCGACTGGAATTATGACGACCCTGCAAAAGGCACTCCGTACGCGGTTTGGTTAAGTTCAAGCGGAGAATTGCCGCCCGATTTCGATACGATGCCTTCGCTTCCTTTTCCGCCTAATTTGTTGATGTTTAGCGAGGGTAAACCGGATGCTAAACCCGTTACTAATATTCAGGAATGGGAAAAGAAGCGAGCAGAGATGAAGAATGAAATTATGAAATGGATTACCGGAACAGTACCGCCAGCACCTAAAAAGTTTAAAGTTAAAGAACTTACTAAGACAAAAGACGGAATAAACGAACTCCGTAAACTGAAATTAATTTTTGGTCCAAAGAATGCGGCTTTTATGCATCTTCAGATGCTGATACCTGCCGGGAAGGGACCTTTTCCCGTGATAATGGGTCCGTCAGGTTGGGATGTAATGAAGGATGCGGTAAATCGCGGATATATAGTATGTATGTATGCAGGTTCTGATAAAAACAATGATAGTTGGGCATATAAAGATATCTGGCCGGAATATGATTTTAGCGATATAACACGCCGTGCATGGGGCGCATCACGCGTGATTGACTATTTGTATACTCAAAAAATTGTAGATAAAAACAAAATCGCAATTACAGGACATTCCCGTAATGGTAAGCAAGCACTTTGGACGGCAGCATTTGATGAAAGAATAACCGGTGCAGCACCGAATTGCGGCGGAACATTAGGTGAAAATTTAATAAGATACAGTCCGGATAAATACAATACCGAACCTTTACGCGGAATAACCGGAGGATACCCTTATTGGGCGCATTCGCGCATAAGGTTTTTTGTCGGACGAGAACAGAAACTGCCTGTAGATATGAATTCAATTCAGGCACTTGTTGCGCCAAGGGCATTAATTTTAGGTACCGCAATCAACGATATAGGAGGCGGACCTTGGGGTATTGAACAATCGTATTTGTCAGTCAAGCGTGTTTACAAATTATTAGAAAAAGAAGATAATTTATCCATGCTCCCTTATTTTGGCGGTCATAATTTTTCCATAAAAACACTCAATTCATATTTAGACTTTTTTGATTACGCGTGGGGAAGAAGTACGAAAAAGCCGGAAGTAAAACAATTTTATAATTATTCCTTTGAAAAATGGAAAGAATTGAGCAAGGCACAGATTAATTTAGCGATATATCCCGTAAAGACTGACGAGGACTTGCTTAAAAATGAAAATGATGAATTAATAACTACTGTAAAAGATTGGGAAAATAGAAAAAAGGAAATTATTAAACATATTAAATGGGCGATAGGCGCCAAACCTGCGGATTATAGTTTTACACCGGTACCGAACCGTGATTTCGGACAAGCAGCGGAAAAGCCGCTTGCCACTTCCACGATGGGAAAACTTGAAATAAAGGTTAATGGTGCAAACGGCAAATATGTATATACCGGTTATTTATACTATCCTATAAATGCTGAAAATTATCCCGTTGTTATATACTTGAATCCGCTTGCTCATTCTACCGGTTTCAATGGCGAAATGCAGTCACCCATGCTTAAAACTTTTATAGAAAAGGGAATAGCGGTATTTGGTATGGATATGATAGGTTGCGGTACACGTATAGAAGAAGTAACAGATTTCTATAACAAATATCCTCATTGGACAAAAATGGGTAAAATGATAGATGATGTTAAATATGCGGTTGATATTTTACAAAAACAGTCCTCAGTAAATAAGAAAAGAATTTATGTTTTTGGTTATTCTTTAGGCGGTTCAGTGGCGCTTTTTTCCGCATTATTTGATAATCGTATAAATGGTGTAGCAACCCTTTGCGGATTTACACCTTTACGTACTGCAACGGCGGATAAAGGCATTGAAGGGATATATACTTATTCGCATTTACAAGGACTTTTACCAAGATTGGGATATTTTATAAACGGCAACGAAAACAGAATTCCGTTTGATTTTAACGAGATAATTGCATGTCTTGCACCGAGGCCTGTAATGATTGACGCCCCGCAGTGGGATAGTGATGCAGTTTTTTCAGATGTTGTAAAATCCGTTGAAAGTGCTAAAAAAGTTTATGGAATTTATAATAAAAAAGATAATTTGATACTAAAGACTCCGGATGATTGGAATCATATAATTTACGCAACCGAACTTCAACAAGAAATTGCAGATTTCTTTGTCATAATTTCCAAAAAATGATAGGTATATAACACTAAGGCTAAAACTTTCGCTTATGTTTACTTGTCCATTAGGATGTTTTTGTTGATTTTATGTGCATATTTTGATAAAATAAGTATATGATAAAGAATCCAAAATTGGTTGAAAAATTTAATAGAATTAGTTAAAAATAAACATATTGGAGGGAGTATGAACACGGCAGTATTAAGCAGAAAGATTATTTTAAATGAAAAACTTGAGAAAACAATATGGGTTTCGTTTTTTGTTATTGCAACTACGTTCGGTGCATATGTCAAGATTCCGCTCCTGTTTACGCCGGTGCCGTTGACACTGCAGACGTTTTTTGTTTTATTGAGTGGAGCGATGCTCGGCAGAAAATTCGGAACAATTTCGCAGTTGATTTATTTGGTGTTGGGTGGCATAGGGCTTCCGTTATTTACCCAGACAGGTGCATTATGGGGTCCGACCGGCGGATATATTGCTGGTTTTATTTATGCGAGCTGGTTTGTAGGTTTTGCAATTGAAAAGAAATGGAAATTATTTTATTCTTTATTAGTTGGAGATTTAATTCTATTATCTTTTGGCGCTATAAATCTCTCGTTATTCGTAGGTGGCATAAAAAATGCGGTTATGTTGGGAGTTATTCCGTTTATTGTCGGTGATATTTTAAAGATTTTTGCAATAGTTGGTGTTTTAAAAGTTATTAAAAACAGGGGTTAGCGTATAGAGGTTAGGGATTAGGGAAAGGGAAAATCCATTTTTAGTATTTATACGTGCTTCCGCCTATAAATTCTCTTAGTAGTGAATTCTTGGGTATTAATGTATTATCCAAATCCTCAAATTCTGAAAGTAACTTATAAACACGTTTTGCCCTGATATATGCATCAAGTCTTTTGGGGTCATTTTCAAAAAATTTTATTATTTCAGGGAATTGTTTTATTAAAATATTTTTGTAAATAGGAAATTCGTACGGTAATGCACCGTTAAATATGTAATCAGCTTTGTTTATAAAAGGAACAATATATTTCATTTCACTTCGTCTTACATAATGCCAATGTCCGACTGTTTGTGTCGGATTATATCCTCTGTGCCAAGAGTCGCGGACCATTCTCCTTAGCATTCTTAAATCAGACCACCTTACAAATTCACCTTCATTATCCCGTATCTGGCAGATAGCCTCAATATAAAATTTGAATTTCATGCTATTCGGGATACTTTTTGTCAATTCATCATACAGTCCATGTAAGGAATCTATTAAGAGAATCTGATTTGGTTCAAGTTTGAATTCTTTTTTGTCAATTGACCTTTTTCCTGTTTTGAAATCATAATGCGGCATTTTTATTGATTTACCTTCCAATAAATCGTATAAATGCTGATTAATTAACGGTAAGTCCAATGCTTCGGGTGTTTCAAAATCATAATCACCGTATGCATCTTTAGGATGTTCTGCAAGATTTCTAAAATAGTTGTCAAGGTTAAGTGTTATAAAACTTATTTTTTCTTTTTCTAATGCTTCACCGATTTTAATGGTTGTTGTTGTCTTACCGCTTGAAGAGGGTCCTGCTACTATGATTAAACGTATCTTACTTTTATTATTAGATATCTTTTTAGCAACTTTTTCTATTTCTTTATCATAAACATTCTCTGCATTTTTTATCAGGTTTTTAATGGTATTTTCTTTTATTTGCTGGTTAAGTTTTTTAGCTGTATCACAACTGTTATCAACATTCCATGTAAATAATTTCCATATTGTTTTATAGGGTATGTTATCCTGAACGGTTATTTTTTCATCTTTGCCCTCACGGATACGCCGATGTTCATCACGATACAGGATGTACGCTTTTGCCGTAGAAAAATGTCCGTTTTGCACCAAAATTCTTTCTGTTAAATCCTGGATCTCTTCTACAGACGGTGTTGCATCCTGTGGGTATATCTGATTAATCATAGAGACAACTTTATTGGCAAGGGAATCTGCGAGTTCTTTGTCCGCTCCGCCTACTTCAACTGCGGCGCAAAAAATAGAGTCTGTAATTTTGTCCTTATCAAACGAGACTATTCTACCGTCACGTTTGATTATATGGGCTATTTTGTAACTTATTATATCTTTTTCAGAAAAAAGCTCGTTTGTTTTTGCCATAAATAATTGAATGATAACAATGATTCTAGTGGTATTTCCCCGTAAAGCTGGGGTTGTAGCCTCGCTCGT
>DMMW01000081.1:62927-75766 GCA_003452965.1 Elusimicrobiota bacterium
CGTTTCAGTAGAGCCGAGCTTCGGGTACAAATTATAGGAAAAAAAAACGGTACTGTCAATGAGGCAAAAATCATTTGACAATATAAAGTAGAATATATAAAATTAGTATAAGGCAAGTAAAGAGATAGATAGCGATGTCTTTCTACCTTTCATTTAATTTATGTTCATTAAAGATTTAAAAGATTGCGAAGAGTTTATAGCAGGTGATAATACTATACTTAGAGAACTTTTGCATCCCGATAAGGCGGATTTACAACTCAGGTATAGTTTGGCTCATGCGGTTTTGAAACCGGGAAAAACATCACAACCGCACAAGTTAAAGACTTCCGAAGTATATTATATTTTAGAAGGTAAAGGCGAGATGCATATTGGAAAAGAATCAAAAGAAGTCAAAAGCGGACAAGTGGTTTATATCCCTCCAAATATAAAACAATATATTAAAAATTCTGGTGATTCCGATTTAAAATTTCTATGTATAGTTGATCCTGCATGGCGTAAAGAAGACGAAGAAATCTGCCCTTGACAAAATTAAATTTTAGATATAAAATATGATTGTTGGAAAATCCCATGTTTACATTCAGAGAACTTCGGCAGGCAAGTGATAATCCATGGGCGGGGATGGCTTTTTAACGCTCTTAAATAAATATAATGAAAAAGGTTAAAATTAATTCTGAAAAATGTAAAGGTTGTTTGTTATGTATATCAGTCTGCCCAAATAATTGTTTAAAGGTCTCAGATAAAATAAATAAATCAGGGCATAAATATGTAGAATTGATAAATGAAGAGAAATGTAAGTTCTGCAGTTTCTGTTTTATTATGTGTCCTGATGTAGCAATAGAAATAGTAGAAGAATAGACGGTTTATAGAGTTTATAGCACGATTCAATTAATCTTACAATCCAATGACGCTATAACTTTATACTTTTTCGCAGAAAACTCTGAGGCTTGCCGCAAGGAGCTTCATTAATACACTGTAATCAGATTTTTAAAATGAAAAACGCCAAAATTTTAATGAAAGGCAATATAGCAGTTTGTGAAGGAGCAATTGCTGCCGGTTGTGAAGCTTATTTCGGATACCCGATAACTCCTCAAAATGAAATTCCTGCCTATATGTCACAAAGAATGGTGGAGTTGAACCGTATTTTTATACAGGCAGAATCCGAGGTCGCGGCAATAAACATGGTATTTGGTGCTGCCGTAGCAGGAAAACGTGCAATGACATCCTCGTCATCGCCGGGAATCTCGCTAAAACAGGAAGGTATATCATATTTAGCCGGATGTGAGCTACCGTGTGTTATAGTAAATGTTCAGCGGGGCGGACCGGGTTTAGGAAATATTTCAGGAAGCCAATCGGATTATTTTCAGGCAACAAAGGGCGGAGGACACGGCGATTATCGTCTTATTGTTTTGGCGCCTAATTCTGTTGAAGAAATGTTCAGTTTAACTTTTTTGGGATTTGATTTAGCGGATAAATATAGAAATCCAACTATGATTTTAAGTGACGGAATCGTTGGACAGATGATGGAACCGATAGAATCAATTGAAGATAGAAATTTAAAGTTAATAGATTATAAAAAGGACTGGAAGTTGGATGGATGCAAAGGCAGAAAACCGAGATTGATTCGCTCTCTTATGATGGGAGAAGGTGAATTGGCAAGACATAACCGGCATTTGGAAGAAAAATATACTGAAATTAAGAAAAATGAAATAAGATATGAGACCGATTCAATAGATGACGCGGAAATTGTTATAGTTGCATTCGGTATTTCGGCAAGGATATGTAAAGCGGCTTTAAGAAAATTAAGGCAACAGGGTAAAAAGGTAGGTTTAATCAGACCTATTACTCTTTGGCCGTTTCCTGAAAAAATTATTTATGATGTCTCAAAAAAGATTAAAAAAATTCTTGTTGTAGAAATGAATCTTGGACAAATGGTTGAAGACGTAAATCTTTCAGTCAAAGGTAATTGCCCGGTAGAATTTTTAGGTGCACCCGGCGGTACCGTATTTGATGAAGAAGAAGTAATAATTAAGATTGTGAAAATGCAATAATGGGGACGGTTCTATTATTAGTGTCTTTTTGCCAGAGCGGTATATTGTGTGATAATAAGATATTTATGAAATAGCATAATCAAAATGAATAAAAATAAAATGTTTTCTTTACCTGATAGTTTACAGAATGTCAATAATAGTTATTGTCCCGGTTGCGGGCATGGTATAATACACCGTTTGGTTGCTGAAGTTATAGATGAATTAGATGTTAGAGAAAAAACTATCGGTATTGCTCCTGTCGGATGTGCGGTGTTTGCCTATAATTACTGGAATTTTGATGTAACAGAATCGGCACACGGAAGACCGCCTGCCGTAGCGACCGGTATTAAGAGATGCTTACCCGATAGAGTTGTTTTTACTTATCAGGGTGACGGTGATTTAGCGGCAATCGGTACGTCTGAGATAATCCACGCTGCTAATCGCGGCGAAAATATTACTACAATTTTCGTTAATAATGCAAATTACGGTATGACCGGCGGGCAGATGGCGCCTACTACTATTTTAGGGCAAAAAACAGCTACAACACCGTTTGGAAGAGACGCCAAGAGGGATGGTTATCCGCTTAGAGTTTGTGAGCTACTGGCGTCAATTAGCGGTGCTTGTTATATTGAAAGAGTTTCTGTATCAAATCCAAAAAATATTATTAAGACTAAAAAAGCGATTAAAAAAGGTTTTGAGAATCAGTTAAATAATCTTGGTTTTTCTTTGATTGAAGTATTATCACAATGTCCGACAGATTGGCAAATGACTCCGATAGAATCCATAAAATGGATAGACGACATTTTGACGAAAACATTTCCATTGGGAGTATTTAAAGAATGCACGAAGAAATAATTATTGCAGGCAGCGGTGGGCAGGGCATAATGTTTTTAGGTAATCTTTTATGCCAGGCGGCGGTGTCGCAGAATAAATATACGACATTTTACCCTTCGTACGGTGCTGAAATACGGGGTGGTACTGCGAACTGTTCAGTAGTAATTTCAGATAACGAAATCGGTTCGCCTGTAATTTCTAATCCTTCTACGTTAATTATATTAAACGAAGTATCATATAATAAATTTATGCCGAAATTAAAAAAGGGTGGGAATTTATTTTTGAATACTACACTTATGGAAACCGTTCCCGGTAACGTTATATCAGTACCCGCAAGCGAAATAGCATCCCAATCAGGGGATATTCGTATTGCAAATATGGTTATGCTCGGTAAATTTATAGCAGTTACAAAAATGTTTTCTATTGATATTATTAAAAGTGTTATTGAAGAAGTTTTTAAAAATAAGAAAGGACTGATAAATATAAATATAACTGCATTTATTAAAGGAATGGAATTATGATTAGAAAAGCAAAGATATCGGATGTAAAAATAATTCAGAAGTTTATAAATCAATATGCAAAAAACGGTGAAATGCTACCGAGGTCGTTAAACCAGATATACGAAGAATTACAAAATTATTTCGTCTTAGAAAAAAATAAAAAGATACTGGGTTGTTGTGAACTTTTTATAACATGGGAGGATTTGGCGGAAATCAAGGCGCTGGCGATTTCCCCGAATTATAGGGGTAAGGGACATGGGACTGCTCTTACAAATAAATGTATTTCTGAAGCCAAAAGATTAGGCATTAAAAAGGTTTTTGCACTTACTTTTAAGCCAAAATTTTTTCAGAAGTTAGGATTTAAGATAATATCAAAGGAAGTTTTACCTCATAAAATATGGTTTGAATGTGTGAGATGTCACCTTTTTCCGGATTGCAACGAAGTACCTGTTATGAAAGATATTTCTTGAAATATAATAAAAGTCCTATGATTGTTTTTGCGTCGATAATCTTGCCTTTTTCAATCCACTGCAAAGCCTCTTTGTAACTTATGATTTCAGGTTCAATGAACTCATCTTCATCAGGGTTTACCTTTGTTTTTTTGAGATTTTTTGCCGTAAAGATATATAATTTTTCTGTAGAAAAAGCTGTGGACGGATAAAAGAAAATTAGTTTTTTTATATCATTTGACAAATATCCAGCTTCTTCTTCAAGTTCCCTTTTAACGCATTCAATCGGTTTTTCATTTTTTGATATTTTACCGGCAGGCAGTTCATATGTTATTTTTTTTACAGGGTATCGATATTGTTTTACTAATACAATATTTTCTTTGTCAATAAATGGTATAACGGAAACGGCATCAGGTTGACGCAAATGCTCCCTTGAAGCTTTTTTCTTATTAGGAAGGATAACGGTATCAACATATAGATTTAATATCTTGCCACTATAAACTTTATTTTCTTTAAATAATTTTTCAATCATATTAAAATCAGGATACAGGATATCCGCCACTAAACCACTGGCGGACAAGCAGGATACAGGATATAGCTAAAATAAAATAAGATTCTTTTAAAACTGTATTCTGTATACTGTTCACTGTGTACTGACTTAATAATTATATAAAAAAAATTGACTTTTTGCCATAATTTTTATAGAATTTTCAATAAGTACGGTATGTCAAAAATATTATGACCCCGTTAATAATGTAGCTTATAATAATTGTAATTATTATTCTACTTATTAAAATAATTTACAACATTATTTTACGGGGTGAAAAATCATGGTTTTTCAATAATATGTTAGTTTTGACATTACCAGTAATCGCAGGGGAGGCTAAAAATATGGATATTATTAAATTATTTTTAGGCATGTTTTTTTTGTTCTTGGGTTTTGTTTATTTATATAAGCCAAAATTTGTCATTAAGATAAATTATTATGCGAAAGAGTTTTTGTTTAACGATTCATATGTTCTTTTAAGAAGGAAAAAAATCGGCATACTCTTAGTATTATTATCCCTGATAGCTTTCTTTATGACATGGGCAAGATTCATACAATGAATAAATTAAATTTTTTTAAAGAAATATATTCAAAAGTAAAAAAGACGGATATACACGCCGATATTGAGGTTTTTGGCAATGCGGCACGTGAAACCGCAATTACATGGTCCGAAGGCAAAGTAGAAGATTTTGTTACTTCGGACTCAAAAGGACTGGGCTTAAGAATAATAAAAAACGGGAAAGTCGGTTTTTCTTATACAAACAATTTTGACGCACATAATATTGATAATTTAATTATTTCAACTGAGAAAAATGCCGAGTTTTTAGAAGCCGATAAATATGTGTTATTGGCTTCTCCGTCAGAGGTTCTACCAGAACTTGACGTAATTGATAACTCATACGGCTTGGAACCTATAGGAAAAAAAATATCTCTTCTAAAAGAAATGGAGTCGCTCGCATTATTAAATAAAAAAATAAAAAGTGTGGTAAAATCCGGTTATTCCGAATCTTTGGATGAAACAATAATTATTAATAGTAATGGACTTGAAAGATATGCAAAGAGAACCGTTTTTTCATACGGGATTTCTTGCTTGGCTTCTGATAATAATGAAATTCAGGTAGGCGGTGAAGGAACAGTCAAAAAAATTTTTGGAGAAGTGGATTTCAGAAGTACCACGCAAGTTGCAGTAGAAAATGCTGTAAAGTTACTGGGTGCCAAAAGGATAAAAACAGGGAATTACCCTATTGTCTTAAACCAAAATGTCGGTTGTGATTTTTTAAGTTTATTTGATTCGTCATTTTCTTCTTTTTCAGTTCAGAAAAATGTTTCGTTATTAAAAGGAAAATTAAATCAAAAAATATGCTCGGAAATATTAAATATAATAGATGACGGAACGATGTCTAACGGTATTGCTACATCTTCTTTTGACGATGACGGAACTCCGACCCAAAAAACTATTATTATTGAAAATGGCATATTAAAAAATTTCCTATATGATTTGTACACGGCAAATAAAGACAATGTAAAATCTACAGGGAACGCGTCAAGGGGCTATTCAGGGCTTTCTGTACCGGCTCCTTCAAATATTTATATTGAAAAAGGTGAAAAATCTTTTGATGCTTTATTAAAGGAAATGAATAATGGACTTTACATAACGGAAATAATGGGGATGCATAACGCCGATTCCATATCAGGAGAATTTTCGGTAGGCGTAAACGGTTTTTTAGTAGAAAACGGTGAAATAAAATATCCTGTTCACGGTATAACTATTGCCGGAAATATTTTAGAAATGTTTAATAATATTACTTCTATCGGTAACGATTTGAAATTTTACGGAAGCATAGGAAGCCCGTCAATTTTGATAGGAAGATTATCCGTAGCGGGAGAATAAAAAAAGAGATGGGTGTGATTGTGGGATAGCGGGTCCGCCTCCGCCAGACGACGGATGGCGGAGTGCGATAGAATATTTAGTGATATTTTTCATTACGAGGTAAATAAATGGTTTCTGTTAAAACAAAAATTTTAGGCATTATCGGTTATCCAATCGAACATTCTCTCTCGCCGCTGATGCACAATTCAGTTATAGATAAAATGGGTTTGAAGTATGTGTATCTCCCCTTTGAAGTAAAACCTGCAGATTTGAAATCTGCAGTTGATTCAATAAAAGCATTGAATATTGCAGGCATCAATGTGACGATACCGCACAAAGAGAAAGTTATTAAATATCTTTGTTCTGTTTCCGAAGAAGCAGAACAAATCGGAGCAGTAAATACTATTGTTAATAAAAACGGATGTCTAACCGGATATAACACCGATTATTACGGTTTTTTGCGTTCAGTAACTGAAAAAACAAATGTAAAAAATAAAATTGCTTTAATGCTTGGATGCGGCGGTGTTTCAAAAGCGATAGCATTTGCATTGTTTAAAGCAGGAATTAAAAAATTAATTGTTTCGGATATAGATACCAAAAAGATGAAAAACTTTTTGAATCTGAAATTACCTATTTCAAAGATAAAATCGGTTAAAATTGATAATATTTCAGAAACTTTTAAAGAAATAGACATATTTATAAATGCAACACCTATCGGTATGAAGGAAAACGATTCTTCTCCGGTTGATAAAAAGCTATTGAACAAAAACATTTTTATATATGATGTGATATACAATAGAAAAACCAGACTTCTTAATGACGCTGAAGTTGTCGGTGCGGCTTTTTCAGGCGGGCTTGATATGTTGGTTTATCAGGGTGCAAAATCATTTGAATTATGGACAGGAATTAAACCGCCGGTTGAATTAATGAAAAAGGTTTTGGTAATGTCAAAAATATTATGAAAAATCATGGTTTTTCACTAGACGATGCTGATTTTTTAAATCAGTTTAACGCCTCATAAATCTAAAATTGGTAAACTCCTCGCTACGCTCGTCAAACATACCAATTTTTTAACGATTTATTCGGCTAAAAACATCTATATCGTTCAAAACCAAATTTTTCAATAATATGTCATTTTTGATATTACCAAGGTTTTGAGGGAGGCGTTAAAATGATAAGGTATATAACCGCAGGCGAGTCGCACGGCAAACATCTGACTGCTATAATTGAAGGAATACCCGCAGGGCTTGAATTAACCGAGGACTATATAAATATTGAACTTGCCAGAAGACAAAAGGGTTTTGGCAGAGGAAAAAGGATGCAGTCGCTTGAAAAGGATAAGGTATCTATTGTATCGGGCGTCCGTTATGGAAAGACGATAGGTTCGCCGATAACGATGATAATTCCTAATAAAGATTGGGAAAATAATAAAAAAATAATGTCTATTTTAAAAAAAAATTATGATGAAAGATTCAAATTAACGCATCCCCGCCCAGGCCATGCGGATTTAGCGGGTATAATAAAATATAATAGAAATGATATTCGTGATATTTTGGAGCGAGCATCAGCGCGGGAAACTGCTGCACGGGTTGCAGTCGGTGCAGTTTGTAAAAAATACTTAAATGAGTTTGATATAAAAACTGCATCATTTGTTACTGAAATCGGAGGTATCATCGCAAAGAAAACAAAATTAGAGATTAAGGATATTAAAAGCATCAGTGAATCATCCGAAGTCCGATGTTTGGATAAACAAGCGGAAAAATTTATGATAGATAATATTTTAAAAGCAGAAAAACACGGCGATACATTAGGCGGTGTTTTTACCGTTATTGTTGATAATGTACCGGTAGGTCTTGGAAGTTATATCCAGTGGGATTTGAAACTGGATGCACGACTTGCGTATGCAGTGATGTCAATACAGGCAATAAAAGGGGTAGAGATAGGCGGTGGTTTTGATTTAGCCAGAAGATTCGGTTCACAAGTGCATGATGAAATATTTTATGATGATAATATCGGTTATTTTAGAAAATCAAACAATGCCGGCGGTATAGAGGGCGGGATTTCCAACGGGCAGCAGATAATAGTCCATGCTGCAATGAAACCGATACCCTCTTTAACAAAACCTTTAAAGTCGGTAGATATAAAAACAAAAAAACAAGTAGAAGCCCAAGCTATTCGTTCGGATGTATGCGCTGTACCGGCCGCAGCGGTAGTGGGCGAAGCAGTTGTATCTATTGAAGTATCAAAAGCATTTTGTGAGAAATTCGGCGGCGATTCAATTAATGAAGTAAAGAATAATTATTCCAAATATTTGGATTTGTTAAATCCCGTAAAGTAATATTGTTAATAATATTTCAAGTTATAATGTATTCAATAACCAATATATGATACATTACTAACTGGATAAAAGATAAATGAAGTTAAAATGCGGTAAAAAGTATTTAATTTTTTTAATATCGTTGCTTTTTTACTTTAACTCCAATTCAATTTTTGCGTCAACACAGACAAAAACAATACGTGTTATAAAAAATGGAAAATCACTTTCTTCAATTACTCTGCATTTAATTAACGGGATGGGTTATTTATCTGCGGATGACATAGCAAGTATTTATAATGCAAAAATAAATTGGTATTCAGCCTCAAAAAAAGTAATTCTTTCAATAAACGGAAAGGAAGTAATATTCAGGCTAAATTCTAAAAATGTAATTATAAATAATGCGGTCAGATCTTTGAACAAACCGACAATACTGGAAAAGGGAAAATTGTTCATTCCTTTAGAGTTTTTGCTTACCAAGTCATTTTCTGATATTTCTAATTTTGATAGTGATTGGGATTACCGCCAGCTGGTATTTAAAATAGATTCACCGAATGATGTTTCGCCTGTCAGATTTTATTCTTATAAAGATAAAACACGGTTGGTTGTTCAAGCATTAAACAAAAAAGAGATACATATAGATGCTCCCGCTGAAAATAAAATTGTAGTAAAAGTATATAAAAGCAAAATTGACGCTGAAAAATCAACGATTAAAATAAACGATGGTGTTATAGATAATATAAATGCAAAAAATCTTGAACGGGATGTTTTATTTTCAATAAATCTCGGAACTTATTCAGGCAAATATGAAACTACGACATTGTCTTCGCCATTCAGGCTTGTACTTGATATAGAAAGAAATATAGTTAATAGTTCGGAAACGCCGAAAGGATTGCTTGATTTTGCGCCTTCTGCAACTGGTTTTGTTGAGCCGAAAGTTGTGATTGCACAGCAAGTAACTAAGAAAAAAAAACAAACTACGGAATTATATACAGAGCGGAAAGAAAAAAAAATACAGTTCGGAGTTAAAAAAATAGTAGTTGACGCCGGGCATGGAGGCGAGGATCCGGGAGCGATTGGATGTAAAGGCACAAAAGAAAAAGACATAAACTTAGAAATAGCAAAAAAATTGGCTAAACTTCTGAAAGAAAACGATTATAAAGTTTACACGACAAGAAGCGAAGATGTTTTTGTACCGCTTGAAGACCGAACCCGTTTTGCCAATAAAGTGGGAGCTGATTTGTTTATAAGCATTCATTGCAATGCTTCATTGCAAAATAACACCCGCGGTTTTGAAATATATTTCCTTTCTGAAAATGCAACGGACAAAGCAGCAGAAGCAGTGGCAAATCTGGAAAACTCGGTTATTGCTCTTGAAGACCATAGCAACGGAGTTAAAAAGGGAATTGAGAAATTGTTGCTTTCAATGGCGGTTAACGAGTTTATAAACGAATCGTCTTTTTTGTGCGGTGTTATAAACCATGAGGTTTGTAGTAATGTGACAAATTTTAGTAATCGCGGCGTTAAGCAGGCAAATTTTTATGTATTAAGAGGTGCAACAATGCCTTCCATACTTATTGAACTTGCATTTTTATCAAATTTAAATGATGAAAGACTTTTAAATCAGAAAAAATTCCATAAAAAAATAGTCAAGTCAATATTTGACGGTATAAAAGCATATGAAAAAAGAATTACAAAATAATCCGATAGGTGTTTTTGATTCCGGTGTCGGCGGTCTGACCGTAGTAAAGGAACTTGCCAAAATTTTACCAAACGAAAACATTATTTATTTCGGCGATACTGCACGGGTGCCTTACGGCACGAAATCCAAAGATGCCGTAATAAGATTCTCAAATGAAATTGTCGGTTTCTTGATGGATAGAAAGGTAAAATTAATACTTGTCGCCTGCAATACCGCATCCGCTATGGCGTTAAATGAAATTTCAAAAAAAGTGGATGTTAAAACCGTGGGCGTTATTGAATCGGGGGTATTTGCCGCAATCTCTGCAAGCAAAAGAAAAAAGATAGGAGTAATCGGTACTGAGGCAACAATAAAAAGCGGAGCATACGAAAAAAATATAAAAAGATTTGATAAAAATATCAAAGTAATCAATCATGCTTGTCCACTTTTTGTTCCACTTGCCGAAGAGGGATGGATAAATAACCAGGCAAGTAAAATTATTGCCGTTGAATACTTAAAATCAATAAAAAATTCAGGAGCAGATACGGTTATACTCGGGTGTACGCATTATCCGCTTCTAAAGAAAGTAATATATGAGGTCTTAGGAAGAAAAATAAAACTTATTGATTCAGCTTCGGAAGTCGCTAAAAAAGTCAAAAATATTTTAGAAGAAGAAAATCTAATTAATCCAAGTAACAAAAAAGGGCGCAAAGAATTTTTTGTATCAGATGCTCCGCAGAAATTCAAAAAACTCGGCGAGATGTTCCTTAATGAGAAAATAGTAACTGTAACCAAAGTGAATATCGAGGGGAAATATGTTTGAGATATCTATCAGAGAAAGTTTTTCAGCAGCACATAATTTAAGGAATTATAAAGGAAGATGCGAACATTTGCATGGCCATAATTATACAGTAGAGGCAACAGTTTGTGGAAAAATGTTGGATAAAACAGGAATGCTTTTGGACTTTTCCGTTTTAAAAGATGAGGTTAAAAAAATTATTTCAGAATTTGATCATAAATACCTAAACGAAACCAAGCCCTTCAGTAAAACTAATCCCACTGCAGAAAACATAGCGAAATATATATACAATAGATTAAAATTGCAAATTGCAAATAACAGATTACAAATTTCTGAAGTGATTGTTTGGGAAACGGAAAGAAATTTTTCAAAATATTATGAAAGATAAAGCGATAGTACTTTTATCCGGCGGATTGGATTCTACGACAACGCTATATCTGGCAAAGAAAAAATATAAATGTTTATGTCTAATTGTTGATTACGGGCAACGGCACAAAAAAGAAATTAGGCTTGCAAAGAAAGTTTCCGAAAAAGCGAAGTGCGATTTTAGAATTATAAAGGTAATGCTGCCATGGGGTTGCAGTTCTTTGATTGACAAAAGCAAAAAAATACCGTATCATAGAAGTGCAAATATCGGGAAAAGAATTCCGTCCACATATGTTCCCGGGCGTAATACCGTGTTTTTAAGTTATGCATTGTCTTTTGCAGAATCAATAAAGGCAAAAAAAATATTTATAGGCGCAAACTCGCTTGATTATTCGGGATATCCCGATTGCCGACCGGAATATTTTGACAGTTTAAACAAAGTTTTTAAAGTTGGAACGATAAACAGGAATATTAGAATTGAAGCACCGCTAATATATAAAACAAAAAAAGAGATAGTTGAATTAGGAATAAAATACAAAGTGCCTTTTGGACTTACCTGGAGTTGTTATTCCGGGGGCAAGCATCCATGCGGGAAATGTGATTCTTGTCTGCTTAGGGCAAAAGGGTTCAAAGAGGCAAAGGAAAAAGATCCTATATATGACAGGCAGAATTTCTGAAATATTTTCATCTGTTCAGGGAGAGGGTATTTACGCCGGTACGCCGATGATTTTTGTAAGGTTTGCCGGATGTAATCTTAAATGCGATTATTGCGATACTCCGGAAAGCCAATCATTAGAAAACGGGAAGATTTTATCTGCGGAAGAAATTATTAAACATGTAGAAAATGAATTTGAAAATTCTAAAAATACTTCAATTGTATCTTTTACCGGCGGGGAACCGCTTTTACATTCAGAACTTATTTCGGAGATTGTACCTTATTTTAAAGGAAAAGAAATAAAGATTTACATAGATACAAACGGAATACTTCATGAACAATTTTCCAAAATTGCGGATTTTATTGATTTTGTCGCAATGGATATTAAACTGCCGTCGTCCTGTTATGCTGAATATTGGAAAGAGCACACAGAATTTTTAAAGATATCAAAAAATAAAACATTTATTAAAATTGTATTAACGGCAAAAACGGCTTACAATGAGTTTAAAAGAGCAATTGAAATTATTGAAAAAGCGGATATATCTATTCCGTTGGTCCTTCAACCGGTTACAGCTGTAAGGAATATTGAAACCTTGCCTTTTGATGTCATAAGAGCGTTTAAGAAACTTGCAGAAGAAAAACTGACAAATGTTTCTATAATTTCTCAGATTCATAAAAGAATGGGAATAAGATAATTTTGGCAGGTAGAAAGGCAGCCGGGTAGAGAGATAGAAAGATAAAAATATATGCCACCGGTATTTTCAGGTAAGCGGATTAGTAGAAATGTCATGTTTATA
>DMMW01000081.1:75883-77501 GCA_003452965.1 Elusimicrobiota bacterium
ATATAGAGAATGAAATATGGATAAAATAGATACTAAAATATTGGAATCAATGGAATATGAATATACCGGCAAAAGAATAGATATTACAGTTGAGACCGACGAATTTACTTGTCTTTGTCCGTGGTCAGGACTCCCTGATTTCGCACATGTAAAAATATCTTATATACCGAATAAATTATGTATTGAACTTAAATCACTCAAACTTTATTTACATAGCTACAGGAATGTCGGCATAGTTCATGAGAGCGTTGTAAATAAAATACTCGCCGATTTGGTAAAGAAAATCAAACCGAAATCAATGTATGTTGAAGCAATTTTTAATCTCCGCGGTGGTTTAAAAACCACAGTAAAAGCCGATTACAAGAAATGAATTTATCCCGTTAGAGATTGGAAAAGTTTCATAATGCTTCAATGCACTTGAAGAACTCTTTGTTATAACCCTAATCAGATTCGTTAAAAATACTACGATAAGATGAAGATATTAATTCTATCTTTAATTTTTTATTTACTATGTTTTAACCATATTTTTGCATATGATTACGAAAATATTTCTATGATAGAAAACGATTTTGATATTGAACAAGCGTATCAGGACGGAGAGATAAATTATAATATGTATAGACAGTATTTAAGTATTTATCACAATAAAATAGATATAAATTCAGCGGATATTTACCAATTACAATTGCTACCGGATATTAGTTATTCAGATGCTAAAAAAATAATGGAATACAGAAATATAAACGGATATTTTGATAACATAAAACAATTGGTAGAAATGAATATTATTAATGGGATTACATACGAAAGAATCAAAATATTTATCGTTGCAACAATACCCAAAAAAAAGATAAAAGGCAAGATGTTACTAAAAACAAAATCTAATCCATACATAGAAACAAAAACAAGAGGCTATCCAAATACTTACAACATTCTTGACTTAGACATATCAGGAATAGAAAATAATTTAAGATTCGGTGCAATTGCCGAAGGAGACGCCAGATATAGGAACTATTACCAAATGAACGATAATTTAACCGGCGGTGACTTCCAGTATGGATATCGTATAAATAAGGTTTATATTGGTTTTGAAGACGGGTCATTATTAAAACGATTTTACATTGGCAATTTTTGTGCGGATTTTGGGCAAGGTCTTACTTTCGGGAATTCTTTTAATCCGTCTTATAAAGGATTATATCCGGATCAAATATATTCTGAAGAAATACAGGCGGTTATATATAGTTCTTCTAGTGCTGGTATTGAAATCTCGGACAAATATACATACGGGTACACAAAGCGGTACATGCAGGGTTTAGGCGGACGACTAATTTTTAATAATTTTGATTTTACTGGTTTTTATTCTCAAGCCGATTATCCTGCAACAAGACATTTTCTTATGGATAATGGTAAGACATACAATATGAAACTTGAGGATATATATTCTGAAAGATTGTTAGGTGCAAATTTATACTACAAAATAAGCGCGCAAGGCGCGCAAGGCGAACGGAGTGAGCGAAGTGAGCAGAGTGAGCGGAGTGAGCGAAGTGAGCAGAGTGAACGGAGTGAGTGGAGTGAGCGAAGTGAGTGGAGTGAGTGGAGTGAGACTCTGATAGGGTCT
>DMMW01000081.1:77689-78697 GCA_003452965.1 Elusimicrobiota bacterium
AACTTATCAGGAGAAATTACCAAGGTAAATAAATATGGAAACGCATGGTATATAAAAGCAGGTAGGGATATCGGGATAGTCAATATTTCATATTCGCATTTATATTCTGAAAACGATTTTTATAATCCATGGTCAAGTCTATGCAATCAATTGGGCGGGCATACGGATTATATAGAGTTTGTTATAAAACCGTCAAAGAAAATATTAACAAAATTTTATTTTAAACAATCGGAATATATTTCAGAAAATGAAAATGATATTGAATTATCTTACGACAATATTTACGGTGTTGCTTCTGTAGATAGAAAAATATATCTTAATTATAATTGGCAATTCTCGAATAATATAATTTTTCAGATTGACAGAAAGTGGAGTATCAATGATGTTTATAAAAGTGGCGATGGAGGAAATACGACTATTGCGACCTCATCACAAATCAGGTTTAAACCTGCGAATCTTTTCGGAGTTATTCTTAGATATAAATATACCGAAGAAAAAAATAATTCTTCATTAAAACATATCCCCAAAGATGAGCTGTCAGGCAGACTAAACTATGATATTACAAGAAATATGGTATTAACTTCCGAATTAAAATTTGTAGATTTGAACTTAAATGAAATCGGAAAGGAATACCGTCAGTATTGGATACAAATAACCAATAGAATTTTTAACAAGGTGAACCTGACTTCACGTTTTATGAATAAGTGGCAATCTAATGAGGATATTTTGTATTCAACCGATTCTTTAAGCCAATATAGTAACACGGCCGGTTCTTATTTGAACAGATGGGAATTACGACTTGAATATAGATTGTAAGCAAAATAGTGGTAAAGTGTGATAGTTTATGGAGTTATAGAGTAAAAAAACCTTGATTTTTATCTAAAAATATGTTTTAATTTATAATGTTATAAAATGATTAGCGATTTGTCCTGTATTTGTCGTTTTTGAGGAATTTCTTAGACAGACGAAATACGACCGGATAAATAGCCTTGTTTTGTTATTCCTAAT
>DMMW01000081.1:78855-82687 GCA_003452965.1 Elusimicrobiota bacterium
AATTTAGTCTGATTAAACTATTACTTATTTGTAACAATGGGGATTAAACTCAAATTTTATATTTTGAAGTTAAATTGTAAAAATGGATAGTAACACAGGAAGAAATTTTAGAAAAACTGCGAGAGAAGGAACTGAATTTGATGTAGAGATTTTTGCTCAGGATCAGATAACCGCATTAGGTTCCGGAAAGATAATTGATATATCTATTGAAGGTATGTCAATGATATCGGTTACAACTTTGCATATTGGAACCGAAATATTCCTTCAATTTGTATTAAACAAGGAATTCTTGACTATTAAGGCGGAAGTTGTTAGAGCCGAACAGGGGAGGGTTGATAATAACTATGGCTTGAAATTTGTTGAAATGCCTCAGTTTTTGAAACTCAAACTCGAACAGTACATTCTTCAGCAGTATTTGAAACAATTCATAATACAAGGACAAAAAACAACCGAAAAAAGAGAAAAAAACAGAAAAACTATTAGTATATTGGCTAAATTATATAAAATGCCTGAAAGAGAATATCAGGGAGATGGAGAATTAGTGGATATCGGCACACAAGGAATAGCTCTTAAATCCGATGTTTTTATTTTTGTTAATACAAAAGTGAACATAAATTATAAATTTAAGGAAAAGACTATTATTATTTCAGGTGAAATAATCGGAATGAATTCAGAGAGGTGGAAACGGATATATAGAATCAAATTCAGAGAAATTGATTCAAAAGATGCTAAATACATTCAGCAAAATATAGATAAAATATGTGCAATAGAAGTAGAATACTAAAATTATATGAATTTTAAGAAAGTTGAAGCATTAAAAAGAGACGGTCGTTATCAAGATGCATTGGTTCAATATTTAGAACATGCTAAATATAATCCAAAGGATATTTTGGGTTGGAAAGGCGCCGGTTTTTGTCTGCAAAAATTAGAAAGATATAATGAAGCGATAAAACACTACGATACTGCATTGAATATTTCTCCTTCCGATATAGAGATATGGTTTAATAAGGGTGTTTGTTTGCAAATTACAGGTTCGTATAAAGATGCAATTGAATGTTATAACAATCTAATTAAATATAATATGAATAATAATAATGCATGGCTTAATAAAGGTGTTTGTTTGGCTATGCTTCAACAGCATGAGGACGCTATTGAATGTTATGACAAAGTATTAAAAAATGAACCGAATAATTACCTTGCTTTGTATAACAAAGGATGTTCATACTATAGACTTCAGCAATATAACGAAGCTCTTGAGGCTTATAATAAAGCGATAGTAAACGAACAAAATGATTCAAGGATATGGTATAACAGGGGATTAACATTGAATGTTTTAGCAAAACATAAAGAAGCCATAGAATCATTTGATAAGGTTATTAAATTTTCTCCACGTGATTATATGGCGTTAGCCAATAAAGGTAAAATTTTGGTTACTTTAAAAAGTTATGAACAAGCAATAACTTTTTTTAACCAGGCATTAAGCGTTAAAGCGGACAATCCCAATGTATTATACAGCAAGGGGAAAGTTCTCGTGATTTTGAAAAGATATGAAGACGCCGCATTCTGTTTTGAACAAGCTTTGCGGGCATCACCGGATAATCACAAAATATGGTTTGAAAAAGGAATGGCTTTGGTAGTGCTCAAAAAATATCACGAAGCAATAAGAAGTTTTGATAATGCCATGAAATATTCTTTTAATCAGGATAGTAAAAGTTGGTTTGAAAAAATCAGTTGCTTGATAAATCTTGGTTCCTATGAGCAAGCTCTAAAAGCGTGTGATGAAGCAATGGAAGCGAATATCACTGAGCCGAGAATTTATTATGAAAAAGCTATTGTACTGGAAAAAATGAAAAATTACGGGCAGGCGATAGAAAATTTTGATATTTATCTTAAAAGCAATCCGGAAGATCAGCAGATATTGCTTAGGAAAGCATATAATTTGCATTTAATAGGAAGATATAAAGAGGCTATTGACAACTACAATCTGGTTTTAGGAACAAATTTTGTTTTTCCCGATATAATGAGTGCCGAAAAAACTGCGATGTATGCAAAATGGTTGCCGTTAAAAGCAATATGTCTGAATAATATGAAATTATATGATGAATCCCTTAAAACTATAGATGCTGTAATAAGCCTGCTTCTAAAAACGGATGTTATCAGTGATCCGCAAATATGGATAACGAAAGGCAATTCGCTGTTTTGGCTGGGCAGGTATGAAGAAGCCTTGAAATCTTATAATTTAGCATTATCTCTTAACAAGAAAAACATAGAAGCCCTGTATCAAAAAGGATGTTGTTTATTAACGTTGGACAAGGTAAAAGAGTCCCTGGAATGTTTTAACACTATACTTGATATAGACAGCGAAAACATAGAAGCTATAAAGAAGAAAGAATACTGTTTACAGATAATCGGCGATGATTACCTTAGCAAATGAAATAAAGTGTCAATAGAGAGCTGTATTAAATAAAATTATGCACAAAGAATTAATCCGCAATAGATATCTTTTATTAAAAGAAATATTTTCAAATGAAACTGCGACAATTTTCCGAGCATGGGATTATAATTTGGAAAAGATGATTGCAGTAAAAAAAATACATCCTTTTATAACCACAAGCGAAGAAGTATCTCATTCTTTGTATCAACAAATAATAAAATCTTCCAGGTTAAAACATAAGAATATACTACCGGTATATGATTTTTTTAAAAGCGTAGACAATATATGTTACATTATGATGGAATATGCCCACGGCAAGGATTTATCTACATTATTAAAAAAATGCAAAGAGATAGAAACGCTATTACCATATGAATTGACTCTGAAAATAATATATGAAATAACCCAGGCGCTGTGTTATGCCCATGAATTTAAAGACAAAAATATAAATTCTTTTAACGGTGTCTTTCACTTTAATGTATCGCCCGCCAACATAATAATTTATAAAGACGCTTCCGTTAAACTTACCGACTTCGGAATAAGCAGAATACTATTACATTCTCACAGGAGTCCGATAAAAGGCAAACACAAAGAAAAATGCAATTATATGTCTCCTGAAGAAATTGAGAATAAGCATATTGACGGGCGTGCTGATCTATTTTCCTTAGGCATTCTATTTTATGAGCTTTTAACAGGTTTCAATCCTTTCAAGGGTAAAGATGAGTATCAAACCAAAGAAAATATATTGAAAATTGAGCCGGATATTTCCAAAATACCTTCCAACTTACAGTTGTTTATCGGCAAACTTATTGCAAAAGACTCCGCCAAAAGATATCAAGTAGCCAAAGAATTCTTGCTGGAATATTCAGCTTTTATGTCAAGTATTAAATTCGGCAAAAGGCAGGATGATCTGTTAAGATTTATCGTTAAACTTTTTCCAGATTTTCAATCGTCAGACGAAACGGAAAAAATAACCTCAAAAGAGATGGTATCCAAGATAAATATCACCGAAGAATTTGAAATGGGAAAAGCACCGATGTTTGTAACTAATTTTGAGGATTCTTCAGATAAATCTGAGATTGCCGAAGTAAAACAAGATAGATTTAAAAACAGAGGAGTTGAAAAAACCGTTTCCGCTCAGCAGAAAAAAACTGTTCCAGACAAACCAAAAGTAAAAATATCTGAAATAATAAACAAGAAAATTGCTGCTTTAAAACTCAAATTTAAATTTAAAATTAAAATAGCTCCTCCTGCTTTACCTAAAATAAAAATAAAAATAAATCCTAAAGTTCTATTTAAATCCGTAATAATAACATTGTTTTTGGTATTTATGTTATTTATCGATATCCCGCATGGTGTAACTCCATTCGGTAAATTTATTAAACGTACGTTTTTGCC
>DMMW01000081.1:82902-88349 GCA_003452965.1 Elusimicrobiota bacterium
ATTAGTTCTTTCAAAAGAAGGTTTTAGCGAAGTGGAACGTGAAATTGTAATCAATAGAAAAAAAATCAGAGCCAAAAGCGGTACAGTAGAAATTATAATACCGTTTGAAATCAAATTAGAAATAGAATCCATTCCTGAAAGTGCGGATATATATATTAATTCTGAAAAAAAGAGTTTTGTTACGCCCATTATAATGTCTTTAGAAGCCAAGATGTACAATATTAAATTGGCAAAGGAAGGATTTGAACCTATTGAATGCAGTATGGATTTGTTTTATGAGAAAAATAATATTGATGTAAACTACTGGAAATTAGAAACAAAAGGTCAGGGTGAAAAAAAGAGTTATAAATTAATGGGTATATTGGAAAAAGAAGTAAGCATTGAAACCAACCCGACTGGTGCGAAGTTATTTATTGCGGAAACCGGTCAATTTATAGGCAACACTCCATTAAATATAAAATTAAAAGCCGGAGAATATCGTTTTAATATAACAAAAGAAGGTTATAAATCAGTTGAAAGGAAAATTGAAATTAAAAGTAAAGATGACAAAAAATTTGTTATTAATCTAAGGAAGTTGGGAGTCAAATTAGAAATCAATTCAAATCCTGACGGAGCCGCCATTACTATAAATGGCGAAAAGATAAATCAGAAAACACCGGCTGTATTAGATCTTGAAACAAAAGTCTATACTATTAGATTATTAAAAGACAATTTTTCTTCCATAAGATGTAATTTGGATTTTTCCGAAGGTAAACATAATTTTGATAAGAGTTACTGGAATTTTGAAGTAATAAAACAGGATGAAGAAAAAAGTTATAAACTATTCGGTACATTAGAAAAAGAAATAAATTTAAATACAAATCCGAGCAGTGCTAAAGTATATTTTGCAGACAGTGATGAGTATATAGGAACCACTCCGGTAAAAGTTAAATTAAAAACCGGAACACACCGTATAAGAATATCAAAGACAAAATATGAGACTTTAAATACCAATATAGAGATAAACAACAAAACGGAAAATTCAATACTTCTTAATCTGAAGCTGACATCATCAAAGCCTATTGTAGTAAAAAATAAAGTTGAAATTGATTCAAAACCGAAGGGAGCGATAATTTATATAAACGGTAAAAATTCGGGTTTAATAACTCCTACGTCTATTTTGTTGGAACAAAAACAGTATGCAATCAAGTTGTCCAAAGAAAATTTTATGGATATCGGGAGCAACAAGGTTGATGATACTTCCGTAGATAAAGGAAGATGTAATATCGACTTATCGGAAAGCAAGCATAATCTGGACAGAAATTTGTGGAGTATGGAAGTATCGGATAGTGGGAAAGAAAAGAATTATAAACTATTGGGTATATTGGAAAAAGAGATAAGCATAGAAACCAAACCATCGGATGCAAAAATATATTTTGCGGATAATGACCAGTATGTAGGCAATTCTCCGGTAAAAATCAAATTAAAAGCCGGGACTTATCGGTTGCAGATAATTAAGGCAAAATATAAACCAATACTCACTAATATTAATACAGAGGGTGTGAATAGTAATTTTGTTTTCGAATTGAAATCCTTTTAAGAAATACACTTACACAGATTAAAATTCAAAGAAAAAATCTGTGTATAGAGACTGTGTCATAATGTCACTTCCTAATGTCATCGGAAGTTATATCGGGGGGATAGATGGCTAGATTAGGTCAAATCTTAATTACAAGAAATAAAATCAGTCAGGAGCAGCTTCAAGAAGCGCTATTGGTACAAAGAGAGAAAAAGCATAAATTAGGGAAAGTACTGATTGAGCTGGGTTATATTTCCGAAGAAGATTTTATGCGAGCCCTTGCCGAATCAAAAAATTTGGAATTTATTCGCTTAAAGGACGATTTGGTTATTCCTAAAGAAGTGGAAAATATGGTGCCGTACGATTATGCATTTAAGAATAAAATAGTGCCTGTCGCAGTATCAAAAGACGGCAGTACTTTATACATTGCGACCAGCTCCTTGAACGAAGTTATATTTGATGATTTGAAGCATATATCTGGAAATAAAAATATTGTGCCGAAGTTAACAATGGCGGCTGATATAGGCGAATATTTTGATTCACACGCTAAAAAAAGTTTTGAAGAAATGATTACCGGTATTTATTCGGAAGCAACCCTTAGTGACGATGCCGATAAACTGGAAGTAGTTAAAGATGAGGAAATAGGAAGGTCAGAAGATCAGGCGCCTGCCGTAAAAGTTGTAAATGAAATAATGATGAGGGCTGTTGAAGCCAGGGCAAGCGATATTCACCTGGAACCGTACGAACGCGGTATGTATCTGCGTTACAGGATAGATGGTGTTTTATACGATCAGCCGGCATTACCTAAAAAGTTACAAAATTCGGTTATCTCGAGAATAAAAATAATGGCGAAACTTGACATAGCGGAACGTCGGCTTCCGCAAGACGGTAGGATAAAGATACGATTTAGCGATAAAGAAATAGATCTAAGAATATCAATTCTACCTACGATTCACGGTGAAAAAGCGGTTATTCGTATTTTGGATCCCGGTTCGCTTTGTGTTGATTTGGGAAGGTTGGGTATAGAACCCGAAGCACTTGAACTATACAAGGCAAGAATAAAGACGCCTTACGGTATAATCTTAGTTACAGGTCCGACAGGGAGTGGTAAAACGACAACGCTCTATTCCACAATAACAACAATAAATAGCCGAAATATAAATATCGTAACGATTGAAGATCCTGTAGAATACGTGATACAGGGTATAAATCAGGCGCAATGTTTAAGTGATATTGGTTTTAGTTTTGCCAATGCGCTTAGGTCATTTTTAAGACAAGATCCTGATGTAATAATGGTCGGCGAAATTCGAGATACCGAAACAGCTGAAATCGCAATCAATGCTGCGTTAACCGGACATTTAGTTTTATCTACTCTGCATACGAACGATTCTGCCGGTGCTATAACCAGATTAATTAATATGGGTATAGAACCATTCCTTATTTCATCAACCCTTATAATGTCAGTAGCACAGAGATTGGTTAGGCGTTTATGCCCGGATTGCCGCCAGCCTATAGAATGGATGGCACAAAAACTTAACGAAATGGGAATAGACACATCGGTGTTTTATCCTCCAAATACTGAAAAGGTTACATTATATTTTGCAAAAGGATGTAACAAATGCATGAATACGGGTTATGTGGGGCGAATCGGTTGTTATGAAATAATGGATATATCGGATAGCATAAGAGAGCTTATTGTTCAAAGGGCGAGTGCCCAGGAAATAAAAGATTATGCGATTACACATAACAATATGTCAACTATCAGGAAAGATGCTTTAAGAAAATTATTTGCTGGAGTAACAACACTCAAGGAAGTCTTAAGAGTATCAAGTAAAGACTAACTTGTCCCGTTAGAGATGCATTATATATTTTTTAATAAGATAATAAAAACTAAATAGTTCTCTAACGGAATTAAAAGGGGTGAGAAAAATGGCTCAAGCGGTTGGCAGGAAAAAATCATGCAAAGAAATACTTCTTGATAAAAAGATTCTAACTGAAGAACAGATTGCAAAAGTAGAAGAGGAATCTAAAAAAAGCGGTTCGCTTTTTCAGCAAAGTGTGCTTGATTTAAAACTTGTTGAAAAAGGACAGTTATTAAAATATTTGTCAAGTGAATGGGCTGTAAAAGCGATAGATTTGTCTATAATGGATATTGATTCGGAAGTTGCCAAAATTATTCCGAAACAATCGGTCAAAAGATACAATGCGATTCCTTTTGCAAAAGAAGAAAACATTTTATTTGTCGCAATGGCTGAGCCTCGCGACTTATTTGCAGTTGAAGATATCAATTTGAGAACGGGTTTCCAGGTCCAACCTTACCTGGCATTTCCTGAAGATATTAAAGCGGTTGTTGACAAGATTTACGGTGCCGAAGAAGCTGCATCACAGGCAGAAGACGAAGAAAAACCGGAAGCAACTGTAACAGCAGCTTCTGCTGCCGAGCTTGCGGATGATGCAAAAGAACTTACAGCAGAATTAATTGCAGGATTGGATTCAGGTGATGAAATACAGGTAGATAAAAACATAGAAGAATCATCAGATATAATGCAAGTAGATACTTCGGCACCCGAAGTTGAAAAACTTGTTAATGCAATTATTTTAGAAGCTATGCGTCTAAAGGCATCCGATATTCATATTGAACCATTTGAAAAAAAGTTTGCTGTTCGTTATAGGGTAGATGGCAATTTAAGACGCGCAACTTTCAAAATACCAATGAGTTTTAAACAGGCATTAATTGCAAAAATAAAAATAATGTCAGGCACAATGAACCTTACTGAACGCAGAGTTCCTCAAGACGGTAGAATTCAGGTAAAAGCAAGGGGGAAGCCAATCGAATTCCGTGTAAACATAGTTCCGACTATATATGGTGAAAGTGCGGTCATGAGAATTTTAGATAGGTCAGGTTCTTCCGCTAAGCTTGAACAATTAGGTTTCTTACCCGACACAATAGAAAAATTTTTAGTATCTCTTGATAAACCATATGGGCTAATACTTGTATGTGGTCCTACCGGTAGTGGTAAATCCTATACGCTTTCAGCTGCGCTTGCTGCAGTAAGGGATCCGGCAGAAAAAATTTTAACGGCAGAAAACCCGGTTGAATATAATTTAGACGGTGTTGTGCAGGTACAGGTAAACCCTGATTTAAAAATGGGTGATAAAGTCTTTGATTTTGGTATGGCACTGCGATCATTTTTAAGACAGGATCCCGATATAATAATGGTCGGCGAAATTCGAGATAAAGAAACTGGACAAATCGCAATGGAAGCCGCGATGACAGGACACCTTGTTTTATCAACTATCCATACTAATGATGCGCCTTCTGCAGTATCACGACTTTCTGAAATGGGAATACACACATTTCTTGTCGCAAACACAACTGAATGTATTCTTGCCCAGCGTCTGATAGGCACATTATGCAAAAACTGCAAAGAACCGGAGCCAAATCCGCCGGAAGAATTATTTAAAATGTTGGAACAGCATAAAATAGATTATTCAAACGCAACATTTATGAAAATGCATCAGGGCGGTTGTCCGAAATGTGGTGGCAGAGGCATGAAAGGCAGAACCGCCATACATGAGCTTCTGGTAATGAACGAAGAAATGCGCAGATTTTGCATTAAAGAGGTATCAGTCGGACCGATTAGAGATTTGGCTGTAAAACACGGCATGCGTCTTCTTGTTGAAGACGGTCTTGTAAAAGTAACAATGGGGATGACGACTTTTGAAGAAGTCATGGCTGCAGCCAATTGAGGCAGTAAACAGAATACCCGCCACTAATCCGCCAACCGGCGGAGTAGGCGGGCAGGCAGTACTCAGTATACAGATTTCTAAATTATTAAAAACTGTATCCTGTGTACTGATTTTCGGCTGTATCCTGTATCCTGTATCC
>DMMW01000081.1:88435-89496 GCA_003452965.1 Elusimicrobiota bacterium
GTATCCTGTATCCTGTATCCTGAGTACTATATAATGGGAGTATAAATATGGCTGAAAAAAATTCTAATTTTAACGAGTTTTTCGAAATCGCACGGACTATAACTTCAACCTTGGATGTCGATTCCGCACTCAAAAAAATCGGTTTAGCTGCCGAAAAACTTACAAACACAATGGCATCTTCAATAATGCTATTGGACGAAGACGGTAAGAATCTTTTCTTTAAAGTTGCCAGCGGTGATAAGGGGACGGTACTGACAAAACTAAAAGTACCGGTTGGTGAAGGTATAGCCGGTTGGGTTGCCAAAAACAAAGAATCTCTTATAATACAGGATGTAAGCACCGATCCGCGTTTCACAGGAAAAATTGACTCGGAATCAGGATTCAGAACCAAATCCATCTTGTGCGTGCCTTTGATTGTCAATAATGAACTTATAGGTGTTGCTGAAGTGCTCAATAAAAATGATGGCTCTCAATTTACCGAAGAAGATAAAATGGTACTGGCAAGTTTATCAAATTTCGCGGCAGTTGCGATACTAAATGCAAGAAACATTTCCGACCAGCAGAACTTTTTTGCAAATATATTTGAAATATTGACCAACTCCTTTGAATCAAAAGACAGTAAATTGTCCGGACATTCGTTCAAGGTAGCTCAACAGTCAACCGCTATAGCCCGAGAATTAAATATAGGCGGCTCTCTTTACAAAGACATCTATTATGCAGCACTTCTGCATGATGTTGGTTTTCTTAGTTCTTCCGATTACTCCATATTCGACCATTCTATTGATAAAGTGCATCCAATTGCCGGTTATGAAATGATAAAAAATATAAATCTATTAAAAAATTCCGCATTACTTATCAAATATCATCATCTAATGTATGACGGTTCAGGTTATCCGCAGGAAAATCTGAAAAAGGATGCTATCCCGATAGGTGCCAGAATAATATCTTTTATAGAATCAGTCGAAGATATGCGAATTTACAATTCTTCTGATGAAAAAATAAAGCAAACCATTGAATCCCAAAAGGATATCAAATACGATCCCGCAGTTGTAGATGCATAT
>DMMW01000033.1:0-657 GCA_003452965.1 Elusimicrobiota bacterium
GTCCGCCCAAGGGCGAGACATCGCAAGCCGTGCCGAACTCTGGCGAGAGTACTTTTTCAACGCTTTCAATATAACAGAAGGAGATGATATTTATGCATGAGTTAGGGATAGCGAAAAATCTATTTGAAATTGTTTTGCAAAACGCGAAAAAGAATAAACTTACAAAAATCACAAAAATTTCTATAAAACTTGGCGAAGCTTCTGGTATTAAAGAGGATTTTTTAAAGCATTCTTTTATTGACCATTTATTCCCGAATTCAATTGCTGCCGGTTGTAAACTGGAAATAGTTAATGAAAAAGTTGCGGCAATATGTAAAAAATGTTCGCAAGGTTTTACTCCTAAAGAGATGTTTCTTTGTTGCCCATCCTGTAGTAACCGAAGCATAGAGATAATTTCCGGTAAAGATGTTTATGTGAATTTTATTGAAGGCGAATGAACGCTTGCGGGTGAAGCTCCACGGCTTTACAGCCGTGGCATCTTCACATACTTCGGCGAAACCCGCCGAAGCATATCCGCCACTGAATCGTCGGCGGATACCCTTTTCGCATTTCCATCCTCCGTGGCAGTAGTACTGCTACGGCGGAGGACGGGCGTCCACGGGTTTATACCCGTGGCTTTCTGCGAAGGCGGGTAAAAGGGTAGAGAGTAATTCAAGA
>DMMW01000033.1:662-3065 GCA_003452965.1 Elusimicrobiota bacterium
AATCTATATAATCGCTTTTAGAAATCTCTGTAATCATTGTTTAAATGAAAAGAATTAAAATAACCATTTCCGGAAGGGTTCAGGGGGTCGGTTTTAGACCGGCAATATACCGCTATGCTTTACAGGAAAAGTTAAAAGGTTTTGTTTTAAATACAAATGACGGAGTAGTAGTGGAAGTTGAAGGGAAAAATGAAAATATAAATAGTTTTTTAAAGAAAATAAAAACGCAATCGCCAAAGTTGTCGCGGATTAGCAGAATTTCAGTTAAAGAAATTGAATCCAAGTTTGACAAGAAATTTATAATTAAAAAAAGCATATCAAATAAAGAAACTTCGCTGGATATTTCACCCGATATTTCAATTTGTGACGATTGCAGTAAAGAGCTTTTTGATGAGAATGACCGTAGGTATATGTATCCGTTTATAAATTGTACTAATTGCGGTCCAAGGTTTACTATAATAAATAATGTTCCCTATGATAGAAAAAATACTACTATGCAGGATTTTAGGATGTGCAAAAATTGTAAGAATGAATATAATAATCCTGCGGATAGAAGATTTCATGCCCAGCCGGACGCTTGTTGGGATTGCGGACCGAATATAGAATTAGTGACAAGTAAAAAGTTAGAAGTAAAAAGTTTAAGTACTGGGAATGATGCTATTGAAAAAACGATAGAGTTGCTTAAAAAGGGGAAGATTATTGCGGTAAAAGGTATCGGCGGATTTCATATTGCTTGTGATGCGGCGAATGAACATGCGGTAAAAAAACTTCGTTTAAGAAAAAATCGTCCTGATAAACCGTTTGCTGTAATGATGCCGAACATTGAAACTATAAAAAAATACTGTTTTGTATCAAAAGCTGAAGAAAATATTTTAAAATCGCCCGAAAGGCCAATCGTGCTTTTGAAGAAAATACTACGAACTTTTAAGTTGGTTGCGCCCAACAATAATTCACTTGGTGTTATGCTTCCTTATACTCCGTTACATTATCTATTGATTCAATCAATAGATGTATTGGTAATGACATCCGGAAATAAACAGGACGAACCGATTTGTAGAACCAATAATGAAGCCATAAAGGAACTTTCCGGTATTTGTGACTATTTTTTGCTTCATAATAGAGATATTTTTAATAGATGCGATGATTCTATCGTAAGAATACATAATAAAAATGATTTAGTAGTTATCCGTAGAAGCCGTGGCTATGTGCCAAATCCGATAAAAATGGCTCCGCGACTGCTTGGACTGAACGGAGTAGCAGGTAGGCGACGGAGCTTAAAAACAGAGCAGTCGGAAAAATCAATTTTGTCTATGGGTGCTGAATTAAAAAATACGTTTTGCATAACACGCGGTACTGAAGCGTATCTTTCTCAATATGTTGGTGATTTAAAAGATTCAAAAGCAAACAGATTTTACATTGAATCTATTGAAAATATGAAAAATATTTTAAAGGTAGAACCAAAAGTAATTGCGCACGATTTACATCCCGATTATCTTTCCACTCAATACGCAAAAGATGAACTACGAACTAATAACTATGAACTGGCGTTTCCTATTCAGCATCATCATGCGCATGTCTCATCCGTTTGTGCGGAAAACAATATAAATGAAAAAGTAATCGGTGTATCTTTTGACGGGACGGGCTACGGCACGGACGGGAAAATATGGGGCGGAGAATTTTTAATTGTTGATGGCGGAACTTTTCAAAGAAAGTATCATCTAAAATACATTGAATTGCCAGGTGGTGACGTTGCAACAACTGAAATCTGGCGCATAGGTTTTAGTTATTTATATTCGGTTTTTGGAGTTGAAGCAATTAAGTTCTATCCCAATAGAGATGCGGCAGTTATAGGAAAAATGATTGAAAAAAAAATTAATTGCCCATCGACGTCTTCCGTCGGTCGGCTTTTTGATGCAGTTGCTTCTATAATAGGTATTAGGCAGGAAGTAACTTTTGAAGCACAAGCGGCGATAGAACTGGAATATTTAGCCGATAAAAGACTGGATTTAAAATCAGGAAGTTATGAATATGAAATTTGCAATGAAAATGTTGATACCAAGAAAATGATAATTGGCATTATGAATGATTTAATAAGTAAAAAAACAAAAAATGAAATTTCTCTTAAATTTCATAATACTCTTGCAAAAATCATTTCGGATATATGCCGCAGGATAAGAAAAAATCTTAAATTAAACAAGGTTATTTTAAGCGGTGGTGTCTTTCAAAACAAAATATTAGTTGAAAAATCGCTTAAATTACTTAAAAACGATGGTTTTGATGTTTATTTCAACAAACAGGTTCCGACAAACGATGGTGGGATATCTTTAGGACAAGCTTGGATTGCAAAAAATTTAATAAATTTTGCAGAAAAAAATAAAAATAATTAAGATTTTTGGTAAAAAA
>DMMW01000033.1:3379-9489 GCA_003452965.1 Elusimicrobiota bacterium
TTTCAATTTTTAGTCGGGGCTGTTAGCTCAATTGGTAGAGCAGGCGACTCTTAATCGTCAGGTTACAGGTTCAATTCCTGTACAGCCCAAAAAAACGAAGTCCTTCTGATGTTTTATTATTTTCGCTACGGAATTTTGTCAAAACCTTGTTCCAAGATTAGATTATCTATAGAACAGTAAAACTTTAGAATGCAGTTTTAGGTTATTGGTCATTAGTTATAGGTTAGTTTGCCGCGGTGGCGGAACTGGCAGACGCGCACGGCTTAGGACCGTGTCCTTATAGGGTGTGGGTTCAACTCCCTCCCGCGGCAAGTATAAGGCAAATTCATCCACCGAAGTCGGCTTTTGAACGTAGGTGGACGCAAACGGCTTAGGACCGTACAGGGAAATTTTCTTGCCTACCGAAGATTTAGTGGTAGGGGCGGATAGGGAATCGTTGGCGGATAAATAATCGTTTTTTAAAATCTATGTAACTTTTAGTTAAAGAAATGGAGATAATATGGATAGTTTTAAAATTGATGTTTTAGACAAAAAGGGATGTACAACTGAGATAAAAGTTGAGATTCCTCCAGAAAAGGTTAAAGAAGAAACTGAATCGGTTTTTGTTGATATACAAAAAAATGCATCAATTAACGGTTTTAGGAAAGGGCATGCACCTATGGATTTTGTAAAAAGGGAGTATGAAAAAACCGCTTTGGACAAAGCGATACGTAATTTAATGTCCGATTCCGTAGAAAAAATAATTAAAGAAAAAGAGTTTCATCCAATTGTAAGTCCAATAATTGAACCTTTGGACTATCAGGAAGGTAAACCATTATCTTTTAAAATGAAAGTTGAACAATCGCCCGAATTTGAAGTAAAAGACTATAAAAAGATAAAAGTTACGAAAAAAGTAAAAAAAATTACAAATAAAGAGATAGACGACGTAGTAAAGAATCTTCAAGATAGGCAAGCAACACTGGAGGATGCGGGCGATGTTGTAATTGAACCACACCACTTTCTCGTTGCCGATTATGAAGGAACTATTGACGGCAAGAAAATGGATAAACCCGCGATGGACCAGATTATAGACCTATCGCATAAATCTCTTCCTGAAGGATTTGCCTCGGGACTTGTAGGTCTAAAAGCCGGCGATAGTAAAACAATAGATACGAAATTTGAAGATAAAAAGGCGACTTTTAATATTAAGGTAAAATCCATTAAAAAGAAAATTGTGAAAGAAATCGACGATGAATTTGCAAAAGATATGGGGCATGAAAACATCAATCAGCTGCGGGAAAAAATAAAGGAAGAACTTGTTAAAGCGGAAGAAGAAAAAACAAGGCAGGAAATGGAAAATCAGATTGTGGAATCGCTGTTAAAATCAAATAACTTTGATATTCCGGAATCTTTGGTTGAAGATGAGATAAACCGTTCAATAGAAAAAACAAAACAGTACCTTGTTTCCAACCGTAGTTTCAACGAAGAAGAATTTAAAAAATCTATTCCCGCAATGCGTGATAAATATAAGGTCGAAGCGGAAAAAACAGTTCGTGTATCATTTATATTATCAAGAATCGCAAAAGATGAAAATGTTGACGTAACTCTGGAAGAGATAAACAAAAAAATAGAAGAAATGTCGGGTGGCGATAAGAAAGTATCCGAAAATTACGGCAAGTATCACGATTATATTTCGCTTCAAATAAAAGAACGAAAACTGTTTGACTTATTACTGAATAATGCTAAAATCAAGGAGGTTTAACCGATGAAAGCCAACCTTATACCTATGGTCGTTGAACAATCGCCACGCGGCGAACGTGCATATGATATTTACTCGCGGCTTTTAAAAGACAGAATTATTTTTATCGGTTCTACGATAGACGACGATTTAGCTAATATAATAATAGCGCAGCTTCTATTTCTTGAATCCGAAAATACCGAAAAAGAAATATCACTTTACATAAACAGTCCCGGCGGTTTAGTTACAGCTGGTATGGCAATTTATGATACCATGCAATTTATAAAACCTGAAATATCAACAATATGTATCGGACAAGCAGCCTCTATGGGCGCAATTCTGCTTGCAGCAGGTAGTAAAGGTAAAAGATTTGCACTGCCCAATTCACGGATATTGATTCATCAGCCTTTGGGTGGTGTTCAGGGACAGGCGACGGATATAGGAATACAGGCAAAAGAAATATTAAGAGTAAAATCACGGTTAAACGATATACTGTCGCATCATACAGGACAATCGCTTGAAAAAATAGAAAAAGATACAGATAGAGACTTTTTTATGACGGCGGAAGAATCAAAGAATTATGGTATAGTAGATGCGGTAATAGTGGAACGAACATAAGAGAGAGTAACGGGGTGGCGGGTTAAGTTTTGACATAACGCGAGGATTTATGGGAGAGCAATTTATGAATAGTAATAATAATAGAACTTTACAAATTCCTGATACGTTGCCGCTTTTACCGGTAAGGGATATTGTAATATTTCCGTATATGGTATTGCCATTGGTTGTCGGCAGGGAAAGATCACAAAAAGCGCTGGATGAGGCTATGGCAAGCAATCGCATAATATTTCTTTCAGCACAGAAAAAAATTCAAACTGAAGACCCAACCAAAGACGAAATATATGAAACAGGCACTATTGCCGAAGTTCTGCAGCTTTTAAAAATGCCGGATGGTAGCGCAAAAATTTTGATAGAAGGGCTTGTAAGAGGAAAAATAAATAATTTTAAATTAACCCAAAAGGGATATATTGAAGTTGGAATAGAAAAGCTGGAAATGATAATTGAAAAGACACCTAATATTGAGGCGTTGATGAGACAGACAATAACGCTTTTTGAGCGGTATGTCGGATTAAATCCACGTTTTTCATATGAGACCGTTACAGCGTTGAATTCAATTGAGGAGCCGGGTCGTCTTGCCGACATGATTGCAGCACATATAATAGTAAAAAATCCTCAGAAGCAGGAGGTTCTTGAAATTATTAGTCCTGAGCAACGGCTTAACAAAATAATAGAAATATTAAACAGCGAACTTGAAATATTAAATATAGAAAAGAAAATACAGTCCAGAGTACGCACCCAGATAGAAAAATCCCAGAAAGAATACTATCTTACGGAACAAATGAAAGCAATTCAGAAGGAATTGCGGCAAAAAGACGATTATGCAAAAGAACTGGACGAACTTCGTCAGAAAATAAAAGACGCTAAAATGAGCAAAGAAGCCGAAAGTGTCGCATTCAAAGAACTATCGCGGCTTGAAAAAATGATGCCTTTTTCACCGGAAGCTACGGTAATAAGAACTTATATTGATTGGCTTATCGCGTTGCCGTGGTCAATAAAAACGGATGATAATCTCAATTTGAAACACGCAGAAAAAATCCTTGAAGATGACCATTACGGTCTTGAAAAAGTAAAAGAAAGAATAATAGAATATCTTGCTGTTTGTAAAATGACAAAAAAAATGAAAGGTCCTATTTTATGTTTTGTCGGACCGCCCGGCACCGGTAAAACCAGCATAGCAAAATCCATAGCACGCGCCTTGGGTAGAAAATTCGTGCGGATTTCTTTAGGTGGTGTTCGTGACGAAGCGGAAATAAGAGGACACCGAAGAACATATATAGGCGCATTACCGGGCAGGATATTACAATCATTAAGAAAAGCAAAGTCTAAAAATCCTATTTTTTTGATGGATGAAATAGATAAAATGGGTATGGATTTTCGGGGTGATCCGGCAGCAGCGCTTCTTGAGGTATTGGATCCGGAGCAAAATTTTGCGTTCTCAGACCATTATATGGAAGTTGATTTCAATCTTTCAGATGTAATGTTCATAACGACTGCCAATACGCTCTATTCAATACCGCCTGCACTTGTTGATAGAATGGAAATATTAAGATTTGCCGGTTACACAAAAGAGGAAAAAGTTCATATTGCAAGAAAATTTCTTATTCCAAAAGAATTAAAAGAACACGGCGTTACAGAAAAACAGATTAATATTTCCGATGATGCCATAAAATACATAATAAAAGAATACACGCTTGAAGCCGGAGTTAGAAATCTTGAAAGAGAGATTGCAAATGTCGTAAGAAAAGTAGTAAAACAGATAGTCCACGAAAAAACAAAAGGCATCGTAAAGGTAATCGAAAAAAATGTTCAAAAATACTTGGGTATACCTAAATATCATGCCGACGTTAAATCCGAAAACCAAGTTGGTATAGCTACAGGTCTTGCATGGACTGAATTTGGTGGTGACACTATATCCATAGAAGTTTCTATGATGACCGGCAAGGGACAGCTTACATTAACCGGTAAACTCGGAGATGTAATGAAAGAATCTGCACAGGCGGCGTTATCTTACATCAGGTCAAATGCGAAAAAATTTAAAATAAAAGATGAAATATTCAAAACAAAAGATATTCATATTCATATACCTGAGGGTGCAATACCCAAAGACGGTCCTTCAGCAGGAATAACAATGGCGACTGCAGTTCTTTCGGTATTAACGAACAAGCCGGTAAAAAAAGATATTGCAATGACAGGCGAAATAACATTAAGAGGGCGGGTCTTATTAATAGGCGGTCTTAAAGAAAAAGTGCTTGCCGCATACAGGACCGGAATAAAAACGATATTATTTCCATATGAAAATCTAAAAGACATGGAAGAAATACCAAAAGAAGTCAAGGATAAAATAAAATTTATTCCAGTGAAAACGATGGATGAAGTCATTGAAAAAACTCTTAGCTTAAAATAACACATTTAGGAAATCTGCGTAATCAGAAATTTTGTTTATACTTTTTCGCAGAAAACCCTGCATCTTGATGCAGGGATGAATGCAAAACAAGTACCCCCACGACTAGTTTTGCGCCAGTCCCCCCTGTCAGTTTTACGTAGTAAAACTAGGGGGGCTAAAAACTGTGCGGGGTTATAGATTGATACCCTGCGGCNNAAAAATTTCAAAAAAAGGAGTTAAATATGATTCAGAAACAGTATTTAATGATTCCGGGACCTACAATGGTACCCGAAAGAATTTTGCGGGTAATGGTAAGGGAAATGATAAACCACAGAGGTTCTGAATTTACCGAAATGCTAAAAAATGTTACGGCGGGCACAAAGAAATGTTTTAAAACAAACAATGATTTATTCATAATACCGTCTTCCGGAACAGGCGGAATGGAAGCGGCTATTGTAAACATCCTTTCCGAAGGCGATGATGTCCTCGTATTAAACATAGGCGCATTCGGTTCAAGATTTGTAAAAATATTAAAAGCATATCGTGCCAATGTTGATGAAATAAAATTTGAACGCGGAAAAGCAGCCGATATAACCACTGTTGAAAAGAAATTAAAAGAAAAAAAATATAAAGCGGTATTTTTTCAACAAAACGAAACATCAACCGGTGTATTAAATGATGTAAAAGCATTGGCAGAAGTAATTAAAAAATATGATGCGTTAGTAGTAGTTGATTCGGTCTCCGGTTTAATCACAGCCGATTTAAGGACAGATGAATGGGGGCTGGATGTCGTTGTCGCAGCTTCACAAAAAGCGTTTATGCTTCCACCGGGACTTTCATTTGTATCATTCTCAAAAAAGGCATGGGAATACTATGCAAAAGCTAAAATGCCGAGATTTTACTGGGATTTCAAATCAATGAAAGATTGGGCTGACAAAGGTCAGAATCCGTTTACTCCGCCGGTATCACTTTACTATGGTTTGGAAGAGGCAATAAAAATGTTGGAAGAACAAGGTCTTGAAAATGTATTTGAAAGCCATAAGAAACTAAGAGACTTAACAAGAAACGGCTTAAAATCTATGGGATTACAATTACTTGCTTCGGATGATATTGCCTCTTGTGCTGTTACCGCAGTATTTCCGCCTAACGGTGTTGGTGCCGACGACTTAAGAAAAAAAATAAAGGAGAAATACGATGTTATATTAGCAGGCGGGCAAGAAGAACTAAAAGGAAAAATATTCCGTATAGGTCATCTTGGTTTCTGTGCAGAAACCGATGTAATGGTTGCTCTGGACGCAATAAAAAAAGAAATATAAAAAGGCAGGACACAGTACTCAGAATACAGATTTAGTATTTGAAAGAATTATTGTTTTTGATTTTGAACTGTATACT
>DMMW01000033.1:9602-10454 GCA_003452965.1 Elusimicrobiota bacterium
TATACCGACTTTAATATGAATGCTATTGAAATAAAAAATCTTACCAAAATATATGTAAAGAAACGGCTTATCCGCAGCAAAAAATTTCTTGCGGTAGATAACCTGAATCTTGAAATTGTTCAGGGCGAGGTATTCGGTATTCTGGGTCCTAACGGCAGCGGAAAAACTACCACGATAAAACTATTATTAGGTTTATTATTCCCAACCCGAGGCGACTGTTTTGTATTTGGAGAAAAAGTACCGTCACTGTTAGCAGCATCCAAAATCGGATATCTACCGGAAATTCCTTACTTATATAAATATCTGACAGCAAGAGAAATCCTACATCTTTACGGTTCAGTTTCTCATATCAACGACCAAATATTGGAAAAAAGAATAGAAGAAGTGCTTGAATTGGTTAAGCTCAGAGCTGAGAAGGATACCCGCCTCGGTGAATTCTCAAAAGGCATGTTGCAAAGAGTCGGGGTGGCGCAGGCATTATTGCACAAACCGAAACTTCTCATATTAGATGAACCGTTTTCAGGTCTTGATCCAATAGGGCTTAAAGATATGCGGGAGATAATCTTACAGCTTAATGCGGAAGGCGATACAATATTCTTTTCATCTCATATAATCTCAGATGCAGAAAAAATATGCGATAGAGTAGCAATAATTTATAAAGGAAGATTATTAAGGATAATTAATGTAAAAGAAATCGAACACGGCAAGCTTGAAGATATCTTTATTTCAGAAATAAACAAGGCGGATGCAGGAAAGTAAATCGGATAAAAAGAACATGAACAACATAATCGCAATAGCAAAATATACTGTTAAAGAAAATATAAGGAACAAAGTTTTTTATGTATTATTGCT
>DMMW01000033.1:10669-11544 GCA_003452965.1 Elusimicrobiota bacterium
GTTTCCCTTGTACTTGAGGAAGTGGAATCAAAAACAATTTATCTGTTATTGTCCAGACCGTTAAAGCGTATGGATTATATGTTAGGCAGATACTTTGGAATGATATTGACTGTTGTTGTAGGATTAGTAATCATGGTGGTGTTGCATTTTGTATTTTTACAGGCGGTAGGTTGGGAAACAGATTTAAAATATTTCATTGCAATATTCGGCATAATATTAAAAATAATTTTAATATCTACACTGGCTCTTTTCTTTTCTCTTTTTTCCACCTCAGCGGTTGCATCAATTGTATTTACCATATTTTTCTGGATACTGGGGCATTTCGGTACCGAAATGAAGTTTTTATCATCCAAAATAACCAATGTATTTCTTAAAATATTATTAAAAGTATTTTTTTATATTACACCCAATTTTCAATTTATGAATTTCAGGGATTTTTTAGAATCCGGCAACGTTTCTTTTACAGTGCCGATTATTTATACGGTTGTTTACTCAACAGTCTGTATAATATTATGTTCAATACTCTTTTCAAAAAAAGAGTTTTAATCTAACAAAAAGGGGGGTGATAAAAGTGGCTGAAACATTGGTTGTCGTATCCAAAATCAAAAAAATGGGTAAAGAAGCTGGCTTAAGAACCGGCAAGGACTATATAGAAGCATTATCAACAAAGGTAGACGGCATAATAAAAGCATCTATAGAGAAAGTAAAAGCGGAAGGCAAAAAGAAAACGATAGGCGCAGAAGATTTAGCATAAAAAAATAATATACCCGTTAGAGAATTCTACTGACAAAATCAGTGGCCTAATTCTCTAACGGGATAGTTAAGACGTCATTGCGAGAGCCAATTTATTGGCTCGTGGCAATCCAGTCTGTGAT
>DMMW01000033.1:11731-12792 GCA_003452965.1 Elusimicrobiota bacterium
AAAATATGATTTGTACACTATTATACCCATTTGACATGGGTTTGGATTTAGATTTGAAAAAAGACGGAACAAATACCTTTTTCAAAGTACTAAATCACGAAAAAGCATCTTCACTTATTTTTTTTGATAAACATTATTATAATGTAGAAATTGAAACGCGAATATACCGGTTTGGTTGCGGATTAATCTCCATTTCATTCCAAATAGACAAAAATCTTCAGGCGTGCACCCAAATATCGTCATTATCTTCGCAAATAAAAATAGACGGCACCGAACTAACCGAATACTGCAAAATATTGGCAAATAGGGTTATAAAAGAGTCACAGATATATTCAACCCATAATTACGAAAAAAAACTTGAAGAAGTAGAAATATTTCCCGTATTCATAATGGAGAAATTGAATACTTCAGCAGATGCATTTATAGCCAAAAACCTTAAAATTCTTTACGGTATAGTATCATCCGAATCAAACTATGAAAAACTTTCGGAATTCGTCTTACAGCAGGAACCCCTAATTAATTACGGTTATTATGAAGACGAAATAATCCTGATAAAAAAGTTCGGGGCCTTTATATCTTCCGAAGAATCTGATACAATAGTTGACGTAATAAGATTATCATTAGTACAATGGTGGGTATTGAAAACCTTTGATTACATTCTGGAGATGGAGCTGGATGAAGCCCAGAAACACATAGCGAATGTACCTTCAGGCTATAAAATCTTAAGCACATTCACCCAATATAACAAATTTAGCAAGGACTCACTTGACTTTAACAGGGACAAACTGGAAATAATATCAAGCATACACACAAGTATAACCGAAATTGAAAATGACTGGCACTTAAAAACGCTTTACACCAACATAAACAAAATATTTGATACTGACGAACTATATAAATGGGTTGAAACCAAAATAACAAGAATAGAAGACTCATACGAAAACGCAAAAGACTTTCTATCAACAAACTTCTTTATACTATTAGACATCATATTTTTTCTATCACTTGCGTGGTCAATATTTGACACTTGGTTACTTTGGAAAATCTCAGCAAAATAATTA
>DMMW01000033.1:12906-15702 GCA_003452965.1 Elusimicrobiota bacterium
AGGAGGAGTAAATGTTTGAATCATTAAATTTTTTGCAACTAATATCAAAAGGTGGGTACACAATAGTTGTTCTAATAATATGCTCAATAATATCTGTTTCAATTGCAATAGAAAAATTTTTAATCTTTGCAAAACTTAAAATATCTTCACAAAAAGAAATAGATAAAATGAAAGAAGCCATAAATGCCGGTGACATAGCAAAAGCAAAAGAAATATCCGAAGATAGCAATACATTGGTATCTGTGGTAATAAAAGAAGGACTAAAAAATACAAAAGGTGTTGCCATAAAAGAAGCCATATCAAGAAAAATAGCCCAGCAAATACTAAAATTTGAAAAACATCTTTCTGCTGTCGGGACAATAGGTGCTATAACTCCGTTTATAGGTCTTTTGGGCACCGTAATAGGAATAATGAAAGCGTTCCACGATTTGGGCAAATACGGTGTCGGCAATCCCTCAATAGTATCTGCTGGCATAGCAGAAGCTCTAATAGCAACGGCTGCGGGCTTGTTTGTTGCAATTCCTTCCGTAATTCTGTATAATTATTTCTCAAAGAGGATAAACAATCTTGCAAACGAAATAGAACATCTTGCAATGGAGGTATTAAATCCTATAATCTATGGCGATAAATAATCATAATCCAAAAAAAATAATGTCGGAAATAAACATCACACCTTTTACTGATGTTGTATTGGTATTACTTATAATATTCATGGTAACTACCCCGCTAATAATGCAAGCTGGTATCCCAATAAAACTTCCTAAAACCCAGACGGTTCAGGATGTCTCGGATTCCGGACTAACGATAACAATCACAAGCGATAACAAAATATTTTTTGGCGATGTAGAAATGAACAAAAACCATCTGGAAAACGCTCTAAAAAACAGGGTACTAAACGACCCGGACATCTTAATAATATTAAAAGCAGATAAAGATTCATATCACGGACAGGTTATTGAAATACTAGACATGGCAAAATCGGTTGGTGTTAAACGGCTTGCAATAGCCACGGAAGCAAAAGCACCGCAAATAAAAGATAATAAGAAGAAATAAAAAAGTGCGGAGGATTAGCAAAAATGATGAAAATACTTGTTGTTGATGACGAAGCAGAAACAAGGGAAATATTAAAGGTCTTTTTAGAATCTGAAGGATATAATGTTTCTCTTCTTGAAAAAGGAGAAAACGTAATAAAAACGATAGCAAGCGAAATATTTTCCCTAGTACTTCTGGATATAAGATTACCCGATGTAGACGGTATAGAATTACTTAAAAAAATTCAAAAAATTGATGCAGAGCTTCCTATAATGATGATAACCGGCTACAAAGACGCCGAAAAAGTCATAGAGGCATTCCGGGAAGGCGCCAGGGATTGCATCTTAAAACCTTTTAACTTTGAATACATGAAAACAAAAATAGTCAGTGAAGCCAGAAAATTATCCTAACTAAAGGAGCAGAACTTTAAATGACAGAAGTAAAAATTGGAATAATTGGCGGAAGCGGTGTCTATGAAATTGAAGGTGCAAAATACATAAAAGAAATAAAACTGAAAACTCCGTTCGGTGAACCTTCGGAAGCAGTAAAAATAATTGAAATAAATGGAATACCGGTTGCCTTCTTACCCAGACACGGAATAGGGCACAGATATTCACCTGCCGAACTCAACTACAGAGCAAACATATACCTGTTAAAAAAAATCGGTATAGAAAAAATATTAGCAATCTCTGCATGTGGTTCCCTCAAAGAAGAAATAAAACCGAGAGATTTTGTTATACCAGACCAGATATATGACAGAACAAAATCAAGGGCTTCCACATTTTTTGACAGGGGTGTTGTGGTGCATGTCGGCTTTGCCGAACCATACTGCAACGAACTGAGAAAAGTGCTATATGAAACTACAAAATCGCTTGACCTACCGGTACATAATGGAGGCACCTATGTATGCATTGACGGGCCTCAATTCTCTTCCAAAGCGGAATCAAAAGTCTACCGTTCACTTGGATTCTCTATAATAGGGATGACAAATCTGCCTGAAGCTAAGCTTGCCAGAGAAGCGGAAATGTGCTATGCTTCAATCGGGCTTGCAACTGACTACGATGTATGGAAAGAAGGTGAAGAGGTCTCGGTAGAAAAAGTAATTGAAAACATGCATATACTGACTGCAAACGTAAAAAAAGTAATAAAAAGCGTAGTAACTAAAATAAAAGATAGTACCAACTGTTCATGCAAAGATGCATTAAAATATGCCATAATAACAGATCCAAAAGTGATTAGCTCAACAACCAAAAAAAGATTAGAACCGCTAATCAGCAAATATATAAAGTAACATCTCGCTTTTGTAGTTGCAGAACGTAGTTTTGCTTGTTTTTCCATTATACCATTCTGATGCCGATAAATCGGCAGAAGAATCTTGATGTTGTTGCTAATTTTGATTGGTGATTTTAGTTTGTAGTGGCAGGGTTTCCCTGTCTAAAGGTTGCATCTGCAGAGTGGGAGCTCTTCTGATATTTAGTCAATCAATAAATTCATAGGAACTAATATATGCAAGCAATCATAGACAGAATAGAAGACGGCAAAATTGCCGTAATAAACATAATTGGCGGCGGTAAAATGTCAATACCGACAAAACAATTCAAATTCAAAATACATGAAGGAATGTTTTTAAACATACAATTCAAACCCGATAAAAAAGCAGAAGAGAAGCAAATAAAAGAAATAAAATCACTTCAAAACGAACTTCTTAATAATGGGGACGGTTCTATTTATCAAAAAAAATCTGCAAAAACCTAACCAATTGTG
>DMMW01000033.1:16016-16518 GCA_003452965.1 Elusimicrobiota bacterium
AGGGAATAAAGCAACATGGATAACCAAACGGGGTTTGGACCCACAGGGTCTAACAATCTATCCCAATAAAATGGAGAATATCATGAAATGTCCGAAATGTAACTATGAGAACAGCCAAGAAGCATTGTATTGTGGTTTATGTTACCATGTCCTAAGAAAAGAAGAAATACCTCTTGAGGTTATCCATTATGAGGCTGAAAAAGATTTTGATGTCATAAGCATACAAGACGAAACAAAACCGAAATTGCGAAGTATTTATATATTAATTTCTATAATATTCATATCAATAATACTTTTCGTAATAATAAGTAAATGAGTGGAAATGGGGACGGTTCTCATTATTTAGTTAAAAAGATTTGAACTAGATTTGAATATGGATTGTGTAAAAATGTGGTATAATTTGGTTTTATAACAATATTATGTTTTAGGATTTAAAAAAAATCTTTACTGTTTCTTGACCAAATCGTTACCAAAAATTGACTTTAATATTGTATAATAAAAG
>DMMW01000064.1:0-6420 GCA_003452965.1 Elusimicrobiota bacterium
TCTTGATGCGAGGTAGTTCATTGAAAAATCTCAAATTGTAGTTGCAAAGATTGGGCTGTAAAGGGATTGAAGTCAAAATGTATAAATGTATAAAATGTGGATATAAAGGTAAAGATTTAGTAAAAAGGGGATTGTTACTCATTTTAAGAGAATTATTTTGTAATTTTTTAGACGAGAGAAATATCAGATGACAAAAAGTTTCTATGTAAGTTTTTTAAAATCAGTCTAATTTGTTTTAAAAATCTGTGTAATCGGGTGTTAAAATCTGTGTAATCATTTTTTAAAAAGGAACTTAAATTTATGGCAGAAGAAAAAGAAGATAAGCAAGACAAACTGGAAAAGAAAGAACCTCTACCACAGCCACAACAGATTAATATGGACAGGGTAGTCTCAAGAAACATTGAAGATGAGATGAAAATATCTTATATTGACTATTCTATGTCCGTAATAGTTGGGCGTGCATTGCCGGATATCAGAGATGGACTTAAACCTGTTCATCGCAGAATTCTTTTTACTATGAAAGAAATGGGATTAAGGCATAATACTGCATACAAAAAATCTGCAAGGATTGTCGGCGACTGTCTTGGTAAATATCATCCGCATGGTGATACGGCAGTATACGATTCCATGGTCAGAATGGCACAAGAATTTTCGTTACGGTATCCGCTTGTTGACGGACAGGGCAATTTTGGGTGTTTTACAAAAGATACCAAAGTTAAATTAACAGATGGAAGAGATTTGAGTTTTGAAGAACTTATAAAAGAATATGGAACTGGTAAAAAGAATTATACATATACAATTACCTCAGAGGGTGAAGTTGAAATTGCCGAGATAAAAAAACCAAGATTAACCAGAAAAAATGCTGAAATAATGAAGGTATGTCTTGATAACGGACAAGAAATCAAGTGTACATTAAATCACAAATTTATGTTATTAGATGGAACATATAAAGAAGCCAAAGATCTTAAAGCAAAAGATTCTTTAATGCCGGTTTATTTAAAATTATCAGACCAGAAAGATGGATTAAAACCAGAACTTTTTGGATATCAGATGATATATATTTCAAAAAGAGACAAATGGATACCAAGTCATGTACTTGCTGATAATTGGAATTTACAACATAATGTTTATGATACATCTGCCGGGAAAATAAGACATCATTTAGATTTTAATAAGCTTAATAACAATCCGGATAATATAAAACGTATTCAGTGGAATGAACATTGGAAGCTACATAAGGAGATAGCGTCTTTACAACATCAGAATCCTGAATATAGAGAAAAAATGAAACACTCCCTAAGTGAAACAACCAAAGAATATATAAAAAATAATCCAGAAAAAAGAGAAGAATTTAGTAAAAGAGCAACACAAACTTTAAAACGGTTATGGAAAGATCCTTATTATAGGGAATTGTTTCATCAAAAAATTGTTAAAGCAAATAAAAACAGATTAACCAATAATACCGGGAAAAAAAAGTTTTTAACAATTTGTTCATACCTATTAAACAATTACAATGAAATTTCAGAATCCCTTTATGAAAAAACAAGAAAAGAAGTTTTTAAATCAAGTTTTACAAATTGGAATCTTGGATTTTCAAAATATTTTGGTAATGATGTAAATAAAGTATTATTTGAAATAAACAAAAATCACAAAGTTTTGAAAGTAGAATTTATAAATCAGTTTGAAGATGTTTATGATTTAACGATAGAAGGAACTCATAATTTTGCTTTAGCATCGGGTGTATTTGTTCATAATTCTGTCGACGGGGATTCGCCGGCAGCTATGCGTTATACAGAAGTACGGCTTGATCAAATTTCTGAAGAGATGCTCGGTGACCTTGACAAAAATACAGTTGATTTTGGGCCAAATTATGACGGCTCGCTTACAGAACCGTTAGTTTTACCTGCAAAACTACCGAATCTTTTAATAAACGGTTCGTCCGGTATCGCAGTCGGTATGGCAACGAATATTCCGCCGCATAATTTAACTGAGGTTTGCGATGGAATAATGGCACTTATTGATAATCCGGATATTGATATTCCGGAAATATCTAAAATTATAAAAGGACCTGATTTCCCAACAGCAGGAATTATTTTCGGGAAACAGGGAATAAAAGATTATTTTACAACAGGACGCGGGTCAATTAGGATCAGAGCTAAAGCAGAGGTTGAGGATATAAAAAGCGGTAAAACAGCGATAATTGTCAATGAATTGCCGTATCAGGTTAATAAAGCAGCACTCATTGAGAATATAGCAGACCTGGTTAAAGATAAAAAGATAGAGGATATTTCGGATATACGCGATGAATCAGACAGAGACGGTATGCGGTTAGTTATAGAAGTTAAACGTGACGGTAATCCACAAGTTGTTTTAAACCAATTATTTAAACATACCCAGATGGAGTCATCATTTGGCGTTATAATGTTATCTTTGGTTGGTAACCGACCGCGAGTACTAAACATAAAAGATATGCTTCATCATTATATTGAACACAGAAAAATAATAGTTGTGCGCAGAACAAAATTTGAGCTTGCAAAAGCGGAAGCACGTGCACATATTTTAGAAGGGTTAAAAATTGCGTTAGATAATTTAAATAAAATTATTAAGTTGATAAGAGAATCCAAGAATGCGGATATTGCAAGAACAGGCTTAATGGACGAATTCAAGTTATCAAAAATACAAGCACAAGCTATTCTGGATATGAAACTGGTTCAATTGACAGGTCTCGAAAGACAAAAAATTGAAGATGAATATCTTGAGTTGATAAAAACAATTGAACGGTTAAAATCTATTTTGGCGGATCCGAAAAAGGTTTTGACCATTATTAAAAATGAATTAAATGAAGTTAAAGAAAAATATGGTGATGATAGAAGAACTAAAATACAAGCCCAAGCCATTGATTTGGATATGGACGATTTGATTCAGGAAGAGGATGTTGTTGTAACCATCTCACACGCAGGATATATTAAGAGGATGCCGACAACAACATATAAATCACAGAATCGCGGTGGTAGAGGTGTTATGGGCATGACAACCAGAGAAGAGGATTTTGTTGAGTACTTATTTGTGACATCAACACATGCGTATATGTTGCTTTTTACAAATCGCGGACGTGTTCATTGGTTGAGGGTTTATGAGATACCCGAGTCAAACAGGACATCAAGAGGTAAAGCGATTATAAATCTGCTTCAGTTATCTTCATCCGAAGAAAAAATTACGGCCGCAATTCCTATAAGGTCTTTTGAGAAAGAGAAGAAATCATATCTTGTAATGGCTACCCGATTCGGGACAGTCAAAAAAACTGAACTTGAAGAATATTCTAATATTAGAAAATCTGGAATAATCGCAATAAATCTTGAAGACGGCGATTCACTTATAGATGTAAAACATACCCATGGCGATAGTGAATTGATTATAGCAACTAAAAATGGCACCGCAATAAGGTTTAAAGAAAACGATGTTCGCACAATCGGCAGAAGCGGTAAAGGAGTAAGAGGAATTCGTCTTGAAAAAAGTGATGAAGTAGTCGGGATGGAAAATGTCATTAAAAAAGATACTGTTTTAATTGCTACAGAGAACGGATACGGTAAAAGAACAAGTATTGATGATTACCGTGTCCAATCCCGTGGCGGTAAAGGTGTTATTAATATTAAGACAACCGACAGAAACGGAAATGTTATAGGCATAAAAAATGTTAGGGATGATAGCGATATTATGCTTATGACACAGAAAGGAATAATGATTCGTATGGACGTGAGTGATATTTCTGTTATTGGAAGAAATACTCAGGGAGTTCGTTTGATTCGTCTTGAAGATGGAGATAAACTGGCAACAATTGCACATGCAACCAAGGAAGACGAAAATGTTAATGATCAAAAGATTTAAATTAATAAACCACACTGCAGATGTGGGTATAATAGCTTACGGTAAAACGTTAAGCGAGCTTTTTGCAAATGCCGCCTATGGGATGTTTTCATTAATAACTGAAATTGAAAAAGTAAAAGAAATAGGTACAATTGCTATTTCGCTCCAAGCCAACAATTTAGAAGAACTTCTAATTTCCTTCCTTAACGAACTTCAATACTATTTCTCTATGAAACAGCTACTTTTTAGTAAATTTGAAATTTTAAATTTGCTCGACACTAAACTTAAAGCAAGCGTTTCAGGTGAAAAAATTTCAAACCATCAAATCTTGCAAGAAATAAAAGCCGCTACCTACCATAATTTGAAAATAAAAAAAGTGAAAAATATCTACCAAGTACAAATAATTTTTGATGTATAAATAAAAGTGATTACACTGATTTTGAGAAATGATTACACAGATTATTATTAGGATTATATGTCCAAACCTTGTCCATTAAAAAAAGTTGACAATTATAGATGGAAAATAGAAAAAAGCGGGACCATGAATGTGGAAGGGCTTATTTTTGCATCTGAAAAAATGGTTCCAAGTATTTGCAGCGATAATGCGCATCAGCAGGTTGCCAATGTTGCATCGCTTCCCGGAATACTTGAAAAATCTTTTGCTATGCCGGATATTCACTGGGGATACGGTTTCCCTATAGGTGGTGTTGCTGCATTTGACATAAACAAAGGCGTAATTTCACCTGGAGGCGTGGGGTACGATATTAACTGCGGTGTACGACTTTTACGGACGAATCTTTTAAAAAAGGATATTGAAAAAGATATAAAAAAATTGATTGCCGGACTTTTTACGAATATTCCTTCAGGTGTAGGTGCAACAGGAAAACTGAATTTGTCGGCACGTGAAGTAAAAAGTGTTTTGGAAAAAGGGGCGAAATGGGCGGTTGAAAATGGCTACGGTGAAAAAGACGACCTTTTGCATATTGAAGAAAATGGTTGTTTCACGGATGCAAATTATTCCAATGTTTCTGAACGGGCGATTGATAGGGGTAGGGAGCAACTCGGGACACTGGGTGCAGGCAATCATTTTTTGGAAATTCAGGAAGTAATAGAAATATATGATGAAGAACATGCCCGGAAACGCGGATTATTTTTAGGACAAATAACAGTAATGATACATACAGGTAGCCGTGGTTTGGGTTATCAGGTTTGCGATGATTATATAAGAGTTATGCTTAACGCTGCAAGGAAATACGGGATAAATCTGCCAGATAAGCAACTTGCCTGTGCACCGGTATTATCGGACGAGGGAAAAAAATATTTTTCTGCAATGGCTTCAGCAGCAAACTATGCATGGGCAAACAGACAGATTATCACGCATTGGATACGCGAGACATTTATGAAAACGCTTTCACAATCACCAAGAGATTTGGGATTGGAATTGGTTTATGATATTGCCCATAACATAGCCAAATTTGAAGAACATTCCGGTAAATCAATATGCATACATAGAAAAGGTGCAACCCGGTCGTTTCCTGATATTCCGGTAATAATTCCGGGCACGATGGGTACGGCAAGTTATATTTTAGTCGGTACAGAACAGGCATTAAAAGAAACGTTCGGCAGCACCTGTCATGGTGCTGGACGGGTAATGTCAAGGACACAGGCATTGAAAACTGTTCAAAGCAATGAATTAATTAAAGAACTTGAAAATAAAGGGATAACAGTACAAGTAAAAAAACTTAAAACACTCGCAGAAGAGGCGCCCGATGCTTATAAGGACGTGAATTTGGTAGTTGATGTATGTCACAATGCGGGCATCTCAAAAAAAGTCGCAAAAATGAAGCCAATCGGTGTTATCAAGGGTTGATTCCGATAAGGTATAAATATAGAAAGATTTTTTCAAAGACGAATTAAAACTATATGTCTAAGAAAATAAAAGAAAAAGTAAATATTGCCGACGAAAAATCATTAAAGAAATGGCAGAAATTTGTATTGTTATTTTTCATGTTAACAGTTACCTTTATATCTTATGTTCCTTCATTAAAAAATGATTTTACTAACTGGGATGATAATATGTTAGTCAAGGAAAACAGAGTAATAAGGGATTTGTCGTTTAAAAATATAAAATACATTTTCACTTCTTACAATTCCGGACTTTATGACCCATTGGTTTCATTGTCTTTTGCTATTGAGTACAAATTCTCTAAACTGAATCCGCGCACATATCATACAACGAATCTAATATTACATTTATTTAATTGTCTATTGGTTTTCTGGTTATTTAATTTAATTAGTAAAAAAGTATTTGTTTCATTTTTCGTAGCTTTGCTTTTTGGGATACATCCTATGCATGTAGAATCAGTTGCTTGGATTTCAGAAAGGAAGGACGTGTTATATGCATTGTTCTTTTTAGGTGCAATGATAAGTTATATGTATTATTTAAAAAATAATGGCAAGAAGTTTTTCATTCTTTCAATATGTATATTCTTGCTATCGCTAATGTCAAAAACCATGGCAGTGACACTCCCTTTAGTATTACTTTTAATTGATTAT
>DMMW01000064.1:6547-14375 GCA_003452965.1 Elusimicrobiota bacterium
AATATTATAGAAAAAATTCCATATTTTGCATTTTCTCTTATTTTTGGTGTAATCACTATTTTTGCCCAGCGTTCAATAAAGAATATAAAAGAAGGGCAGGTTCTTACCTTTATCGACATAATCTTTAATGTTTGTAATGAACTAATATTTTATATTACTAAACTATTTATACCATTAAACCTTTCTGCTGTATATCCGTTTCTTGAAAGAATCGGCGGAATGTTTTCTAAAATATTTTCAATTTCACCTATAATAATTATAATTTTGGTTTTAGCGGTATATTTTTCAAAAAAACATACCAAAAAAATAATATTCGGCAGCCTATTTTTCTTATTAACATTATTACCGGTACTTAATATTATTCCGATAGGCAGGGTTATCCCTGCCGACAGATATACCTATATTCCTTTTCTTGGCTTGTTCTATATTTTAGGAGAAGGCATTTTTTATTTCTATACGCAAAAAACTCAAAACATAATCAGGGTTCTTATACTTGTCTTATTAATAGCAGTAATACCGATATTATCCTATTTGACTTATCAAAGATGCAAAGTATGGAAAGACAGTTTAACTTTAATGAGTGATGTAATAAAAAAATATCCGGATACGGTAACCGTAAGTTACAATAACCGCGGGAATTCATATAGAGATAATAAAGAATATACCCAAGCAATTGAAGATTATACCCGGGCAGTAAAAATCAATCCGATGTATGCAGAAGCATTTAATAACAGGGGCATAGCATATTTTAATATGGGTGATTATGATAATGCTATTAATGATTATACCAAGTCAATAGAATTAGACCCTAATTATGCGAAGCCGTATAGTAATAGGGGAATCGTATACTGGAATATAAACGAATTTTCTAAAGCAGAGGAAGATTTTAACCAAGCGATAAAAATAAATCAAAACCTACAGGAAGCATACAACAGTCTTGGAAATGTATACTTTACCCGTAACGATTATGATAAAGCAATAGAATATTACAGCAAAGCAATAGAAATAGACCCTTATTATGCAGAAGTATATCAAAATCGTAGTGGTGCGTACTTTATGAAAAAGGACTATGATAAAGCCTGGGCAGATGTTTACATATTACAAAGATTGGGGTATAATATAAATCCGAGGTTTCTTGAAGATCTCATGAAAGCATCGAAGCGGGAATCCATGTCCGACGGCACATAGAACCCTGGATGCCCGTTTACCAGACTGTGTCATAATTCCAAAATTGTAGCTGCAGAGCGATAGCTCTGCTAAAACATGGCAAAGATTACGCTTTGCTGCTACAAAATGGAAAACGAAATACATTTATTAACAATTGTGACACAGTCTGTACACGGGCATGACGGTCAATTTGTACAGCAATGGTTAGCAGTATATAGTTACATTCTCTAACGGGATAAAAAATGAAAGCAGTAATTTTTGATATGGATGGCGTAATAATTGATAGCGAACCAATGCATCTTAGAGTCAACAAAAAAATATTTAAAAGATTGGGATTGAAAATATCATTAAAAGAATATAGAAACTTTATTGGAAGCACAAACACCGAAATGTGGACTACTTTTAAGAAAGAATACGAATTACATCAAACAATTCCGGAATTAGTAAAAATACAAGTAAGCGATACTCTAAAAGATTTAAAGAAAAGTAAAGAAAAACCAATCTCGGGCATTGTAAGTTTACTAAGAGAATTGAAAAAAAATAATATCCGTATTGGTTTAGCCTCCTCTTCACCGTTAGAAAACATAAATTTAGTACTAAAAATATTTAAAATTAAAAAATATTTTAGTGCAATCGTAAGCGGTGAAGATTTAAAAAGAAGCAAACCGGCTCCGGATATTTTTTTAAAGGCGGCAAAAAAATTAAAAGTAAAACCGGAAGAATGTATTGTTATAGAGGACTCCGAAAAAGGTGTCCAAGCCGCAAAATCAGCGGGTATGAAATGCATCGGCTATAAAAACAAGAATTCAGGTAACCAAAATTTATCAAAAGCCGATTTAATAATCAAAAACTTCAGTAAATTAGATATTGATTATTTTAGAGGATTATTTTTTAATTTGACAAATTGAAAAATTATAATTAAAATGTGATACTATTGAAAAAACCCATGCCTACGTTCCAAAGGAACTTTGGCAGGCAGGCAATAATATCCGATTAAATAGATTGCTGATAGGTTTAGGTTCTAATCTGTGTTAATCTGGTTTTAAAAATCTGTGTAATCATGAGCGTTAGCGAAAATTATGATTGATATAAAACTTATAAGAGAAAATCCGGAATTTATCAAAAATAAATTATCTGCAAGAAATAATGATACTAATTTAATCAATCAAATATTGGAAAAAGATTCTATATATAGAAAACAACTTTTAGAATTGGAGCAGCATAGGGCTAAAAGAAATAAAGTAACAGAAGCAATATCTAAAAACCCGCCCAATAAAACAGATTTGATAAAAGAGATGCAAACTCTAAAACAAAAAATAAAAGAAGCAGAAGAAATAGTAAGAAAATATGAAAATAATGAGGATGAAAGTATTCAGCAACTTTTACTAATGTTACCAAATTTACCGGATGATTCTGTTCCGGTAGGTAAATCAGCGGAAGAAAATCAAGTGGTAAAACAAATTGGAGAAATAAAAAAATTTGATTTTGAGCCGCTTGACCATCAAACAATCGGTGAAGGTCTTAAAATACTTGATTTTGAAACTGCATCCAAACTTTCTGGTAGCAGATTTGCGATGCTTAAAAGTGATGGTGCAAGGTTAGAACGCGCATTAATAAATTTTATGATAGATATTCATACGCAGAGAGGTTATACGGAAATCTTTCCGCCTTTTATTGTAGATAAAAAATGCCTGATAGGTACCGGTCAACTTCCCAAGTTTGAAGAAGAATTATATAAATGCCTAGGCAAAGAAAAGGAAATTATAGCAGAAATGCAGAAAAGATCGGAACATGTTTTGATATGCGGTGAAAAAAAAGGAGCGATTAATTATTCCGCCTATTCTTCCGGTAACGAAGGAGAGCAACTCGGCGATGAGTATTTAATTCCGACGGCAGAGGTGCCGCTTACAAATATGCATCGTGAAGAGATTCTTGATGAAAATCAATTAACAATAAAATACGTTGCTTATACTGCATGTTTCCGTAAAGAAGCGGGTTCATACGGTAAAGATACGAGGGGATTGATAAGAAATCACCAGTTTAACAAAATTGAACTTGTAAAATTTACTAAACCGGAAGATTCAATGTCCGAGCTTGAAGGTATGGTTGAAGATGCAGGGCAAGTTCTAAGCCAATTAGGGCTTACGTATCGGATAGTAAAATTATGCACCGCCGATATAGGTTTTTCGTCTTCAAAAACATACGATTTGGAAGTATGGATGCCGGGTGAAAAAAAATGGCGTGAAATATCTTCAGTTTCTAATTGTAAAGATTTCCAAGCAAGAAGAATTAACTGCAAGTATCGTAAAGAAAAAAAATTAGAATATGTCCATACATTAAACGGTTCCGGTGTAGCAGTAGGGCGAACATTTGCTGCGATTTTAGAAAATTTCCAGAACAAAGACGGTTCAATTAATATTCCACAAAATTTAATAAAGTATTTCGGTAAGGAAAAAATCGGGGGATAAAATGGTGGACTTCTCGCGGAAAATGGATTGGCAGATTAATAATAATGTAAAAGTTGAATTAGTTAAAAGATGGATAAATGTCCAGAAGTTGAGTATTTCTTCAATAAAAGGTAATGTTGAAATAAAAGGAGAAATAGAATTTACCGGAAAACTTGCACAAGACAAGGACAGAACGGCAATTCTAAATTTTCTAAAAATGACGGATTTGGCATTACGAGGTATTTCAAATGTTCGTAGCGTAAAATGGAATATTACTGGTTGGCAAAGAGTAGGGAATCGCTGGATTCAAACTACAGAAGGGCAGAAAAAGGAAGCACAACAGAAAGAAACAGTTAAAGAACAGGAACATGGCGGCGAATAGAAATGAAGTTCAAAGTTCATAAATCCCGCTACTACACCATCGCACTATCTCACGATTCAATTAATCCTATAACTCTATTATCTTCTTTTTAACAGAAATTTTTTAAGTTGAGTATAATTTAAGCAATTTAAAACATCTTTCTTTTCAAGCCATCCTCGTCGTGCAACAAACACTCCGTATTTCATAAAATTCAATTGTTCAATAAAATGCGAATCCGTTCCTATAGCAAGTAATACATTTCTTTCTTTCGCATTTTTACACCATATATCTGGCAAATCAAGTCGTTCAGGATAAGCATTGATTTCCAATGTAACTTCAAAAGTTTTTGCCGCTTTTATAACTTCTTCAAGATTAACTTGATAAGGTTCCCTTTTATTTATTAATCTTCCGGTTGGATGCCCGAGACTATTTACATATTTATTTTCCATTGCTTTTACTATACGGTTTGTAATAGTTTTTTCATCCTGTTTAAAACCGGAGTGAATAGATGCAATAACCAAATCTAATTCCTTTAGAATTTCATCAGGATAATCAATTTTTCCATCACTTAGAATATCGACTTCGGTCCCGCATAAAAGCTTAATATTTTTGGAATTTTCGTTAAATTCTTTTATTTCATCAATTTTTTTCCTAAGGGTTTTTATCTCCAAACCACCGGCCACTTTAAGTGACGGTGAATGATCGCATATACCCACCCATTCATATCCAAGTTTTATTGCTGCATCGGCAATTTGCTCAATACTCATATTCCCGTCAGAATATTTTGTATGCACATGGAAATCACCTTTAATGTCCGATAATTCCAATAATTTAGGTAGAGTATTATTTTTTGACGCTTCAATCTCACCGTTGTTTTCGCGTAGTTCCGGTGGCATTATTTTAAGCCCGAGTTTATTATAAATTTCTTCTTCTGTCAATCCACCTACTTTCTTATTGGTTTTTGTATCAAAAATCCCATATTCGTTTATCTTATAACCAACATCTTTTGCAAGACCTCGTAAAGCGATATTATGCTGTTGTGAACCGGTAAAATATTGTAATGCGGACCCATATTCATTCTCTTTAACTATACGCAAATCAACCTGCACATTCTCAAATGTTAATATGCTGGATTTTGTTTCTCCTTTTGCAAGCACTTGCGTGCCTAAAGAACAAAATTTTTCTATTACTTTAGCAGAATCCTTTGATGTACATAAAATATCAATATCTCTCACTGTTTCTTTTCGTCTTCTTAAGCTGCCTGCTTCAGATATCTTTATCACATCACTTGATTTTAATTTCTCAATAATTTCGCTTGCAATATGGAGTGCTCTTGAAAATAATATCCTTTCAGCACCTTTTTTAATTACTGCAATGCCTTTTAAAATATTTTGTTCGCTTTTTTCACCAAGAGTTTCAATATTTCTAATTTTTCCTTCTTCGGCAGCTTTTTTTAGTTCGTCTATATTTTTAATATCAAGCTTATCGTATAATAGTTTTGCTCTCTTTGGTCCTACTCCTTGAACAGACATAATTTCCAAAAATCCTTGAGGAAAAGATTTTTTTAAATTATCATAATATTCCAACTTTCCGGTTTCAAGATATTCTTTTATTTTTTCAGCGATGCTTTCACCGACACCACTTATTTTTTCACCTTCTTTAATTTTTACTGCGATGTCTTCGGTAAGAGATGAAATATTTAATGCAGCTTTTTCATATGCTCGTATTTTGAAAACATTTTCACCTTTTATGGCAAGTAGTTCTGAAATTTCATATAATATATCGGCTATTTCCTTGTTCTTCATATAAACATTGTATATTTTAATTTGACTTTTGCAAGATTTTAAATAAAATGATGTTTTAAGTCAATTACTGCATCTTACATAATAAGATGCTGTTATTAGTTATATGTTTCAAATAAAACCCCCGTTAGAGATGAGTTTGTATAATAAATATATTTAAAACGGGGAAGAAGTTAAGTAAAAGCAACAAAAATTTGTCAGAAGATACGGAAGCATTTTCCAAACGCTTTCTATCTCTAACGGGGCGAGATGAAAATATTTACAGATAAAATTACTTTTAAAACGGCAGGGAATTGTGAAATTGTTGATATCACCGGTAAAACAACGGATATTTTAAAAAAATCTAAGATTAAAGACGGTATTTTAAATGTTTTTATTCCAGGCGCAACTGGTGCAATAACAACTATAGAATACGAACCAGGTTTAGATGCTGATTTAAGAAACTTGCTTTATGATATAGTCAAAGAAAATGAAGATTACTCTCATAATAAAACACATGATGATATGAATGCCTCTTCTCATTTAAGAGCTTCACTTTTAGGACCTTCGTTATCAGTCCCCGTAGATAATGGAAAAATGATATTAGGCAAATGGCAACAAATAATATTTATAGACATGGACAACCGCCCAAGAGATAGGGAAGTAGTTGTGAAAATAATAGGAGAATAGAAATCGCTCGGCAATAAATTTTCTTGGACACGCTCGTCCGACCGCCCTGTCGGACTCACTCTAATCGTCGCTCCCGAATGTTAACGTCGCTCCTCAAGGGTCTTGCGAAAATTTTTACCTCGCTAACATTAAAAAGGTAAAAAGGTAAAGAGGTGGAGAGGGAAAAATTATAGATTTTGTTTTTTCTTTCTACCTTTCTCATTTTCTCCAGTAATACCTTTATTTTTAAATTATGTTAATTAAAAGTAAAAATAATATTTCTGTGAATAACTCCGAGAGAAAGATTTCTGAGGGGGGGGTACTTTAAATATAGGTGTTAATATTTCCGTAGTAAACTAGCAGTGTCGTTTTTTTGACACTGTTTTTTTAATTTTTGGATGAAGACCAAAAATTACCCGCTGACGATTCACTTGTCCTCCGATGCTTCAGTGGAGGAGTGGCGGGAGAATCCTTTTCACAATGCGGGATTGGTATGTCCCCGTATTGGCTGTGGCATCAGTTCTGTAGTTGCCAACCTTGGTTGGCTTTGACTATCACAGTAGTCGTGAGGTCCTCTCTCAAGAAGTAGTGGCAAGGTCTCCTTGCCAAACGTAGTTGTAAAGCATCTTAACAGGAGAACAAACATATGCGATACAAAGTTTTAGTAATTGATGACCATAAAGGTACTCTTGAAGCATTAAAAATGCTTTTCAGTTATGAAAATTATTCTGTAATAACTGCTGAAAATGGTAAAACTGGAATTAATTTGGCGATACAAAAACAACCAGATTTAATAATTCTTGATTTAGTACTTCCCGATATTCACGGATATAAAGTTAAAGAAATATTAAAAAAAGATAAAAATACTTCACAAATACCGTTAATGATATTAACAGGTGCACATATAACAGCTGAAGATGAAGTAAAATGTCTAAAAACAGGTGCAGGCGAATTCATAAGGAAACCTATTAATAATGATGTTTTTTTAGCCAGACTAAAAAACCTATTAAAAAATAACGAAAACAACAACAACCTAAAAGAAACAAAAAAAATATATGGATTTGAAATAAACGAAGAAGAAAGATACATCAAAACTAAAGACGGCATAATTGAATTAACACAACGAGAATATGATTTATTTATATTACTAATCAAAAATAAAGAACAGGTATTAACAAAAGAAAATCTTTTAGAAAAAGTATGGGGTTATGGAACAGAAATAGATACACACACATTAGAAAGTCACATATTCAATCTCAGAAAAAAACTTGGACCAGAAAATGAAAAACGGATAAAAACAATAACAGGTATTGGTTACAAATTCAAGAAATAACAAAAAGTATCCACAACATACTTCCCGATAAAAAAACTTTTTTAGAGCCCCCAGAAAATATTATTGACAT
>DMMW01000073.1:0-8727 GCA_003452965.1 Elusimicrobiota bacterium
CTTCAAAACATTATTTATGTAATGCGCTACGGACTTTATTCCGCTCTCATCACTCGCTGTCCCTGCAATTGTTACACTGCCACTGATTGTCGCATTCGCTGTCGGTGCTGTTATTGCAACTGTCGGCGCTTTCGTGTCGGGTATCGGATTGCTTACGGTTACAGATATCTGCGTGCTCGTGCTTTGCGATATTGTATCAGTAGCAACTAACTTTATCGTATAATTTCCGTCCTGCTCACTTACTGTATTCCATACATATATATACGGCGGCGCATTCAAGGTCTGCTTTTCTGCATTGTTTATATAGAATTTTACCGTTGTCAATCCTTTGTCGTCTGTCGCCGTTCCACTGATAGTTACTATCCCGCTAATCACTTCATTATTGTTCGGTGCTGTTATACTTACTGTAGGCGGATTGTCTACGGGTGGTGGTGGTGTATTGCCTGCATTGTAACTTGCAGTCACTTCTTCCTGTGTTAATGCTCTGTTGTATATTTTTACTTCGTCTATTACACCTATAAACTTTCCTCCGCCGGATGATTGACGACCTATGTTTAATGCCGTTGTGTTGGTGTCTATGCTCCCACTTGTAACCGTTTCAGCTACTTTTACTCCATCTTGATATAATATCATACTACTACCATCATACGTCCCTACCAGATGATGCCATACATTTACATCACCACTGCTCCATGTCTTTAATGATTCTTTTGCTACTCCACCTATGTATAACTTGAAGTATGCCTTGTCACTCGCTCCTAATGCATAAGTAGCTCCTTTGTCTATTATTCTTCGCGTTGAACCGTCCTGGTCTACTACTTCGCTCTTTACCCACGCTTCTAATGTTATAGCGTCTGTTATATCAAGGCTGTTGTTATCCATTATAGTCACATAATCATCCACTCCATCAAACTTCAACGCACTAGCGCCTATTTTACCGTTTGTTTCCCAACTCGCACTTGTTATTACACCAGTTGAACCGCTTACTCCGGAATCACCTACGCTGGTTCCTGCACCTTCATCAAAATGCCAGCTGCATATTAACGGATTTGGTGGCGGCGGCGTACTTAAACTTTCCCACCTGCCGATATCGGGTGCAGAACCGTTGTATGCAAGACCGACATTTGTACCCGCATCTACGCACGGACTATTACTATTCAACTGATAATATGTGTCCCAACGACTGCCAGTAGTTTTTATCTGCGGATTGGAAGTTAAATTGTTACTAAAAGTTATTCCGGACATTGTTGTTCCATTGTTAACATTACTATATAGGCAATTATATTGGACCTGTATATCACTAACCTTTGCAGGATAATTTTGAACAGCTACTACATCTAAACTTTGACCGCTCGTGTTATAAAAAATATTATTCTTAAAATATAATCCACTAATATTACCGGCACTACTTCCATTCCATATTATTCTTGGTCCTAATGCAAACCATACATCTTTGTTTGTTGTAGCTTTATGAAAAATATTATTATATACTTTTACATCACTTAGATTGGCTGTACCATCCATATGTATCTCTAAACCGCTATAATTTGTTTCATATATAATATTATTGTTAATTGTTATATTGTTTTTACCCGAACTACCTATATAAAAACCAAACGCTGTCCCTGCATTCTCTATATAATTATTACTAATTATCATATCATTCGCACCTACTTCTATCGCTTCTTTAGTATGAAGTGCGGGATATACCATCTTATTGTCGTGTATATACATGCTATAATTTCCCGCCCCCTTATCTCCTACTACAATAGAGAACCATGTGTTTACAGTCATGTTGTATATTTCACAGTCATCATATACATTCCATAATTCTATGCATATATCAGCTCCCCATAGAGGATCTGAAGTAGGAACTGTGATGTTACAATCATGGATCTTTAATCCTTTGAAATATCCGTTATTGTAAAATTTAATACCATATCCCCTGTTCTCATTTATCGTTACATTATATATCTCGGCTCCCTGTAAATGTCCAATATCTAAACTACCATTTGACCAATCGGTATTATCTTTGGAACAATTTGTTATACTTATGTTGTATATTTTTATTCCTGCTATGTAATCACTTCCATATACACACATTGCCATATCATCTATTTCACTAAAACTTAAATCATGTAAAGTTACATTCTGCCTGTTATATACCACTATTCCATGGTCTAACTGCCTGCTTTGACCATCTATTTTAAAATTGCTTAATGTTTGATTACCGTTAGTTATAGAAGATGATTGTAATTTTATTAGTGTATCTGCTATAGTGCTTCTTATTATTGTATTATTTACGCCTGCACCCTCTACATTTACACCGACAGGTACAACCGATGCCTGTGTCTCATTATACGTTCCAGCATTTAAATGTACTGTGGCTCCTTGAGTCAATGGCCGGCTTACCGCGTATGCCAGTGTCTTCCACGGATTTGAAATGCTTCCCGTCCCAGTAGAATCACTTCCAGCAGGATCTACATAAAAAACATTAGCATTATTAGTAATAGTAAAATTTGAATTTGATGTATCTGTAGGTGTGCCATCCGGTTCTTGCACCCTTATTCTGCAAGTATTACCTGTTATATTAGGAACTGTTATGGTCTGTGTACCATCATTGGCGGTATTAGAAATAAGACTTGTCCAAGAAGTTCCACCATTAGTAGAAATATCAATATTTACATTACCAACAATTCCTTCACTATTCCAGGTTATTGTTCTTTGTTCTCCAACCGCCCAGTTTTCACCTCCATTAGGTGAAGTCACCGTTATTGTCGTTGCTAATTTTACTAACTCAATACCATTTCCTGTACCTAAATTACGTGAATATTTTCTGTCAGTAGAATTATTCCAGTGTTCATGCGTACCCAAACTGCCTAGCCGTGTCCCATCTCCTTCAGGATCATAGAATGTACCAGAAGGCGGAGCATTCGCCTTAGCGGATTCATGTAAATAACTATCACTATTTACTACAAATGCCTGTCCGCCAAATTCGCTATTTATAAAGTCGAAACCTACAGAGTCAATTGCAATAGGATCCTGTGACACCAAAAGACTTGAAGACCATTTATTATTAAAGGGTGGTAATAAAAATTTTGTAGGCGGATCATTAACATCCTTTGCTCCATAAAGACCGTCAACAAGAAACAACATTGTTTTACCACCAAGTTCTTTGTGCCCGATTAAATCAACCAATGTATTATAACTTCCAAAAGGTCTCTTTGATGCATTTATATAAGTATGTTCTGGCGAATCAATGCTTCCATAATGATTTTTTGCAGTAAAAGTTACTCCAGCGTTATTATGACCTTTCATTAAAGACATATTTATAACATATTTCGCCTGATATACAACAGTAGGAATAGCCGTCCCTGCCGTATTGCTGCTATTGGAATATTTAATAATATTCGTTTGCCATACTCGTTTGACTCTTCCGTTTGTTCCTTGTCTATCCATTAATGTAACATTTGGAAATTCATTTTTACACTTATTATAAACTCTATCCGGCATTAAACGAACCGCATCATAAACTGTAATATCTGATTGCAGAACACCGGCTTTATTTATAAGTTGCCTTAACAATGAAAGAACCATATGTGGAGAAGCGTCTAATTGATTATCATTTTCCGTATAACTTACATTATTATTATTAAGGTTAATTTTAATCGCAATTTTATCTCCAGAAACATACCCTACCGTACCGCGTCCGTGGTTTTGATTGAAATTTTTAAAAAGTGCATCCCATGCAAGAGCGTCAGTAGAAACATTAGTTAAACCGCGGATTGAACGGGATAACATACTATCTACCGCTGTTTGGTTAGTATTATTGTCATCCCACCAATAACCAGTGGAACCATTCCATATAGATGCAGCAGGTTCATATACCCAAATCACCCGTCCGGGATTTATACCTTTAGCGGTACCTATGGGCGTATTTGGCGAATCGGTTGGTGTCCATGAAAAAACATAATCAGGATTGATTCTAAACGTAATTAGTGCTACTGATATACCAATTGCGATACAAATTGTAAATAAAATCATCATTAAATGCTTTTTACAAAAGCGTAATCTTAGTTTTTTAAATATTGTAACGGAAGTAAATATACCAATAAAAGACGCCAAAAAACTGCCTCCAAAACCCATAGCGATTCTTTGACATGGATAAGCTGCGCGGCTTGGTTTGGGAATGACTCTGATAAGAAACCATATAATAGATAAAATTCCAATAATAGGAAAAAATAAAAACGCCTTCTCTTGCGTTAATTTAATTGATACAATCCTACCAGTTTTTGGACATAAATTAAAAAATACTTTCAGCATTTTGTTAAAAACATCCCGAATCTTAGTTATGTGGTGTTCCATTTAAATAAACCTCCTGTAATTAATAATATTAATTACAGTTATTTGGACGAGAAATTATCAATATTGTTCAAAATAATTTACCGTTCACATATCTATATATTATTAGTTACAATATTATTGCCAAATATTTATATTTAAAATCAATTTATTATTAGTAAATTAGGTTGAGGTGTGAATATTATTTCACATTGTTTTTGTTATTTTTTTTAAGTATCTAGGTTGGTCGGGATTGTATCCTTTTATTATGGCAAGATAATATGCGAAAATTTGGCCTATTACAGTGTATAATAACGGCGTAAAAATGGCTTCAAATTTCGGCATTCTAATTGGAAAGTTGGCATACTCAAGGATTCTGTCTTCAGAAGAAATGATAATTCTATCTGCATGCCTTTCTTCTAAATTTTTTGCAATGTCTTGCATGCTATTTAGAGTTGCATCTTGCGGTGCAAATAACAATACTGGAAAATTTTTATCAATAACCGCAATTGGACCGTGCATAAAATCCGCACCTGACATCGCCTCTGCTTTTATATAACTTGTCTCTTTTATTTTAAGCGCAGTTTCCAATGCTGTAGCATAATTCAAACCTCTTCCTAATACAATACATTCATTTATAAATTTATAATTACCTATATCATTTAGAATATATTTTTGCAATAAAAGAATTTTCATTATTTGTTTAGGTACTTCATTCATTTTATCCAATTCTGATGTTTTGTCTGCAAGAATAAATGATAATAAATACAATAAAGTTAATTGTGCTGTATATGTTTTTGTTGCGGGAATGCTTTTTTCTTCACCTGCGTAAATATACAAGGTTGCATGCGAATGTTCCGTAATACTTGATTTCTTTTTGTTTGTTATTGCAATACAATATGCACCTTGTTTTCTGGTTTGATTAATTACCTCGACAACATCAGATGATTCACCTGATTGTGATATACCTATTACAAGTGCATTTTTTAACTTTAATTTTCTATTGTATAACGTAAAAAGAGAAGGGGCTGCAAGACCTGTGGGTATTCCGTTTATATATCCAAAAATATATTTCCCAAAAGTCGCAGCATTATCCGAAGTACCGCGGGCAACAAATAAAATAAAATCTATATTGCGTTTTTTTATTTCATTACAAATTTTTTTTACTTTTTCGGTATTTTTAAGGATGGTATCCTTTATTACTTTTGGCTGCTGCTCTATTTCACCAAGCATGTAAGACATATAAAATCAAGTTATAGGGTTATAGGTTTGATAGAATCGTGATATTGCGCGATTGTGCGTTAGTGAGATAGGATAGGATTTTTTATTTAATAATTTAACATATTCTATCGCACAATCCCACAACCCCGCTATCGCACACTTTTAAAAAGTCAATTAACTCTAGAAACTCAATGAACCTAATGGACTCTATTAACTTGCCTCTAAGTGTTGCCTTTCAATATCTGCTGTTGACACAACTGAGCGAAGTATTCACCCGTATTTAACAATTCATTATATTTTCCCTGTTCTACAATTTTTCCTTTTTTAAAAACCAATATCCTATCAGCATTAACAACTGTTGAAAGCCGGTGAGCGATAATAAAAGTGGTTTTTGAACGATATACTGAACCTATCGCATCCTGAACTTTTTTCTGCGATTCGGAATCAAGTGCGCTCGTCACTTCATCCATTATCAATATTGACGGTTTGCGGACAAACACCCTGGCAATAGTAATCCTTTGCCTTTCGCCAGCTGAAAGTTTCACCCCGCGTTCACCGACTACCGTATTATAACCTTCCGGCAATTGCGTAATAAAATCGTGAATACTGGCGAGCTGTGCAGCTTTATAAACTTCTTCCATAGTAGCTTCCATTTTCCCGTAACGGATATTATCAAGAATGGTTCCGCCAAAAAGAAACACATCTTGGCTCACAACTCCTATATTTCTTCGCAAGGATTTTAGATCAATATCGCTAAGATCCATATCGTCGACAAATATTTTCCCTATAGTCGGTTTATAAAAACCGAGTATTAAATTTATAAAAGTGGATTTGCCTGCGCCTGATTCTCCGACTAATGCAATATGCATGCCTGGTTCTACTGTTAAAGAGATATTTTCTAAGGCAAATACTTCAGGTCTGTATGAAAATGAAACATTATTAAATTTTATGCGTCCTACGACAGAACTTACATTTTTTTTACCGTTATAATCTTCAATAGGTTCGGCATAATTTAATAATTCATATGTGGATTTTAATCCGATAATTCCTAAATACATCTGGTCTAAATTAGTTAACAGTTGATTTATAGAAGTAAAAAAGTATGATAAAAATGTTGAAAAAAGAATTATATTACCTATTGTCATTCCTACTTGATTGGTAGTAATTGAGACGTAGCCGCCATATCCAAATATGGCAAGATTTGCTATTCCAAAAAGCAAAGTTAGTGACGAAGCATAAATCTCGTGGGTTGTAAAAGCATCCACTGCTGATTCCGTATGGGAATGAAATTTTTCGTCAATTTTTTTCTTCTCATAATCTTCCGTTGCAAAGCTTTTTATTGTTCTGATTGAATTTAAAAATTCTGTTACAACCATACTTACTTCCCTTGCACGCTCTTGGAATATTTTTACTTTCTCTTTGAATTTTCTCAGAAAAAACCTGTTAATTGCAAAAAATATAGCAAAAATAACAAGTACAATCAACAATAATTTTATACTCACAAATAAAAGCGAAATTAACGCAATTATTATAATCAAGGAATTAACCAGCGTAATCTGGATAAGGGCGTTGCTCATAACATCCACCCTTTCAATATCCATAACGACTTTTGTATGTAATTTTGATGTGTTTTCACTATCAAAAAATGTTAGTGATAACTGTTGGAGTTTTTCACAGGCAAGCGAACGTAATTTAAAAATAACTCTTTTAGAAGAATACAATATTAAATATCTTGAATATATTGCCGTTCCAAAACTAATAATACTAAAAGCTATTGCTATTAAAATTGTGTGTATTACGCCATTTACATCCCTTCCGGGTATATCCGTATCAATTATCCTCCGTATTAGAAATGGTATGGGAATAATTGAAAGTGCTCTAATAAATCCAAAAAAAACACCTACTGCCACCTTTTTCCAGTACGGTTTATAAAGCCTTATATACTCGTTAAAAATTTTTTTATTTGAAGCCATTTAAAATCCTAATTCCAGTAATTTCAAAACCGATTACACTGATTCTATTTTCTCCATTATATTATCCTTAAATTTATTTATATATTTTAATATATATTCTTTAATATTCAATTGTTTATTTTTAATAAGCGGTGTCAAATCCATTGCATAAATTAACGAATCAACTTTATCTGTTTTATTGAACGACAAAAAAGTAGAATTTGCCTTTCTTCTCCCTATAGTTGCTGAATCATATTTTTTACCGCTTTCGGTCTGCGATTTAAATACACTTAATATTTTCATAGCCAGAACTTCATTCTTAGAAACATCGAAAATCACTTTATTGTCGTCGCAAAGCCAGTCCAGTCCTCCCCATATCTCGCATCCGTAAACATTTTTTGGCTTAATATTAATTGGTAATTTCCGCGTTGCCCGAATTGTTCTTAAAGCGACCGCGACATGGGTATCGTGTTTATCGGCAAGATTATGGGTATAAATAATATCCGCTTTTGCCAATTCAAGTAATTCTTGAATATCTTTTGTCGGATTCTTATTCTTCGTATCTTTTACATCGTAGCTCGCATAATCCAAAAATATAACGGAACCATATTTTCCTAAAATAGCCGCGTTTTTCTGTTCCTTTTTTCTTATATTACAAAACTTTTTATAAGAATATTTTTTATATTTACCGCTTTTCGGACTTCCACTACCGTTTGTTACAACAATTCCACAAAACCATTTCTTTTTATCTTTATAACATTTCAATATACCATCATACGCCATTATTTCTAAGTCATCCGGATGTGCTGCAATTGCCAAATGAGTTGTCCTTGTAATAGCTTCAAAAATGGATTTTTTATCCGGTACAAATATTTCCGCGTTCTTATTGCTTAATATCATTTTTTTCTACTTCCTTTTGTATTCTGTTTAAATCGCCTTTTCAATCTGTCTTAATCGTTTTATTTAATCTGTGTAATTTGCACTCGAANNGATTTTTTATCCGGTACAAATATCTCTGCCCCTTTATTTATCAATTTCATACACATAAAACTTATTGATTACGAGGATTAAATTTAAAGTTATTTTGTACCTAATCCTCGGAATCGCCTTTTCTTAAATCCTTGAATTTACTTCCTCTAATCACCGTAATCAGAATCTAAAATCCCCGTAATTATATTCTCGGAAAGTTCATTGCACCAACAAATGTTTTTTG
>DMMW01000073.1:8769-29258 GCA_003452965.1 Elusimicrobiota bacterium
AAACATTTCAAAATCTGTGTAATCATTTGTTTGGAAAATATATTGCACCAACAAATGTTTTTTGAAAATCTTTTTGACTTATTAAATTTATATGTTCTATTGTTTTAATATTTTCTTCCATTTCATTTCTCACTTTTTGAGAAACCAATGCCAATCTTGCTCCATCGCATGCAGCATTACCGACATATTTTACTTTTTCAAGCGAAACAGAAGGTATCAATCCTACTTTTTGGGCATTAGACTTATCAATATAATTCCCAAAAGTTCCGGCTAATAAAACTTCGTCAATATCTTCAACTGTAATCCCCAACTCATTTACCAACAGTTTAATCCCCGCACAAATTGCTGCTTTGGCTAATTGAAATTCTCTAATATCCTGTTGTGTAATGAAAATATTATGTGCGCTGTTTTTATAAACTAAAAATTTAATTCTTTTATTATCTTCAATTACCGAATCCAGTAATACTGGTGATAATTCCTTTTTTAACTCTTTATAATTTCTGAATCTACCTGTATCATCAATTATTTTATATTTCAGTAATTCCGCCATTGCGTCTATCATACCTGAACCGCACAAACCTTTAGCAGTAACATTGCCAATAACATTACAATAAACTCCTTCATCGGTGAAATATACTGATTCTATCGCTCCTTTTGAAGCTCTCATTCCACAGCTAATGTTTACACCTTCAAAACAGGGACCTGCGGCTGTTGAAGTTACCAGAATTCTTTCTTTTGAACCCAATACTATTTCCCCATTCGTTCCAATATCTATTGCAAGCTTTATTTTGTCGGATTTATCAAATCCCAATGCAAATATCATGCTTAAAGTATCACCGCCAATCCACCCTGAAATATTAGGTATTATATATATTTCAGCATTTTTATCAATATCTATTCCGATTTCAAATGAATTCACCGAATCATATAAACCCTTAACTGTTGGTTTATATGGTGCAATCGCTAGTTTTTCCGGATTGATTCCCATAAACAAATGCTGCATAGTTGTATTGCCTGCTATAGTCATTTTACGAATTTGTCCGGAGTGTATGCCTGTATTTTTAACAAATCTTTTAATAATACTGTTAATAGCAGTAACAATATAATTTTGTAATTTTTTTGTACCATTCTGATTATTAATAGAATAATTTATTCGCGAAATAACGTCTGCTCCGTGTTCATATTGAGGATTGTCTTTTGCAGCTACAGATATTGTATCATTTGTCGTTAAATCAACCAGAATACCGACAATAGTTGTTGTTCCAATATCTATTGCTACCCCGAATTTATCTGAATACTTTTGGCTTTTAACTGATTTTACTTCAGACAGCAGCATTTTTTTCAAATCAACATCCAACTTATCAGGAATAGTCACTATCATTTCTTCCGAAACCTTCGTCTGGCAGGCAAGCCGAATACCATTTTTAATATCTTTGTTTGAAATACACTTTTTTTCAAAAGAACTCGGTTTTGTTGTTCCTTTGATAACTTTTACTTTACACTTCCCGCATTTTCCTATACCACCGCAAGGCGAGTCAATTATTATATCAACAATTTTCGCGGCATCTTTAATACTTATACCCTTTGGTATCAATACGGATTTTCCGGATGGCTGAAAAGTAATTTTTATCTTTGACATAGTTTGTAAGATTTAGCGGATAGGGGTTAGAGGTTAGGGGATAGTTCATCGTTCATAGTAACTACTTTTCTCTATACGCTCTACGCTAACCGCTATACGCTAAAATAAACCTATTTAATGAGGCTTGGTTTCTCTAAATGCTTTAATGTAATTCAGACAATACTCGTCCTGGGATAGTAATGCTTCGGATGCTCTAAGAGATGAAATCATTTGTTTATCTGTGGGATCAATTATTGCAGCATCTAAACCGGCAAAAAGCGCCATTGATAAAAAAACCGCATTGAGTAATTTCCTATTAGGCAATCCAAACGATATATTACTAAGTCCGCACGCTGTTTTTGAACCCGGAATGCTTTTTATCAATCTTATTGCTTCCAAAAATTCTTTCGCCTGATTAGGTTCGGTACTAATAGGTCTTACCAGAGCATCAAAATATATTCTCTCGGAAGAAATATCATACCCTTTGGCTGCTTCAATTATTATTTTTGCAATATCAAAACGTTCTTGTGCAGTCTGAGGCATACCTTTGTCATCCATAGTGAGTGCAATTACATCAGTGTTGTATTTTTTAACTAAAGGAAGTATTTGCTCGATCCTGTTCTTTTCACCGGTTATGGAATTTATGATAGCTTTGTTATTACATTTTTTCAGACCGCATTCAATTACTTCCGAACTCGGACTGTCTATAACAAGCGGAACATCTGTCACCTCTTGAACAATATCCACTAACCATTCCATGTTTACTGTTTCATCTTTTACGTTCATACCACAATTGATATCAAGAAAATCAGCACCTGCATGCACCTGATTCAATGTTTCCTGCTGAATAAATTTTATATCCTTTTTTTCTATCGCTTCGCCGATAGCTTTCCTTGTCGCATTAATTCTTTCACCGATTATCAACATGATTTACATACTCCTTTATTTGATTTCTTATGGTATAGGATATACTGAAAAATAAAATTTAGGGTCTGCTGAAAAACTCCATGCCTACGTTCCCAAGGAACTTCGGCAGGCAGGCAGCATCCCCTAATTTCACAGATTAGAAATACAGATTACATAGATTAGGGCTCGTCGTTAAATCGGTGTCCGCCACTTCCGCCACTGAGACATTGGCGGACAGGGAATCGTTGGCGGATAAATAATCGTTTCTGAAAATCTGCCCGTCCTCCGCAGTAGCAGACTACTGCTACATAGGATGGATGTAATCAAGACCAGTTGATGACTTTTTCAACGGTCTTGTGTTTTCAAACTGGCAGGAATATTTCTTATCTGCACCCAACAAACAATCATCTTGACTATGTCATTCAGATGAATATGACAATTACAATCACACTATTTTAATAGTTCTTTTACCTTATCTACTGCTGATGCCGCATCCGAAGCATATGCATCTGCTCCTATTTCATCGGCATAACTTTGCGTTACAGGAGCACCGCCAATTATCGTTTTTATCTTATCTTTTAGTCCAGCGATTTTTAATGCTTCAATAGTAACTTTCATCACTGGCATTGTGGTAGTTAGCAACGATGACATACCTATTACCTGCACACCCTTATTTTTTGCCGCATCAACAAACTTTTCGGGTGAAACATCGGTACCCAGGTCTATGATTTCAAAACCTGCTCCCTCCATCATCATAGCAACAAGATTTTTACCGATGTCGTGTACATCTCCTTTCACAGTACCTACTGCAAATCTTCCGGAAGATTTTGCACCCGATTTAATTAACTGCGGTTTAAGTATCTCCATTCCGGAATGCATCGCCCTTGCTGCTATAAGAACTTCAGGAATGTAAAATTCTCCTGCTTTAAATTTTGCACCGACAATATCCATCCCGGCTATCAATCCTTCTTTAAGAATATTTGAAGGTTCAACAGCCTCATTCAACGCTTGTTGTACTAATTCTTTTACTTTTGGAGCTTTCCCGTTTATAAGATTTTCTGAAATTGACTTTAAATCAACCATCTGAATTGTTCCCCCCTGATATAAAATTCATTACTAATATGAGTACACATTTTTACAAAAATGGTTCTAAAAATTCTTTTGCTTTTAATATATCAATTTTTTGTTGTTCACCGGTAATTTCTCGCTCTATAGTTATCGGTCCTTTAAAGCCTTTTTGCTTAAGTTTCGGGATTAAAATAGGGAAATTGACCATACCCTCGCCGACTGGAACCTCTAATCCGAGCCCTTCGTCTCGATTCGGCCATAAGCCATCTTTTGCATGAAAACCAATTACATATTCACCGAATATTTCAACGGCATCTAACGGATGTGCCATACCGTAAAGTATTAAATTTGCCGGATCGAGATTGACACCAACATTATCAAGACCTATATCAACTATTGTTCTTTTTAATGTTGAAGGTAATTCCTGTCCTGTTTCAAAACAAAATGTCTGGCCGTTTTTTTTACAGTGTTCAATAAATTTTTTCATTACAGGTAAAAAATCTGCATATAATCTATTCTTGGGATCATCCGGTATAAAACCGACATGAGAAATAATGCTTCTAACACCCATATCATAAACCATATCAGAAAATTTATTTGCCAAGTCCAAACGTTTCTTGCGATATTCTTCAGGTATAAATCCCATTGTTGACGGTCCGTCATTCCTATTAAAAATCTGATTTTCAAAAAGGAGAAAAAATGCGCTCATTTCAATACCAAAATCTTTAGCCGCTTTTTTTATTTCTTTAGGTTTCAAACTATCTATCATAAACTCTGCAGTGCAAGAAACCTGGCAGGTATTAATATTCAGTTCCTTTATTTTTCTGAAACTTTCCGCTATATCTTCACTAATATTTACTATTAGTCCAAATTCAAGTTTCATATTTTTTCAGCAGTATCTATTGTCTCGCAAACAATTACTCTGTTCCTACCAAGATGCTTCGCTTTATAAAGTGACTGATCAGCAAGGTTTATAAGTTCTCGGGTTTCTTTTGCATCATTCGGATATGAGGAAATCCCTGCGCTTATAGTTAATTTTCCATCAGGCTGGTTTTGTGCAAATTCAAACGGATATTTTTCAATATCTATTCTCATTTTATTTAATATTTTTTCCGCACCTTCCTTGCTAGTTGCAGGAAGTATCAATGCGAATTCTTCCCCGCCATATCTTGCCACAATATCAGTTCTTCTTAAATTATGCGATATAATTTGCGCCACTTGTCTTAAGCAAGTATCACCGGCAGGATGTCCATTCCTATCATTATAGTTCTTGAAATAATCTATATCCAGTATGGCTAAAGATAAAGTGCTTTCATATCTCCTTGCCAATTCGGTTTCTTCTCTAATTTTTTGCTGGAAAAATCTATGATTAAAAGTATGGGTAAGTTCATCTAAAATAGACAATTCCTGTATTTTTGAATAAAGCTGAGCATTTTGCAAAGCAACGGCTGCTTGATTGGCAATCGTAGTTGAAATTGCCAAATCTTTGGACGTAAAATTTATTTTTGTTTTGCTGTTTCCTATGATAATAAGACCAAGTATTTTATCCTGTACAACAAGCGGCAAAATAATAAATTGTCTTAATCCCAACTGCCCTATAACTTCCTTGTCCACCAGTGGATTTTTTTCAGCGTCCTGAACCATTACCGGCAGTTTCGTTTTAACCGCTTGTTGAATTATTTTGTCCTGATTTTCTATATGCAAATAAAACTTTTTTATGCCACCTAAAGCTACAGCTCCTTTTGTCGCTATACACAAATAATTATTTATACTTTCTATTAAGTATATAAAGGCAGAATCAAAGTTTTTTTCTCTTATTAAATTATCCATTATCAGAGATAAAAGTTTATTAATATTTGTAGTGGTTAGAAGTGCCTGAATAACTTCATTTGTTCTTTTTAATTCCTCCTGACTTAACAGTTTTTCTTTGCCAAATTGTTTTATTTTTTTATACTGATAAACCAAAAATGAAGTAACAACTAAAAAAGTAAAATATCTTTGTACAGGACCCATCCAACCCAGGAGTTCAGTAAAAGAAACTAGCAGTAAAAAAACAAATATTACTATTAGCATTATTCCCCAAGAATTATTTTGACTTTGTTCTTTAAATCATCCAAATCAATGGGTTTAACTATATAGTCAGCTATCTTGGATGACCAAACCTCATAGTCAGCTTTAAAAGAATCGTAGGCAGAACACATTATAATAGGTAGGGTAGCGGATTTTCGTCTTATCTCTTGTAGAATTTGAAGTCCGCTTGTGTCGGGAAGTTTAATGTCTAAAATAACCAAATCCGGAGTTATTGTCTTCAACAATTCCATACATTCTTTGCCGGAATTTGCTGAAAAAACTTTATATCCGGATTCTGATAATTCGTCACAAATTATCTCGGACAATGGTTTCTCATCTTCAACTGATATTATCGTTTTCATTTGATTGTTTTATTAACTTCTATCTTTTCCGTGTAGTGTTCAAGAATATATTTTGTTTATGCTCATTTTTATTCTAAAAAATATTTCTCGTATATAAAACCATCTCTCTATCTGGGTTTATTTACAAGAAGTATCAAGAAGTCTACCGACTTCGTTTATAATTTCTTCGATAGGAACAGGCTTTAATATAAAAGTACACTTCCTGTTTTCTTTTGCTAATTTAGATTGTAAATCCTTATACTCTTCAAATGCCGTATATATTATTATTTTTGTATTAGGATAATTTTTATTTATCAAATCTAAAATTACCATCCCATCACCGAATTGTAATCTCATATCTAAAATGACTATATCGGGTTTTAATTTTTCAATTAAACCCATTGCTTCTTTTTCATTTAATGCCAACTCAACAGTATACCCCACTTCAACCAATGCTTCTCTAAGAATTTCACTAAGAAAGCTGTTGTCTTCCACAATAAGTATTTTTTTCATATTATTTTTTTATCTCCTTTTTTGAATATTTCCTTCCATTTATTCATTAAAGCAGATTATATGTAATTCATCATTATTTGAACAACATATAAGTAATAATTTCACACTCGTATCCGATAAGAATCTAAAATATTATACAATACTTTATAGTCGCTTCCAATAACCTTATTTACTCTTTTCAAGTTCCTTTTTTACAACTCCCAACAATAAATCCAAATCCACCGGTTTAATAATAACTGCATTCGCCCAACGATCATAGTAAGTTTTGAGTTTAGTGGATGTTACCGCCGTACAAATAATTACAGGTACATTTGTATCATATTGCCTGATGTATGCCAGTATCTCTGTCCCGGTTATATCCGGAAGTTTAACATCAAGAATGATTAAATCCGGCATTTTTTCTTCAATTACTTTCAATGCGTCAGTTCCGTTATTCTTTGTAATTACGTTATAGTTACAGTCCTTTAATTCATCGGTAAGTATATCAGAAAAATATTTTGTATCTTCAACAACTAAAATTGTTTCTGCCATTTAATTTACCTCAAGAAATAGGAAGAATTATTTTGAATGTAGTACCATAATTTAAAACACTATGTAATTCAATTCTTCCCTTATGGGCTTCTATTATTCTATTTGATATCGTTAATCCCAAACCAGTGCCGCTTGGTTTTGTCGTAAAAAATGGATCAAATATTTTCTTTACATTTTCCTCTGGAATGCCGGGTCCTGTATCAGATATCTCAAGAACTATATTGCTCCCGTCCTGCATTGTTGCAACTTTCAATTCTCTGCGTTCCCTGTTAACCATAAAATGTACAGCATTTTGAATAATATTAAGTAACACCTGTCTTATTAATGCGGGATCTATTTTCAACATCACTATTGATTCATCAAGCATTTTCACAATTTGCACCTGCGAACTTTCTATTTCAGGCTGTAAAAAATATAATACATCTTCTATAAGTTTGCCTAAATCGCTTTCAATAAGTTGCGGTGCTGTTTCGCCGGAAAACATAAGAATATTTTTAACTACACGTTCAAGTCTGTCCGATTCTTCAATAATATATCTTGTATATTTTTTGTTAGGATCGTCATTCGCTATTTTTTTGCTGATTCTTTGGGCACTCGCTCTTATAGATGCCATAGGATTTCTGACTTCGTGAGCGACTACAGCCGCCATCTCTCCCAATGCTGATAAACGTTCAGATTTAATAAGCTGGGATTGGGTTTGTTCAAGCTCCCTTTTAGCTATATCTACCTGCCTCTTTAGCTCTTCAACAAAATTCTTTTCCATTTCAAATAGACGGGCATTATCTATTGCTAAACCTGCCTGATTGGTAAATGTTGAAAGATTCCTGATATCCTTTTCTTCTATTTCCCGTTGTGATTTCGTATTATCAACTATTACAAGTCCTATAACCTTGTCTTTTGATATCAGAGGAATTGCAGCTAAAAGGTTTGGCTTTAAATTTTTATATACCTCGGTAAAATTTCTGGGTATCATTTCCTCTTCAATCGAAAAAATAATCTTCGGTTTAGCTTCGGTAATTGTTTTTATGATAAAGTTATTTTTATCTTTTATTGATATTGCCAATTTTTCAAGTTCCTCGTTTTCTATGCCGATACCTTTTTCCGGTTGAAGAGTGCTATTTTCTATAAGAAAAATAATGGTTCTGTCAAAATTAAGATCTTTCTGAACCGCCTCAAGTATTAAACCCAAAATTCTGTCTAAATCGGTAGTTGATATCATCGCTTTGTTAATGCGATTCAAAATGGTCAATGTTTCCGTTTTTTGTTTCAACATAACATTTTTTTCTTCTAATTCTCTTTTAGATATTCCAAGCAGATTTGTCGTTTCCTTATATTTCTCCTGAGAAATATTCATACTTATTAACTGCTTTTTTGCTGGACCTAATATTACTGATAATAAAACTATGCCTACACAAAGAGAAATGATAATAGATACTGGAATCGCCAACCGTGGCAAAAAGTATGGATTAAGCCATTTTATAAGTATAGCATATAAAATAATACTTAAACAAATTAAACTTAATGTTAACCATCTGATATTGCTAAGCATTACTATTCCCCCTAATATAACTTCGTTATATTTGATTGCATCCATCCTCCGTAGCAGTAGTCTGCTACTGCGGAGAACGGGCAGATTTTCAGAAACGATTATTTATCCGCCAACGATTCCCTGTCCACCAACGATTCCCTGTCCGCCAAAGGTTCCTTGTCCGCCGAAGATGTGTCAGCAATATGGCGAATAGCCATGATTATTGATGACACGTTTATCGAAGGCGGAAGTAGCGGACACCGATTTAACGACATGCCTTAATCTAAGTAATCTATCCTCTTAATCTACTTAATCGGTCGCCTTCATTAGGATGTCTTAAATCCCTTTGGATTTGATTTATGCCATTTCCATGCGGTTTCTACGATTGTATTTATATCATTATATTTTGGCGCCCAATTTAATTCTTTTTTTATTTTCTCCGAAGTCGCTATCAATACTGCAGGATCCCCCGCTCTTCTGGGAGTATCTTTCGTATTTATTTTCTTACCGGTTACTTTTTCGGCAACTTTTATTATCTCTCTTACAGAGAAGCCCTCTCCATTTCCGAGATTATAAATCGCACTATCCCCGCCTTTTTCCAATCTTTTTAAAGCAAGTATATGCGCCATTGCAAGATCAGTTATATGTATATAATCTCTTACACAAGTACCGTCTTTTGTTTCATAATCAGTGCCGAATATCTGGACATGCGGTCTTTGACCCAAAACTGCCTGCAATACTATCGGGATTAAATGTGATTCCGGTGCATGGTCTTCTCCGATTTTCCCGGATATATGTGCTCCGGCTGCATTAAAATACCTTAAAGACACATATTTGATTCCATATGCATTATCATACCATTTTATAGCATTCTCAAACATCAGTTTTGTTTCACCATAAGGATTTGTTGGAAAAGTTTTGTTGTTCTCTTGTATAGGTATTCTGTCGGGTTCCCCATAAACAGCTGCAGAAGATGAAAAAACAATCTTTTTTACATCATATTTAAGCATGGCGTCCAATAAATTTAAACTGGCAATCATATTACTTTTAAAATACTTGCTGGGATTTTCTACCGATTCTCCGACTAAACTGTCCGCCGCAAAGTGAACCACAGCATCTATCTTACTATTTTTAAATACATCTTCTAATTCATTCTTATTTAAAAGATCAACTTTGACAAATTCCCCTCCGCTGATCGCTTCCCGATGCCCTTTCTGAAGATTATCAAGAGTAATAACATCATAACCCATCTCAAGCAGCTCTATAACTGTATGACTGCCAATATAACCCGCACCACCTGTAACAAGAATCCTCATCAACACTCTCCTTTATTGTAAAATAAGCGACTTCGCCGCAAGAAATAATCTTCTATCTTTTTGAAATTATACAAAACAATATGATTTTTGTCAACCGCAACAAAATATTATATTATAAAATGAACCTTAATTTATTTTACTTCTTGATTTGTTTTGTATTCTATATTTTTCCTGTTATTTAATGAAAGATTAAAAACAACGAAAACAATCAAAATTATTAAAAATACCAAAATGACATATTCTATTACTCCTTGAGCTTTTCTTGATTTCATACAATTTTAAACTGGTGCTTATTCAACCGTTACTGATTTAGCTAAATTTCTTGGTTGATCAACATCACAACCGCGTAAAACACCTATGTGATATGCCAATAATTGCAATGGAATTATATTTAAAAGAGGGTATAATAATTCTTCTGTTTTAGGAACGTAAAAAACAAAATCTGATTTTTCTTTTATTAATTCATCCCCTTCAGCCGCGATGGAGATTACTATTCCTTCTCGTGCCTTCACCTCTTCAATATTTGAAAGTATCTTTTCATATACCTTCCCGTCGGTAGCAATACACACAACAGGCAAATTTTCATCAATTAAAGCAATAGGTCCATGTTTCATCTCACCAGCAGGATATCCTTCCGCATGAATATATGAAATCTCTTTTAGTTTAAGTGCACCTTCAAGTGCAATAGGATAATTAGGTCCTCTCCCTAAATAAAGAAAATCAGATTTTTTAAAAAACTTCTTTGCTATTACTTTTATCTCCTGTTCCTTATTTAAGATACTTACTATATCCCTGGGTATTTTTAACAATGAATCTATAAATTTAATTGAATATTCCTTTGTTACTTTTCCTTTAATAATTCCAAAATACAAGGCAAGAAGATAAATTGCAGTAAGCTGTCCTGTAAAAGCCTTTGTAGATGCTACTCCGATTTCTGGCCCGCACCTTGTATAAAAAGTTGCATCCGATTCACGAGTAATTGTCGAACCCATTACATTGCATATTGAAAGTGTTTTAACCCCGAATTTTTTTGATTCTCTTAGCGGGGCTATAGTATCCGCTGTTTCTCCAGACTGACTTATTGCTATAAGCAATGTCTGACTATTTAAAATCAAATCCCTGTATCTGAATTCTGAACCTATGTCCGTCTCAGTAGGGATTCCGGACACAGATTCAAATAAAAATCTTCCAATCAAGCCTGCATGATATGACGTGCCACAAGCAACGATTGATATACGGTTTATGTTTTTAATAATTTCAGGACTTATATTAACTTCATTAAAAAATTCATTTATGTCCTCAACTTCGATTCTTCCGCGAAAAGTATCTTCTATTGTTTGCGACTGTTCAAAAATTTCCTTAAGCATAAAATGCTTATAACCTGATTTTTCTGCCATCAGAGAATCCCATTCAATTTTATTTATTTTTCTTTCGCAAATCTGATCTTTTTTATCAAAAATCCTGTATCCTTCTTTTTTTAACTCAACCATATCCCCATCTTCAAGAAAAATAAATCTCTTAGTATAAGAAAGAACTGCAGGAATATCAGAAGCTATAAAATATTCATTATCGCCGATTCCCACAACAAGCGGGGCATCATAACGAACACCGATTAAAACATCCGGATTGTCCAAGGAAACTACACCTAAGGCATATGCACCTTTCAATTTTTTAACTGCTGCCTTTACAGCTAATAAGATATCACCCTTAAAATATCTTTCTATTAAATGAACTATTACCTCGGTATCGGTCTCTGATAAAAACCTGTGTCCTTCGGAAATCAATTCTTGCTTTAATTGCCTGTAATTTTCAATAATACCGTTATGAACAACAACAATTTTTTTATTGCAATCAGTATGCGGATGGGCGTTTTCTTCGCAAGGCTTACCGTGCGTAGCCCAACGAATATGTCCTACTCCGACTGTTGCCGAACTTTTTTCATTTTGAAGCGCATTTTGAAGATTTATTATTTTACCTACTGCTCGGCTGATTTTTAAACTACCGTTTTCTATTACAGCAATACCTGATGAATCATAACCACGGTATTCAAGCCGTCTTAAACCTTCCAAAATTACTTCTGTTGCAACCTTATTACCGATATAACCTACTATTCCACACATAATTAATTCAGGGATTAGCGTATAGCGTATAGCGTATAGGGTATAGTAATTGGCATTTATTCTTACTACTAATCCCTATCCCCTATCCCCTATCCCCTATCCCCTGCCTTTAAAAGCTTCTTCATTTCTTTTACTGCATTAAAAAGTCCGACAAAAACAGCCCTACAAATTATTGAATAGCCGATATTCAATTCCTGAACACCCCTAATCTTTACAATTTCACCAACATTATTATAGTCAAGACCGTGTCCTGCATTTAAACCAAGTCCCATCTCCAAAACAGCATCCGATGCTATTTGAATTTTTCTCAATTCTTTTTTTCTCTCTACTTCACTTTTTGCATCAGCATACCTACCGGTGTGAAGTTCAACAAAGTCTGCACCAACTTCTTTGGCAGCTTTTATTTGCTTAAAATCCGGATTAATAAAAATACTTACAAAAGTACACGTTTTCCCGCTGCTTTTTAATTCGTTTACAACCCTTTGGATTTTTAACCTATTTTTAATTATGTCCAATCCCCCTTCGGTAGTTAACTCCTGCCGTTTTTCCGGCACAAGACATACCGAATCGGGATTGATTTTTTTAGCAAATCCTACTATTTCTGGTGCTACCGACATTTCGAGATTGAGTCTGGTTCTGATAATATCTTTTAATTGTTTAACATCTTTTTCATTTATATGACGTCTGTCTTCACGAAGGTGTACAGTAATACTATCGGCACCGGCATCTTCAACAATTTCTGCAGCATAAACAGGATCCGGAAAATCACCTTTCCTCAAATTTCTTATTGATGCTATGTGATCAATATTTACACCAAGTCTTATCATAATGTTATTTTCTCCAATCCTTGCACTCTATTATTATTTCTTTTTGATGCTTCCTTGATTACCACTTCCACTCCGCTACATTTAAATTGTTATACTTAAATTAATAAACATTATATTTCTACATTTTCAATCGGAGCTAATCGGTATAATCACTTTCTAAAAATCCACGACACCAGCTATTTCTTGTGAATAATCATTAATCAATTTATCGTCCGGTCCTTCAACCATGATTCTTAATAGGGATTCCGTCCCCGAATATCTTACAAGTACTCTACCATTATCTTTAAGTTTTTTTTCAACAGATTTTATTGCATTTGCCAACTTCTCATTTTCTGAAATCGGAAGTTTCCTTTCAACCTTAACATTCAGAAGAACTTGCGGATATTTTTTTATAATCTTTGATAATTCAGACAAATTCTTTCCGCTTTTTTTTATAATAGATGCTACTTGCAATGATGTCAGAAGCCCGTCACCGGTATTTAAAAAATCTCTGAATATTATATGACCTGATTGTTCACCGCCAAGTATAACATCGTTGTTAACCATCTCTTCATAGACGTATTTATCGCCGACTGCACTGCTAAAAACCTTTATCCCTTCGTTTTCCATTGCTTTATAAAAACCGAAATTAGCCATAACAGTAGTAACAACGGAATTATTTTTTAGTATGTTATTCTTTTTGAGAAATCCGGCAGCAATTGCGATTATATAATCTCCGTCCCTAATCTCCCCTTTATCATCAATAAATATGCATCTATCTCCGTCACCATCGTATGCTATTCCAAAATTTGCTTTTTCCTTTAAAACAGCTTCTTTAAGATTCTGGATATGCAGCGCACCACACTTTCTATTTATATTTTTACCATCGGGCTTAACTGAAATGGTTATGACATCTGCTTTTAATTTTAAAAAAACTTCGGGAGCAATTCTAAAATTTGAACCATTTGCACAATCAAGAACAATTTTTAATCCACTAAAATCCGTAACTTCTTTTATTGTTGAATACAAAAATTTAGTATATATATCTTTTGCATAATCTTCCTCATTGAATACTTTTCCTTTCTTTTTATCCGGGATATTAAAATCATTCTCAAGCTCCTTTTCAATTTTAGACTCTATTGAATCAGCGATTTTAATACCCAAATCAGAAAAAAACTTTATTCCGTTAAATTCGGCGGAATTATGCGAAGCTGAAATAACACAACCCGCTGAAGAACCCCTTTCAACTGTTATATATGCTATTGCCGGAGTAGAAATAATTCCACAGTCAAAAACGTCCATGCCTGCAGAAACAATACCTTCTGATATCGATTCTAAAAGAGCAGGGGAAGACTCTCTGGTATCCCTGCCTATTACAAACTCTTTTTTTTCAGCGGACCTTAAAAAAGTTGCTGCTACATACCCTATTTTTTTTATAAAATCATTTGCTAATGGATACTTGCCTGCAATACCTCTTATGCCATCGGTGCCAAAAAGCTTTTTCATATTATCTATCTATTTATATCCTTTTAACGAATTAAGCACAGTTTTGTCTACGACATATGTCTTTGATAAATCTTTATAATATTTTCGGTAGAGTTAGCTATCAACATTCTCTAATCGGCAAATTATTTGCCGAGTTTTCGTTTAACAATCCATAACAGAACAGCAAGAACTACTGAAAGAATTTTTATATCTAAATTTTTCTTGAACCAGTTAGTAATCATTGCAGTTTATCCTTTTTTTTTAGAAAACTCTTTTCACTCTTCTTCCACATGTTAATTAATATTTTTCCCAAATTATCGGCGTCCACATTCCTTTCCAATATACCATTTCTGGATACGGATATGATACCGGTTTCTTCGGAAACTATGATAACCAATGCATCTGAAACTTCGGTTATGCCTATTGCAGCGCGATGTCTCATTCCTAAAAATTTAGAAATTGCCGGATTTTCTGTGGAAGGCAATATGCATGCGGCTGCGATTATTCTTGAACCCCTTATTATTACGGCACCGTCATGTAAAGGTGATCGTGTATTAAATATTGAAACCAATATCTCATGGGAGACCTCACCGTTTATTTTTACACCTTTTTCAATAACATCTTTCAATCCGGTTTCTTGTTCAACCACAATCAACATTCCGATTTTCTTACTGGAACATTCCCTGACCGCCGAAACAAGCTCTTTAATGGCGGTAATTTCCTCTTTCATAAAAAAATGTGTAAGCTTACCGCTGCCTATATGCGCCAATGCGGAACGAATATCGGGCTGAAATATTATTACTAAAATTACCAATCCTGCCGTCCACAAATTTTTTAATAACCATGCGGTTGTATCAAGTTTTAAATAAATCGATATTATTGTAATAATGCCGATAATAACAACGCCTAATAAAACCTGGACAGCACGGGTGCCTTTAATCAAAATCAATAATCTATACAGGATATAAGTCAATGCTACGATATCTAAAATATTAAAAATAATTTCTTTATACATTTTTTATAGCCTCAAATACGGTTACCGCTCTTTTAACCTGCAAAACGTCATGAACCCGTAAATAATCCGCTCCGTTTGCAATTGAAACTATTGAAGCTGCAATCGTGCCTTCCAATCTGCTAAAAATATCTACATCTAATAATTTACCGATAAATGATTTTCTTGATGGTCCTATCATGACGGGTAATTTTAATTTTTTAAACTCCGGAATGTTCTTAAATATCTGAAGATTATGCTTCAGTGTCTTACCGAAACCTACGCCCGGATCCAGAACAATCTTTTCCCGTTTTATTCCTCTCGATTCAGCAAATCTTATACGTTCCTTAAAAAAACCATAAATATCGGAAATTACATTTTTATATCTTGGGTTCTTCTGCATACAACACGGGTTGCCTAACATATGCATGATAATTACAAACACTTTATTCTTAGCAATGGTATCTGCCATTATTCCGTTCTGCCATCTAAGTCCATAGATATCATTAATAATTTCAGTTCCTTCTGATATTGCGGCTTCTGCAACTTCTTTTTTATATGTATCAATTGAGATAGGAATTTTTGGGAATTTTTTTTTAATTTGCCTTATTACCGGTATCACTCTGTTTATTTCTTCACGTTCTGATATTGCGATGCTTCCCGGTCTTGATGATTCCCCGCCAATATCCAATATATCGGCACCTTCTGAGATGAGTTTCTCGGCTTGTTTTAATGCATCTTTTAATTTAAAAAACTTTCCGCCGTCTGAAAAAGAATCCGGAGTTATATTTAAAATACCGATTATTTTAACCATAATCTAATGTTGGTTAATTCATCCTTTGATTAATGACAAAGCCTCGGAACGCGCTCTGGCATCTTTTGCAAAGATTCCTCTTATCGCAGAAGTCACAACCCGTGAGTTTTGTTTTTTAACACCGCGCATAGTCATACAAAGATGTTCTGCTTCAATAACAACTATTACTCCAAACGGAGATACTTTCTTCATTATTGTATCTGCAAGTTGTTTAGTAATCCTTTCCTGCAATTGCAATCTTTTTGAAAAAACATCCACGACGCGAGCAATCTTTGATATACCCAGCAATTTCTCTCGTTTCGGGACATATGCTATATGCACTTTGCCAAAAAACGGAAGCAGGTGATGTTCACAAACTGAATAAAAATCTATATCTTTAACTAATACGATTTCTTCATGACGTTCTTCACTATAATATACAGCCAACTCATCTTGCGGATTTTTTTTCATACCCGAGAGAATTTCCTCATACATCCGTGCTACTCTTTGCGGAGTTTTCTTAAGACCTTCCCGGTCAGGATTTTCCCCTATAGCGATTAAAATATCATGTACTGCTTTCTCTATTTTTTGTTTATTCATCAGTTACCTACACCTTAGGCGATTCCACTATTGATTCGCCATTTAGCAGATTTGCCAATTCGGCACCTTCTAATATTTCTTTTTCAACAAGACTTTCTGCAAGACGATTTAACTTATTAAGATTATTTTTAATAAGTTCTGTCGCCTTATTGAATGCATCGTCTATTATCCTCTTCATTTCTTCATCTATCAATTGAGCCGTTTTTTCTGAATACATTTTCTCATGTGCAAATATATCTCTCCCTAAAAATACATCTTCCTCCCGTTTTCTCAACGTAACATTGCCCAATTTTTCCGACATTCCGTAAATACATATCATATTAAAAACCAAGTTAGTTGCAATTTTTAAATCATTCTCAGAACCAGTTGTAATATCGCTAAAAATGAGTTTTTCAGCAGCACGTCCTCCCAGCAAAACTGTAACCTTCCCGAGTATCTCATTTTTTGTTACCAAATATTTATCCTCCGTTGGTAACTGAATAGTATAACCCAATGCCATTCCACGCGGTATTATGGATATCTTATGAACCTTTTCAACATTGGGCAGCATTTTTGCAACAATTGCATGCCCTGATTCATGAATAGCTATTATTCTTCTTTCGCTATCAGAAATTTTTCTTGATTTAAGTTCGGGTCCCGACATAACCCTGTCTATAGATTCTTCTAATTCAGGCATCTCAACGGCTTCTTTATTACGTCTTGCAGCAATAAGAGCGGCTTCATTGACTAAATTTGCCAAATCGGCACCTACAAAACCAGGCGTTCTTTTAGCTATAATCGATAAGTCTGCCGACTCCGACAGTTTAATATTTTTTGAATGAACCCTTAGAATTTCTTCCCTCCCTTTTATATCAGGCACAGGAACCATTATATGTCTGTCAAATCTCCCGGAGCGGAGAAGCGCTGAATCAAGAACATCAGGTCTATTCGTCGCAGCAAGCAATATAACCCCTTCTTTTGTATCGAAACCGTCCATTTCAACGAGCAGCTGATTAAGTGTTTGTTCCCTTTCATCATGACCACCACCATAACCTGCACCTCTGTGGCGACCTACAGCATCAATTTCATCAATGAATAAAACACACGGTGCATTTTTCCGTCCCATATCAAATAAATCGCGTACACGGGATGCACCAACACCAACAAACATCTCAACGAATTCCGAACCGCTGGAAGCAAAAAACGGGACACCCGCTTCACCGGCTACCGCTTTTGCAAGAAGAGTTTTACCTGTTCCTGAAGGACCCACCAGTAAAACGCCTTTAGGAATCTTACCGCCTAATTTCTGAAACTTTGCAGGGTCTTTAAGAAACTGAATTATCTCTTTTAATTCTTCTTTTGATTCTTCTACACCTGCCACATCCGCGAAAGTTACCTTTTTACTCTTGTCAGTTTGCAGACGGGCTCGGCTGCGTCCGAAAGAGAATATCTGTTTACCACCCATTGAAGCGCCTCTAAAAAATAGAAAATACCATAATCCTAAAAATAACAACCATGGTAAAGCCGTTAAAATAAGTTCAATGAACCAACCTCTCTTTTTCTGACCCTTATATTTAATACTATTGTTTTCCATATCTTCTACAAGTTTTGGGTCTTCTACCGGAACAGTTTTAAATTTATTAGTCTTTCCATCTTTAACAATCGTGCCGAAAATTAAATCCGGCGAAATTTCAATATCAGAAACACGTCTCTCTTTAATCGCTTGCTTAAACTCGGAATAATCAACATCAATCACTTTTGACTTTTCAGATGCTATTAACCAAAGATAAATAAAACCTACAATTATTAACAACCATAATGCTAAATTTTTAGTTTGTTTATTCATTTATTCTCCCACCCAAATTTTGTCCAAATATTTTTTTTGCTTTTTAAATTTACCCGACGGCTCGCTGGCTTAAAACTCTTTGAGTTTTGAACCGTCTATCAAAGTATCCCGTGAACAATCAAAATTCTTTTTCTTCATAAATTTCATTTTTAAGCACACTTATATAAGGCAAGTTTCTATATATTTCGTTAAAATCCGCGCCATAACCGACGACAAATTTATCCTGAACTTCAAAACCAAAATAATCAATATTAATTATTTTTCTCCTTCTTGACGGTTTATCCAGAAGAGAACATATCTTTATAGATTTAGGTTTCTGTAATTTTATTCTTTCATAAACACAATCTACTGTTATACCGGTGTCAATTATATCCTCCACAATTAAAATGTTCTTATTTTCAGCCGTCTCTCTTAAATCAAGTTCAACGCAAACAAAACCGCTTGATAAAGTATTTTTATAGGATGAAACCATCATAAAATCCAGACTTATGGGAATTGTAATATTTTTTAAAAGATCTCCAAAAAATATGGCTGCTCCTTTCAAGATAGGAACCAAAGTTACTTGTTTACCTATATAATCATTAGATATCTTTAAAGCCAATTCTTTAACTCTTTCCTGAATCTGTTGCTCGTTGAAAATAATTTCTGCTACATCATCATGAACATTGATAGTTTTTTTTAATTGCATAACTCCAGCCTCATTATTCTTTTAGTGTTTTCCGTAATCATCGCATCGTTTGATCTTTTAACACCTGCGACCCATATAATATTGTTACCGACAGAAATAATAGGAATCTTTTTTCTTATTTCTTTTGGTATTTTTTCATCAACAAAAATATCCTGCAGTTTTTTTGCTTTTGTCATACCAAAAGGCACCATCTTATCGCCATTTTTCCAATTTCTTTTATTTATCTTTTTAATATCTAATTTATCAACATCGAAAAAAACTGTTTTTTCCTTAAAATTATAATTTACACTATTATAATACTTTTTCTTAAAAGTGTCAACCCTGCCTACGCTTAATTTAGATGCATAATTATTGCGTAATATTTCAGAAAGAACAAAAATATTTTTTTTCACTTTTGGATTTATTTCTTCCATTCTCGGAAGTACATTTAAACGAATTTTGTTTCTTGTAAATTTTGTAAAAAGATTTGTCTTATCTTTACAAAATCTTAATTTATAACTATTAAGATAATTCAATATTTCATTTTTAGAAATACACAAAATAGGCCTAATAATTCTTCCTCTTTTTGGGGGGATCCCCGATAGTCCTTTCAATCCGCATCCACGGATTATCCACATCAGAACCGTTTCCGCATTATCGTCAAGCGTATGTCCCGTGGCTATTTTGCTGCAATTAAATTTACCTGCAATTTCTTCAAATATCTTGTACCTAATATTTCTTGCTTGCTCTTCAGAAAACCTCTTCAATTTAATTTTTTCAACTGCTACCGGAATACTTAATTCTTTACAAATATTCTTTACGAATAAAGCATCTTTCCAGCTTTTTTTACGATATTGATGATCAATATGACATCCGTATAGCTTAATCCTATATAAATTTCTTAATTGAACGAGAATCCTTAATAAAAAAATAGAATCAGGTCCTCCCGAAATCGCGATAAGGATTCTATCATTTTTTTTAATCAATTTATATTTATCAATAAATCTTTTTATATTTTGTAACATAATGAAAAAACGATTAAGTCGGTGTAATCTTGCACACGGAATTCGTACCCACTGGAACGAATGAGTATGTAATCCCGTTCTACGGGATAGCATTTTACAGTGTAATCAATGATTGTTTTTTAACAATCATATTATACGAATTTTATATTGAAAACACAATAAAAAAGGCTCTGATAGAATCAGAGCCTTTTTTTAATTAACTATATTATTATTTACCTTCTCTTTGTTGTGTTTGAGTGGTTGGAGTTTGAGTTTGTGTTTGAGTTTGTGTCTGTGTCGGCTCCTG
>DMMW01000047.1 GCA_003452965.1 Elusimicrobiota bacterium
CGTGACTGGAGTTCAGACGTGTGCTCTTCCGATCTGGCTTACTGAAAAATGCTATTTCGTTTTAATTAGCATTTTTCAGTAAGCCCTAATTAAAACTATTTTCGGGTAAATTCTAAAATATCACTCAATAACAACCTTTTATCTAAACTGGATTCCCGATAAGCAGACTGTGTCGCAATTGTTAATAAATGTATTTCGTTTTCCATTTTGTAGCAGCAAAGCGTAATCTTTGCCATGTTTTAGCAGAGCTATCGCTCTGCAGCTACAATTTTGGAATTATGACACAGTCTGTTCACGGGAATGACAAATTTAATTATTTTAAAATATTTTTGTCTATAACTATGGTTTCTTTTTTATCTCTGCCATTAGATATTACTGCTATCTTTATGCCGGATAACTGTTCAATTTTCTTGATATATTTTTTTGCATTTTCAGGTAATTTTTTAAATTCAGTTATCCCTTTAGTACTCTGTTTCCACCCATGTAATTCAATATAAACTGGACAACAATTATTGATTACCTTTCTTGATAGGGGAAAATCCTTATAGACCTCATTATTATATTTATAACCTATGCATATTTTTATTTTCTCAAAATCATCCAAGACATCCAATTTTGTTAAAACCATATAATTACATCCATTAATTCTTATTGCATATTTTAAAGCAACTAAATCCAACCAACCGCATCTTCTTGGCCTGCCGGTCGTTGCACCGAATTCCTTTCCTTTGCTGCGCATATATTCGCCTGTCTCATCCTTTAGTTCTGTAGGAAATGGACCTTCTCCTACTCTGGTGGTATACGCTTTAACTATACCCAAGACCTTATCAATCTTAGTAGGTCCTACTCCACAACCCGCACATACTCCACCCGAGATTGGGTTAGATGATGTTACATATGGATATGTACCAAAATCAACATCTAAAAGTGTACCTTGCGCACTTTCAAAAATTATATGCTTGTCTTTAGCTATTGAATTATTTATCATTAAAGAAGTATCCGCGATATATTCTTTAATTTTATCAACCAATATTTTGCGTTTTTCTTGAATTTCAGTTTTCAATTTAGAGATATCACACACGCTTCCTAATACTGCATTCTTTTCTTTTAAGTTTTTATCGAGGACTTCATTGAAGGTCTCATCATCTATATAATCACACATCCTTATACCCGAACGTTCATATTTGTCCGCATATGCAGGACCTATACCTTTTTTGGTTGTACCTATGTTTTGGACCTTTTCTCTGATACCATCCAACATTTTGTGATAAGGCAGTATGACGTGGCATGTCGATGAAATAAAAAGGCGATTTTTAATTATAATTCCTTTGTTTTGTAAAAAATTTATTTCTTCAATAAGTGCTTCCGGGTCAACAACTACCCCATTTCCAATAATACATTTTTTATTTTTCTGTAATATCCCAGAGGGTATCAAATGTAAGACAAACGTTTTATTATCAAAAACAACGGTATGTCCTGCATTGTTTCCACCCTGATATCTAATAATATAGTCCGCCTTTTCACTTAAATGGTGAACTACTTTCCCTTTGCCTTCATCGCCCCATTGCAATCCAACTATTACAAGATTCGGCATATAACTCCCCTGCCCCGTAAGAAAATGCAAACACACAATGCTAAAAATACATTCATTTATTTAATAAATATCTACTTACAACATTTTCTATCGGGGTAATTTATATCAGATACCTACTTTTCTCAATACCTTATTTACTATTCTTACATAATATTTTATATCTAAACAATCTTTTATTTCAGATTCTCTCAGGTATTTTTTAAGCGGACTTATATCCTTAAAATTATTGTGAGTTACTTCCTGAACTACAGGATACGCTTCTTCTCTTAAAAATCCTTTTTTTACTATCGCAAGAAGCAATCGTTGTGAAAATATTGCATTATTAGTAATTAAAATATTTTTTTTCATGTTTTCTATGTTAACATTAAGATTTTCTATAACATAACACATTTTACTCAGCATATAATCCAATAATATCGTTGAATCCGGAAGAATAATTCTTTCTGCTGAAGAATGCGATATATCTCTTTCATTCCACAAAGCGACATTTTCTAACGACACCATCGCATTTCCTCTGATTATTCTTGCTAATCCGCACATCTGTTCACAGGTTACCGGATTTCTTTTGTGAGGCATTGCTGAAGACCCTTTTTGACCTTTTGTAAATGGCTCTTCAAGTTCGCCAACTTCTGTCCTCTGTAAACTCCTTATTTCGGTAGCAAATCTTTCTATTGTAGCCGAAATTATGGCTAAAGTCGTGAGATACTGCGCATGCCTGTCTCTTGGAATAATCTGTGTAGATACCGGCTCTGCTTTCAATTGCAATTTTTTCATTACGTATTTTTCAACTTCAGGTGATAAATGTGCATAAGTTCCTACCGCCCCGGATATCTTGCCGTAAGAAATATTTTCTTTTGCTAATTTCATTCTTTCAATGTCTCTTAGAATTTCAGTATACCAGCCCGCAAATTTAAAACCCAAAGTAATCGGCTCGGCGTGAATACCATGTGTGCGTCCCATCATTAAAGTATCTACATGTTTTTTTGCCTGTTTTTTTATTATTTTTGCAAATTTTTCTAAATCATTTATCAAAACATCTGACGCTTGTCTTAACTGCAAGCCAAGTGCAGTATCTAAAACATCCGAAGATGTTAATCCTTTGTGTATATATGTAGATTCTTTGCCGACCTTTTCTGCTATAGATGTTAAAAATGCAATAACATCGTGCTTCACTATACTTTCTATTTCTTTTATTCTTTTAGTATTGAAACTTGCTTTTTGTTTTATTTTTTTTAGTGCAGGTGTCGGAATTTCTCCCAATTTATTCAACGCCTCACATGCAGCTATTTCAACATCAAGCATTTTTTGAAATCTGTTTTCTTCAGTCCATATTTTTGACATTTCAGGTAAAGAATATCGTTCAATCATTTCATTTCTCCTTGCACACGAAGTTCGGAGCCACCGCACCGACCGAGTATGCAACCCCGAAGCATGTTAAAAAGTTTTGATGCAAAGCTGAAAAACTTTTTGACTGACTATGCAAGGGGTCAACACACGAAGTTCGGAGCCACCGCACCGAACGACCTGCCCCCGTGAATAGTTTTCGAAGAAAACTACGTGGGGGACTGCAACCCCGAAGCATGTTAAAAAGTTTTTATGTAAAGCTGAAAAACTTTTTGACTGACTATGCAAGGGGTCAACACACGGAGGTCGGACCAACTGG
>DMMW01000065.1:0-8864 GCA_003452965.1 Elusimicrobiota bacterium
AAAATAACAAAGTGAGAAAAAAGCTGATTATTGCGATAGACGGGCCTGCGGGTGCCGGGAAATCTACGATAGCCAAATTAGTAGCTAAAAAATTAAATTATTTATATATTGATACAGGTGCTATGTATCGTGCAATAACTTGGAAGGTATTGGATGAAGGTATTAATATAAAAAATATCGGCAAAATAATTAAAGTTGCCGGTAAGGTTAAAATAGAACTAAGAAAAACAAAAATATACATAGACAATAAGGATATAACAAAAGAAATAAGGTCCGCAAACGTAACAAAAAATGTAAATGCTGTTGCGGCGATAAAAGATGTAAGAAAAATCTTGAGGAATAAGCAAAGAGAAATTGGTAAAAACGGCGGAATAGTTATGGAAGGAAGGGATATAGGAACAATTGTTTTCCCTGATGCTGATAAAAAAATTTACCTTGATGCCAATCCGATAGAACGTGCAAGACGAAGATGGGAAGAACTCAGGGTAGAAGGTAAAAAGGTATCTTTGAACAGCATTGCTGCGTCTATTAGAAGCAGGGATTATCGTGATAGGCATAGAAAAGAAAGTCCTTTGAAAAAGGCGAAAGATGCAATTGTTATCAATTCAACACATATGACTCCGGATAATGTTGTAAAAGTAATAATGAATAAAATCAAAATATAACGAGATGATATATTGGATTGGCTGGTCGATTTTTAAAGTAATTTTTAGTTTAATTTATCGTCGCAAGATAATAGGGCTTCAAAATATACCGCAGAATGGTTCATATATTTTAGCTGCAAACCACATGAGTAATGCTGATCCGCCACTAGTGGGTAGTTGTATAAGCAAGCCGATTCACTATATAGCAAAAAAGGAACTTTTCAATATACCTGTATTCGGTTGGATGATAAGCAAAGCGAATGCATTTCCTGTCGACCGGGAAAACAGTGATATGGGTGCATTTAGAAAAGCGCTGGAAATTTTAAAAGAAGGGAAGACGATTCTCTTTTTTCCGGAAGGTACCCGTTATAAAGCCGGAAAGACAAGAAAACCTAAAAACGGGGCGGCGATGTTGTCTGTTTTGACGAATTCTCCGGTTATACCGGTTGCGATTAATAATTCCGATAAATTGTTAAAATTTAAAAGATTGAAAGTCAGTTTCGGTGTTCCGATGAAGTTTGATTCTAAAGAAGATTATAATTCAATTACGGCTAAAATAATGAAGGAAATCGAAAAATTGAAGCAATATCCCGAAAAATCAGGATAAAATAAATTACTGATATTTAGTGACGAGTCCTAATTTGTGTAATCATTTGTTAATATGAAAATTATAGTTGCTAAAAATTCCGGTTTTTGTTTTGGTGTCCGACGAGCAATTGATCTTGCTAAAAACTTTTCAAAAAACATCGGCAATATATATACGATAGGTCCGATAATTCATAACCCGCAGGTTGTTGATAAACTTGAGAAATCCGGGATTAAGGTCATCAAAAGGTTATCGGATGTAAAAAACGGGCATATTGTAATCCGTGCACACGGTATACCAAAGAAAGTATTAAATGATATTAAAAAGAAAGGTATGAAGGTATTGGATGCTACATGCCCGTATGTTACCCGTTCAAAGAAATATATTGAAGAACTTGCAAAAGAAGGATATAAGGTGGTCATTATTGGGAATCCAAATCATCCGGAAATCAAGTACATTGCTTCTTATGCACCGAAAGACAAAGTTATTTTGATTTCTTTAGGAGATATAAAAAGAAAAATAAAGTTTTCTAAAAAAATCGGTATAATTACCCAAACGACTCAATCACCGGAAAATTTTATTAACATTGTATCAAAACTCCTTAGTTATTCGAATGAATTTAAAATTTTTAATACAATATGTCCTGATGCAATAAACCGACAGAACGAGGCAGTGAATCTATCAAAAAAATCAGATGTAATGATAATAATTGGCGGTAAAAATTCCGCTAACACTAAACGGCTTACGGCTATATCAAAGAAAATTCAGCCAAAAACATATCATATTGAAACTTCAGGAGAAATTAAGGATAAATGGCTAAAAGGGGCTAAAATTACGGGAATTGTCGCCGGCGCTTCAACACCGGACTGGATAATAACAGATGTTGTCGATAGAATAAAAGGCCAAAAAACAAATTGAAGGCCGAAGTTCGTGGGGGATGTATGGATGATGTAATTATGGATGCTATGCCCGAGTTTAATGAATTGAAACCGGGTCAGATTATCAAGTCGAAAGTATTGGCTGTTTATGCTGATAAGGTTGTTGTGGATTTGGGTTTAAAATCCGATGGTTTTATACAGGCAAGTGATTTTAAGGTTTTGCCGGAAGTCGGTTCTGAAGTTGATGTTTATATAAGTCATCTTAGAGAATCTGATGGTTTTCCAGTGATTTCGCATTCTAAAGCCAGAGAAATTCTTACATGGAAAGTTATTGAGGATAAATTTAAAGACGGCAAAATAATTGAAGGAAAAATAATTAAAAAAATAAAAGGCGGATATGAAGTAGATATCGGCATATCATCATTTATGCCGAGTTCTCAGGTCTCAAAAAAGATAAGCGAAAATAAAGAAAACAACGTAATTGAAGTAAAAATAATGGAAATAAATAAAAAAAATAAAAATATCGTTGTTTCAAATAAAATAGTGGAAAATGAAAAAAATGAAAAGAAAAAGCAAAATATTTTTTCTACTATCAATGAAGGGGATATAGTAAAAGGCAAGATTGTAACCATTACCGATTTCGGAATTTTTGTTGATATCGGCGGTATAGACGGTCTTTTGCATATAAATGACGTATCGTATAAGCGGATAGAGAAACTTTCCGATATTTACAAGATAGGTGATGATCTGGAAGTTAAGATTTTAAAGTTTGAACCTAAAGAAAACAAAATTGCCCTTGGTTTAAAGCAGCTTCAGCAAAATCCATGGGACACTATCGAAGAAAAATATAAGCCGGGCATGCGGGTAAAAGGAAAAATAACATCTTGTACCTCATTCGGCGCCTTTGTAATGCTTGAAGACGGTGTTGAAGGTTTAATTCATGTGTCGGATATATCATGGACCGAAAGAATCTCGCATCCCGAAGATGTTTTTAAATGCGGGCAGGATGTGGAAGCGGTTGTGTTGGAATCGAGCGTGCAGAAAAAGAAGATATCTCTTAGCTATAAAGCAATTTTTGAGAATCCATATGATAGGTATGAAATCGGGAAAGTTGTTACCGGCAGGATAATAAAATTAATGGATTTTGGATGCATTATTCAGATTGAACCCAACATACACGGATTTGTGCATGTATCTGAAATTTCAAGGAATAGAATAGACAAACCGTCGGATGTGCTCGTTGCAGGCGAAGATGTTACCGGCAGGGTTGTTAAAGTAGACAAATCAAAAAAGAGAATAGAAGTGTCTATCAAACAATATGAACGTGAGCAGGACGAACAAGAAATAAAGGGATTTCTTAATTCGCAGGATACAAAAATAAAGTTTGCAGATTTAATAGAAAACAACGATAATTCAAAATGAAAAAATTATTTTTTATATTACTTATAGCATTTTCTATTATTTTTCTTGTTTTATTGGTATCCAACCAAAACAAAGAAGTATTTATAAAAAATCCTACTCAATATTTACCGCCCGAAAAACTTAATAAGTTAATAATAAACACCCGTTCAAAGATAGAAAAAAATCCGGAAGATATTATCTCTTATATAGAGTTGGGAATTGCATATTACCAGAAAGGGATAGATTCATATACGGATGCTATAAATTACCTTAGAAAGGCGGTTAAACTCGGTTCTATGGATATTAGGACTTTGTTTTATCTCGGTATAATGTATGATGAATTGAATCTCACGGAAAAGGCTTTTAACTATTATGAAAAATATCTAAGAAATGATCCGAATGATGTTTACATTCGCTTAAGATACGGCAATCTGTATTTTCGCCTCAATAGATATGAATCTGCTTCTGAGCAATATGAAACGATTTATGCTCAAGAACCTAAGAATCAAACTGCAATAATAAATCTTGCGTTATCTTATAAAGCGAGAAATATGCACGACAAAGCTTTGGAAACATTCGACGAGGCTCAAAAACTGAGGCCTGTCTTAAATTCTGAAGTTTTAGTAAAAATAGCCGAGTTATATTATTTAAAAAATGATTTTGTAAATGCGGAATTATATTATAAAAGAGTTTTAAAAGATAAGGAAGAATCCGTTATTGCACTTACCGGATTGTGCCAAACCTATTTAAAAATGAATAGGAATAAAGAAGCTAAGAAATATATTGAGCAGATTCTTACTTATGATCCGAATAATGAACAAGTGAAAAAAATACTGAAAAAAGGACTATAAAAGGCAGCGTATAGGGATTAGTAATAGGTTTGATTTATACTAACCTCTACATGCTAATCCTTAATCCCTGATTTATTTTTTATGTTAAAAAAATTCATCTATATACTATCTTGTTTGAATCTTGTATTAATCTGCTACAGTATTGTTTTTGCAGAGAATAAAGTTATTACGGATATAAAAAAATGGGATTATATAGAAACCGAACACTTTTATATATATCACTATCCTGAAGAAAAGGAAATACTGCCGATTGTATCTGAAATTTGCGAAGAAACTTTTCAGACAACAACACGTTTTTATGAATTCCGACCTTCAAAAAAAATACCATTTTTTATATATAGAAATCACAATGAGTTTGAACAAACCAATATTGTAAGTGTTGGTGAGGGGACAGGTGGTGTAACTGAAGCATTCAAGAGTAGGTTTTTAATTTATCATGATGGATCCCTTAAATGGTTAAAAAATGTAATACCCCATGAATTTACACATGTGATACAGTTTAAGGTATTATATGAAGAATCAGCCATACTTAAAGCTTTACGGTTAGCAAGAGGTATTTTTATACCGCTGTGGATGATGGAAGGAATGGCGGAATATAATACTGGTGAGATTGATGCGACAAACAGAGAAATGATTATTCGTGACATGGTATCAAATAATAACATCTTGTTGCTAAAAAATTTAAGTACTTTTAACCATCTGAAGCCGCACCAGATAACGCCTGCATACAAAATATCGGAAACAGCGTATCACTTTTTGGTTGATGAATATGGACCTGACAAACCACAAGCAATGTTAAAAAGCTTGCGGGATAAATTGGATACTACTTCGGCTTTTTTGGATACGATTAATATACCTCCTGCGTTATTCATGAAAAAGTGGGAAGAATGGATATACGAAAAGTATGAAGATACAATAAATGACTATAATGAAGCCTCGAATTACGGCATAAAATTAACATCCGACAATGGTGATAATATTCCTGATTTTAATACAAATCCTGCGGTATCACCCAACGGAGAATCAATTGCCTATATAACAGATAATGATGGTATAAATAAAATTGCTTTTATGAATTTCAAAGACGGCAAAAGTAGGATAATCATTGAAGGCAACACTTCGGTGATAGATACGATTTACAATGACAGAATAACCTTTTCACCGGACGGACAATTATTGGCATTTTCAGGTAAGAAAACGCAAAAGGACTACATATATATATATAATTTTAAAACTTGTGAAATTTCAAAATTATCAATTGACCTTGCTACAGTAAAATCCCCAAGCTTCTCACCAGATGGTAAGAAAATTGTTTTTATAGGTATGCAAACAGTATTCAATGACATATATGAATATACCCTTAAAGATAATTCCATAACAAAATTGACTGATGATACTATTGACCAGGGAGACCCTGTCTATAATCCGGAAGGTAATTTAATTGCTTTTAATCAAGAAAACGAGGAACCGTTACAAAATGATATTTTTATTTTAGATATAGAGACGAAACAAAAAATTAATCTGACAAATTCCATCGGCAATGAAACATATCCGATATTTTCTCCGGATGGGAAAAAAATAGTTTATTCTTCGGATAATGGTCCCGGTACTCCAATCAACATATATTCCGTAAATATTGATAATAAAGAAATAAAGAAATATACAAATATTATAACAGGAATATTTGAGCCGGTTTTTACACCGGATGGAAAAAATATTCTATTTTCTCATTACAGAAACTTCAGAAGAGACATATATTTGACAGATGAATTATTTTTCGGTGGAACAGTGGCATATGCATCAAAAGAGGAATATGATACTGAAACATCGACTACACCGATAAATTTAAAATCTCCGATATTTTCGTATCATTTCAAACCCACATTAGATATATTGGCGCCATTTTTGGTTTATCACTCTGAATTCGGTCTTTTTTTAGCTGCGTATTGGCAGGCATCAGATATGTTGGGTGACCATACTATATCCAATCAGATAGTATATGCATCGGAAACCGGAGAATTACAGTATGCATTGGCTTATTCGTTTGCCAAATGGCGTCCCCAGTTTATTTTTTCATCCAGCGGAGAAAATGTGGAATCTTTAACAATAGAACAAGAAATAATTAAAGAAAAACAGAATATACAGTCATTGAGCGTATTATATCCATTGGATAAATTCAACCATATTGAGACAACAGTATCAACTAAAAAATACACTGCAAGGAATAGGACGCTGGATGAAACCTTATTTGACTCAATTACCAATAGGTATCAAATAGCGTATGAAAGGAATACTATAACCGGAAAGTATCTCTATGCGCGTTTTGGTTCTGATTTACGGCTTGTTTTTAGAAATGCCGGTAAAGAATTTGGAGGAGATATTGAATACAGGGAATATGTGGGCAGATACGAAAAATATTTTCCTGTATTTTCTGAAGGCGCATTAGTATCAGCAAATCTATTTGTATCAAGCGAAGGCAGGGACAGAAGATATTTTAGACTTCCACTAAGAGGTTTCCCGCACACCGATAAATATTATATATACAACCGTCTTGCTGCATCTTCTTTGGAATACAGATTTCCCGTTTTAACACTGGAAAAAGTATGGCCGTTGTCCGATTTCTTTATAAGGTCAATTAATTTATTTTTATTCACAGATAATGGTTATGGATTCAATTCTACCGATGAATTGAGAGAGATGAAAATAAACGATATAAAAAATAGTATTGGAGCAGGCACAAGATTATACTCGTTCCTTGCAGGTTATTTAATACCTATAACTGTAGAATACGGAAAAAGAACGGACAAATCAAGTGACCTTTGGGTTGTTTCTTTGGGTGTATCTTTTCAATATTGATAAGGTACCAAAGTTCTAAACCGGGTTTGGAACTTTTTGGCTTAAGGAAAATATTGACAACCTAAGAATGATTTTATAAAATTTGAAACAATGTATATCGAATTTTTAGTTAATATTATTGTGCCTATTATTGCAGGAATAGTTTATTTTATAATGGCTTTAGAGGTTAAAAAAGTTGGCCAGATAAGAAAACTCATTTTTGGTGAAATAGGATATATAAAAGTATTTAACGCTTTTATTATGTTTGGAATATATTTTATTACCCGTCCATTACAGAATTTAATGGGTCCTCACCCATGGCCTATGTTGATAAATAATATAAGGCAATTTTTCTTAATGAGTATAATTGCTCCGGCTATTCTTGTGGGTATATTTTATTGGGATTCGGATGAAGGTGATATTCCCAAGGCAGCAAAAATAGCATCCTATTCTGTTGGTTTTTTTATGGCGGTGATATTTATTCTTGTAAACAGAATTGCTATAGACGGTTCAAAAATAATAGCATCTTTTAACGGATTAAATTTATATGATGCAGTGTGGTTTTCTTTAGGCCAAAAAAAGAATGAGCTTGTTTTGATTCATCTATTTACCCAATTGATATCGCCTGTAGGTTATTTTATTTTAGCAACAGCCATAGTGCGACGTCGTAGACATAATTATCCTAAAGATAGTGTATATAATTTAATGCCGTTGAAATGGAGATATCTTGAAATAGGTCTTGAAGTATTTATTGTATCAATGATAATTGCAGGTATCTCCGCTTTATTCGGGCATTACTATACTTATTTATGGGTAATCTATTTTGTTGGGGCGATAATATCAGGTACTATAGAATTGAAAAGTGTTAAAATTCTTCCAAGTAGTGCGCCAATGGATTTGAAATAACAATACAATATGCAAAGATTTTGACTTATCTGTGTAATCGGTTTTCAAAATCTGTGTAATCATTTTTTCGGGGGGGGTAAAATGTTTGAAGTTTCAGAGTTTAAGGGTAACAAGGTAATAGTTTTAAAGCGGGATGAAAACGACAAGTATCCGTTTTCCTTTGGAGTATCAAAGGCAAAACTTGTTTTGGAACACATAGAGCATATAAAAAAATTTGTAGAAGAAAATAGTTAATATACCTTTTTAAATTATTTTATGAACAAATTGAGATATCTATTTAGATATATTGCTGATAAATTTATTCTAATCATAATCTCAGTTTCAATATTTTTGCTGCCGCCTTTGACTAAATATGTGATTGCAAATCAGCAAAAATCAAAAATACATATAATAATAAAAGGACAGAAATTAACTGTAGAATTAGCGGATACTTCGTCCAAAAGAGCAGTAGGCTTAATGTATCGGGAAAAATTGGATTACAACGAGGGTATGTTATTTATATTTCCTAATTCACAAAGGGTTACATTCTGGATGAAAAATACAAAACTACCGTTATCGCTGGCGTATATCAACGAAAAAGGTGAAATAACGGAAATATTGGATTTAGAACCGTATGATTTATCATTCAGGAAATCCAAATATAAGGTTAAGTATGCAATTGAAGTAAATCAAGGTTGGTTTGGAAAAAATGGAATTAAAGCAGGCGACAAAATAGATATTTCAAAATTAAAACAGTGGAGAGCGTATAGAGATTAGCGTATAG
>DMMW01000065.1:9184-17427 GCA_003452965.1 Elusimicrobiota bacterium
CCCTTCACCTCCATTGAACTTCGCCAAGGCTTCGCTCAATTGGAATTATGTATTATACATATATATTAAAAGTGTAAAAATATGGTGGAAACAATATTAATTGTTGATGATGTGCAAGAAACTCGAGAGCTTTTAAAAGAAGCATTAAAAGTAGCCAATTATGAAATAATTGAGGCGGTTGATGGAGTGGATGCTTTGGAAAAAGCAGAAAAGTTTTTACCAAACTTAATTTTAATGGATGTTACAATGCCAAGGATGGACGGTTTTACATTGAATATGAAATTGAAAGAAAATGAAAAAACAAAAAACATTCCAGTAATTGTAAGTACATCACACAAGGATATGTTGAGAGTATTTCAATCTTCAGATAAAACTAAAATTGACGGATTCATTGAAAAGCCATATAAAATTGAAGAAATATGGACAATTGTAGACAGAATATTAAAAAAATAATTAATGAATCCTTTTTTAGAAATTTGCATCATAAAAAAAGTTGTATATAATACACAGTACACAATGAACAATAAAAATCAACAAGTATATAAGAGCTGTAATCAGTAATTTATTTTTGTTTACTGTTTACTGTTTACTGAATATTGGTGTTTAAATTATGATTGATGTAAAAGACTTAGTTAAATATTACGGAACAGAACAAGCAGTTGCAGGCATATCTTTCAATATCACACCAGGCGAAATCGTAGGTTTTCTTGGTCCTAACGGTGCAGGAAAAACTACGACATTAAGAATACTTACCGGCTATTTAGCTGCCACATCAGGTAAAATAAACATACTAAACTATGACATAGAAAAAAACCCGATAGAGATAAAAAAAAGAATCGGTTACCTGCCGGAATCCAATCCATTATATTATGAGATGAATGTATTGGACTATCTTATGTTCATCGCAGAACTTCGCGGCATAGAAAAAAATATAATCAAAAGTAGATTAAGCGATATTATATATGTCTGTGGTATAAAAGATGTATTGAATAAAAATATTTCCAATTTATCCAAAGGTTATAAACAGAGGGTTGGGATATCGCAAGCGATGATACATAATCCTGATATTCTGATTATGGATGAGCCGACCTCGGGGCTTGATCCGAACCAAATAATAGAAATACGGGATTTAATAAAAAACTTAAGAAAAGAAAAAACTATTATACTATCTACACATATTTTGTCAGAGGTACAGGCAACCTGCGACAGAGTTATAATAATTAATAAAGGCAAAATTGTGGCTGACGGCAAAACAAGCGAAATAAACAAATTTGTTACAGGTAATGAAGAGTTGACGGTCAAACTTAAAGGTGGTATTGAAAATACTGCTGAGATTTTTTCCGATATACACGGAATAAGCGAATTAAACGTCAAAAACATTTCACATGCTTTAACCGAACTAAAAATAACATCTAAACATGGTGTTGATTTAAGGGAGAAGGTCTTTAACAGGGCGGTTGAAAAAAAACTTATAATATTGGAACAAACTAGAACTATACTTTCGCTGGAAGACGTATTCAGGATGCTTACTCAGGATGAGGTTCCGCATTCCGCCAAAAAAACGGAGATTAATAATGAATCAGAATCTTGAAAGTAAAATAAACTTTAATAATATTTGGGTAATATTTAAAAGGGAAATGAAAACATTTTTTGATTCCCCAATGGCGTATATAGTTTTAGTAACCTTTTTAATGATTACCGGATGGTTTTTTTCATCCACGATATTTCTCATCAATCAGGCGACTATAGACGGTTATCTTGATATTTTACCGTTGGTATTCATATTTTTCGTTCCTGCAATAACCATGCGGCTTTTCTCCGAAGAATATAAATCAGGGACTATTGAAATAATCGCAACAATGCCCGTAACCGACAACGAAATTATCATGGGTAAATATCTTGCGGGTTTTGGTATTATGGCAATATCAATATTACTTACCCTATTCTACCCTATTTGTTTGTTATTTGTATCAAAACCGCATATAGGAACTATAATCGGGTCGTATTTAGGACTGCTATTTATAGCGATGTTTTATATTTCAATCGGCGTATTTGCATCGTCCATAACAAAGAATCAGATAATTGCTTTTTTAATCAGCTTTATTATTTGTTTCTTCTTTTTTATTGCCGGCAAAATAATAGGCATATTGCCGGGATTTTTAGTATCAGTTTTAGAATACATCGGCATAGACAGTCATTTTAATAATATCACAAAAGGACTGATAAATTCACGTGATATTATTTACTATTTCTCTGCTTCTGCTTTCTTTTACATATTGACTTTAAGGATGATAAATATAAGAAAATGAACAAACGGATATACTCCATAACCTATATCTTAATCTTTCTTGGGATAATAATAGTTATCAATTTTATATCTTCCATGATTTTCTTTAAACTTGATTTTTCACCGCAGAAGATGTATTCTTTAACCGCTGCGAGCAAAAAAGTCATATCTCGCTTGGAAGACAATCTGATATTCAGGGTATATTTCACAAAAAACCTGCCCAACCCGTACGGCGCTAACGGCCGTTATCTGAGGGATTTTCTGGAAGAATACAAGGCGTATTCCATGTCAAAAATAAAATTTTCATTTATTGATCCGGCAAATAATGACGACCTGAAAAGAGAAGCACAAATGTCGGGTATAATGCCGATAAGATTTACCTCAGTAGAAAAGGACAAATTTGAATTAAAGGAAGGATATATGGGTCTTTCCATCATGTATAAAGATAAAGTAGAAATATTACCATATATAAAAGATACTGAAAGTTTGGAATACGAAATAACAAGCAAAATAAAAAAATTAATAGATGAAAGGAAAAAGGTAGTAGGGATTCTTACCGGTCATAACGAAGCAAATCCACTGGAATTACCGGAATTTTCGGAATACTTCAATGAAAAATATACAGCGAGGGCGGTAGATACTACTAAAGAAAATAAATTACCAGATGATTTGGATTGCCTGCTCATAGCAGGACCGAAAACTAAATTAACCGAATATGAAATCTACCTGATAGACCAATTCGTCATGTCCGGCAAACCTATCGGCTTTTTAATGGACGAATATGACATCTCAACTACCCAGTTTTATGCTTCAAAAATAGACAATGGATTAAAAGAACTCATCGGCAATTATGGAGTAAGCATCAAACCGGGTTTGGTTTTGGATTACCAGTGCCAGAGGATAGGGATACAGCAGCGGCAAGGTAATTACATAATTCAGAATTATGTTGACTATCCATTTATACCTATTGCAACAAGTTTTGATACCCAAAACCCGATAGTGAAAAATTTTGAAAAACTAGCCATGCCATATCCTTCCGCACTTGAAATCAACTTTTCAACATCGGCGATACAAGATAAAAAATATATTCCGCTTGTATATTCTTCAAAATTATCATGGCTAATGGAAAACGTGTTCATGGTAAATCCAATACAGGACTATAAACCCGCTAAAGACGATAAAATAGGTCCTTTTGTCTTAGGATGTATATTAGAAGGAGGATTTACCAGTTTTTATAAAGACAAAGCGTTGCCTAAAAAGGAAAATGTTAATGTGGGGCAAAAAATCGACCATGTTGCATATTCAAGAATAATAATATCGGGTACCGCTGCAATAGCTAAAAAAGAATTTATGTCGGATGCTTCAAGTGTTACTTACTTTATGAATATAGTTGACTGGTTGGCTGAAGATTACGATTTATTAAGCATACGCTCAAGAGGACTTATATACAGACCGCTAAAAAAAGTATCTGATAGTACAAGAATCGCAATTAAATATGTGAGCATGTTACTATTGCCGGTATTGGCTATAATATACGGTTTGTTCAGGTGGAAAACCAGGCAAATATTTATCGGCAAAAAAAGCAAAGAAATATTAGAAATGAAAAAATGAAAAATTTAATAAAACTGTTCGGCATTCTAATAATCCTTCTCGTATTTGCGATATATTTGAAACAATCGCGTGAACGAATACCGCAAAAAGCCCTAATACCCAAATTTGATACTCAAAAAGCATCGGGAATTGAAATCAAAACGAAAAACACGGATCTGGAATTGGTAAAAAAAGATGATACATGGATGGTAGAAAAACCCGTTCAAGCGAAAGCGGATATAAACGCAGTAAATGAATTATTAGATAAACTGAAAGCCGTCAACATCGGCGAGGTTATCACTGACGATAAAAGTAAATACCACGATTATGAAGTAACCGAAGAAAGTGGCACGGTAATGACGGTTTCTTTCAAAGATAAAAAACCTATAAGTATAATATTCGGAAAACAAGGCAGCAGTTATCAATCAATATTTTTAAGATATTCGGATAAAAAGCAGGTATATTTATCGTTCGGAATGGAGAAATACATATTAGAAAAAGAATTGAAGCTGTGGAGAGACAGGCAAATATTAAAATTTAAAAACGATGATATTGTATCTGTTGCATTCCAAAAAAAAGACGGTTTTGAAGTTATAAAAAGCTCCGAACAATGGTTGATAAATACCGGCAAAAAGCAACACGGAGCGGAAAGCATCAAGGTTATTGAAATACTTAATCAGCTGAACAATTTAATTGCTGATGATTTTTATACAGTGGATTCTACTACTGCGATAAGAATTACCGGTTTAAATGAACCGGTTTTGAAAGTAATAATAAAATTTAATAATAACGAAGAGAAAGAAATTCTATTTGGCAAGAAAGACAGCCAATCCAGAGTATATGTATCTTACAAGGATATGGACCCGATATATTTGATATATGAATATACTTTTACAGCAATAAACAAAAAATACTCCGAACTAACAAAACAACAAGAAAAGAAATAATATCAAATTATGTAGCAAAAAATATTTGATTAAATCACCTGTACTATTTTATGGTGATTTTTATTTTATTTGATATAATATAGAAAATAGTGCGATATCCTATATTAGTTTGTAGTTACAAAGATTGCTTTGTGTTCTTGTGTTTGCATCTGCGGAGTGAATTTCCGCTAAATTATAAAAAAATATGCAAAAAAAAATAATATTTTTAATTCTTACCATGGTTATTCCGTCAATTATAAGTTCAGAAGTGACCAGAAGAATAATACGGAACGGAAATAGAAGTAAAATAATATTTTATAACGGCGGAACTGAAATAGCAAAATGTGTATTTGATGAAGAAGGGAACGTTGAAATTATCGGCAATATACCGGATGGAATTATTAGGCAATATTATGATAGCGGTAACATATTTATGGAAACAAATTATAAAAATAACAGGCAGGATGGTATAATCAAGTTATATTACGAAAACGGAAAACTGATGAGTGAAGGTTATATAAAAGAAAACAAATCTGAAGGAATCAGTAAAACATATAATGAGGATGGATTAGTAATGGAAGAATCAAATTACAAAAACGGCAAATTGGATGGAATAAGCAGGGAATACTATGAAAGCGGAAAATTAAAATCTGAATCTAAATATAAAAACGGAAAACTAAACGGTACGAGCAAAAAGTATTATGAAAATGGAAATCTGTCAATTGAAAATGAATATAACAATAATGTCTTGAATGGAACCTGCAAAACTTATTATGAAAACGGTGAATTATGCGAAAAAATGAAATATAGTAAAGGAAAATTGGATGGCACAAGCAAAACATACTATGAAAACGGTAAAATAATGTATAAAGAAAAATATAAGCGAGATAGTAAAATAGACACAATAAAATATGATAAAAAATGAAATCTTGACATAATCAAAAAATATGCTACAATTAATCGAATGATTACACAGATTATAACATAGATTACACAGATAAAACCAATAGAAATTGTGGGGCAATTTAATGTCATACATAGTATTAGCAAGAAAACATCGTCCTCAAAAATTTGGGGAAATAATCGGGCAGGAACACATAACTCGTGTACTAAAAAATGCGATAAAGGAAAACAGGGTTGCCCATGGTTATATATTTTCGGGACAACGCGGAATAGGGAAAACCACAACCGCAAGAATCTTTGCAAAAGCATTAAATTGCAAGGAATTATCCAAAGAAGAACCGTGCAATAAATGTACCAATTGTGAGGAAATAACTAAAGGCAATTCATTGGATGTAATAGAAATAGATGGTGCTTCTAACAGGGGTATTGAAGAAATAAGAGAGCTTAGGGAAAACATAAAATATGCGCCCTCAATGGCAAAATATAAAATCTACATCATAGACGAAGCGCATCAAATAACCGACCCGGCATGGAATGCTCTCCTAAAAACACTGGAAGAGCCGCCTGCCCATGCGGTATTCATATTTGCCACCACCTCTACACAGAAAATACCTGCAACCATACTTTCCAGATGCCAGAGATTCAGTTTCAGACCGTTATCTATAAAAGAAATAAGCGAGCATCTATTGGAAACAGCTAAGAAAGAAAAAATAAAAATTGATGAAATGGCAGTCAAATTAATATCTCATTCTTCAGGCGGAGCGTTAAGAGATGCTTTAAGCATATTTGATCAGGTAATATCATTTTGCGGAACCGATATAACCTCAAAAGATGTGATATCCATACTTGGGATAGTAAAAGAAGACACTCTGTCCAAAATGGTTGAATGTATATATGAAAGCGATTCAAAACAGATATTGAAAACAGTCGGTGATACAATTGCATCCGGATACGACCCGTTAAATATAGTATCAGATTTGCAGGAATACATAAGAAATATAATGTTATACAAGGTTTCCCCGGAATCGATTTCAATGATATCAGATATTGAAAAACTAAAAACTTTTTCCAACCATTTTACTACGGACGCCTTATTGCGTTTAATCGACCTGCTTTCAGATTGTTTATATCAAATGAAAAATGCGGAACAGCCGATACTTGTACTTGAAGTACAGTGTTTTAAACTCACACAAAAATATATCGGTCTTGATGAACTGGTAACCCGCCTTGAACAAATAGAGGGGACATCGCCCTTTAATGAAATACCAAAACCCGAAAAAATAGACAAAATCGGGACAGAACCTAATATTTCAAGTATTGAAACTTTAAAAACTGCGTCAATTTCAGAAACGAAATTAGTACAAGCAAATATATCTATAGAGAAAGTCAGAGCAGCTTGGAATGAATTATCTAAAAGTAACGATATAAAACCGCGAATTGTTGCGGCAGTATTAAATAGCAGAATTATCGCTCAAAACAACGGAATATTTCAGATAGAATTTAACAGTTCGTTCAACATGGATTTAATAAAATCAAGTAAAAGCATATGGTTGCCGATAATAGAAAAACAACTTGGAAGTAAATTCAATTATGAAACAAAACTTAAAATAGGTGATAAAATAGAGGATACAGAAATAGAAGAAGAAGCGGATATTCCTGATGTTCATATTGAAACCGAGCAAAGCATCATAATAGAAGAAAAACCTACAGATGAAAAAACTGTATCGTTACCTACAATTGATATACCTAAAAAGAAAAAAATGTCAAAAGAAGAAATATTTGAAAAAGAACCAATAGCAAAAACCATAGTAGATTTATTCGACGGCAAAATAGTTGAAGAGTAGCATTCTGCAATCTGTGTAATTGTCTTGCATCTGTAGTCGCAAAGCTTGCTTTGCTAATTGTCTTTATAAATCTGTGTATATAAAGAGCGTTGATAATGCCAACGTTCGATAATTTAAAATGTTGAAGTCACTTAGCCAGTTAATAGGAGCCTTAAAAAGATTGCCGTCAGTCGGTCAAAAACAGGCTGAACGGTTTGCATACTTTATATTAAAAAGTTCCGAGCATGATATTGAAAAATTCGCATCTGCCATAATCAATGCAAAAAGAAATATAAAAACATGTTCAATATGTTGTTCACTATGCGAAGCGGATGTCTGTGAAATATGTTCCGATGAAACCAGAGACACAAAAACGATATGTGTTGTAGAGAATTACACTGATTTGCAGGTAATAGAAAAAACCAGAAAATACAAAGGTTTGTATCATGTCTTAATGGGTGTAATATCGCCATTAGACGGAATTTATCAAGACAGTTTAAGCATAAAACTATTGACTAAACGGCTCAATGGCGTAAAAGAGATACTAATTGCAACAAATCCGACCGTAGAAGGCGATGCCACGGCGGTATATATTTCACAAATACTAAAACCACATAATATAAATGTAACACGGCTTGCGAAGGGAATACCATCAGGTGGAAGCATAGAATATGCTGATGAGGTAACATTAGTAAACGCTCTTGACGGCAGAAA
>DMMW01000065.1:17550-30979 GCA_003452965.1 Elusimicrobiota bacterium
CCCGCTACATTTGTCATTTTATACTCTATCAAGAATGCAATTCTTTGTCCGTCGGGAATGCGGTATTTTTACACGTCATTCCTGCGAAAGCAGGAATCCAGTTGTTTTAGGATTTTAAAAAACATATTGACTTTTAGTTAGTTTTTGAATAAAATTGTAGTTTAAAGAAACGTTCTTTTTATTATAGAAGTAAATTAGCCACTAAAAAATCCAATTCAGGCGTAGCTTCCGCCACTGAGTCGTTCTTGCCCACCATAGTATTAGTGGTGGGGGCGGAAATAAACCTTTTAAGGTTTTATATTTTGAAAATTTTGGTTCAGAATCTATAGCACGTAAAAGAGAAAAGTTCTTTAAAACAGGAAAAGGAAAAAAAGTTCTAAGAAACTTAATTCAGGCGTAGCTCAACGGTGGAGCATCCGGCTGTCAGCAAGGCAGCTTTCCCGCGAAAGTGGGATTGAAAAAGTGGGTTAATTCAGGGAAACCTAATTACCGTAAGGTGTAAGGTAATCCTGAGCCAAGCCCCGATGAAAATCGGGGAAGGTGCAGAGACTAGACCGCAAGGTCGTACTCTCTTGATTATAAAGAGGGGAAACACCCGCTCCCGTATAGGGAATGAGATAGTCCAAGCCTTAAAGAAATTTGAGGGCACTTGTAACCGGAGGGTTGTAGGTTCGAATCCTACCGCCTGAGTTTTTTGCAGGGGATGAATCTCCCGCAAAAAACTCTGACGTAACAGGAATTAAACTCGAATCTTGAGCGAAGCGAAATCCGCCTGTGGCGGACTACCGCCATCAACTTGAAATCCCGCCACTGCGGGACCGCCTAAATATATTAACTACTGATTTATTTCAGTGGTTTTTTTTTTATCCGTCTAAATGCAAAGCTTTTGTCGGATATTGATTGAAAAGTTAATAAAAAAAAGTATACTGTAAAAAGACGTTAAAAAGTGATTGGGCATTGGTATAAAATCAGCCGGGGACAATCTACCGGGTTCTTCTTGTAAAATTTAAATCAAGATTTGATATAGATATAAGTGAAATATAAATGACAGAAATAATTACTGAAAAACAGCGGCAGTTTAATAATGCGATGGAGAAGTTTGAGAAACAGCGTGGATATCTGTGGGTGGGGCACATTGTCTCATTTATTAATGTGGGTTTTCAGATTATTCTTACTGTTCTTGTGTTTCAGCAATCCATAGGTTTGTTAAGACAAGTCTTGACATTTGCAGTCGCTTATATAATAGCTGATTTTGTTAACGGTCTAGTGCACATGTATATGGACAATAACGATGATTATGAATCGTTTGCAGGTCCTCTTATAGCCAGTTTTCATCTGCATCACCGTAGACCTCTTTATAAGCAAAAATCCATATTTGCCGTTTATTATTATGAAACCGGTTCAAAAATATGGCTGGTTTTTATTCTTATGGCCGCGGTTGCAGGTGTTTTGCAGGGAATTGTTACCGGTGTTGCCGCATATGTTTTACTGTATTTTTGTATTTTATCTTCAGTAGCCGAGGTTTCTCATTATTTTTGTCACACGCCACAACCAAAGTTTGTGAGGTTGTTAGGTAAGGCGGGTGTTTTACTTTCAATACATTATCACACAAGGCATCACACAGAAGACAATGTTAGATATGCATTTCTTAACGCAATGACCGACCCTCTGCTAAATATAATGGCAAAGATTATGTATTCTGGTTACAAAAATACAACAGATATGCATTATGCATGCTATATTGGTAAGGATACAGAAAACCGTATTTAAACATTAACAACAAAAGTTTTATTTTTAGGTATTATTTTGTAAAGAATTATTATAAAATACCAATAATGGGAGGTAGTATGTTTCAGATGATAGAGGTTGTAGGTGTTTCTGAAAAAGGTTTTTCAGAGGCTGTTAAGTTTGCTATTGAGGAGTTGATTGCTCAAGGAAAGAAAGTTCATTTTTTTGAAGTAATACAGCAAAGAGGTGCGGTGAGAGAAAATAAGTTTAAAGAGTTTCAAGTTACTATAAAAGTTGCATTTGAAATGTGAACTATAAAAGTGGTATCAGGATTTATTAGAGAATCTGTAATTGAAGTATATGGAATATTTTAGAATAAGGAAAGGTATGAAAATAAATATTGTTTTGATTTGTTTGATGTTTTTATGTTCCGGACGGGTTATTGCTTCATGGAATATGGATTTGGAAACAGGAATTGTAAGTGTCGGGTATAACGATATTCGGATTCCAGGCAATTCAGGAACAAGGTTTTCTTTGACAGATAGTTTTTCAGTTGATAACAAGGCATTTTACAGGTTAAGGTTAACCAGTGAAATTAAGAAAGACAGATTTGTTTCGTTTCTTTACGCCCCTCTTACTCTTTCAGCAGGCGGAGTAACAAAAACTCAGATAGATTTTAATAACGATGTGTTCCCTGTCGATACCGTGGTAAGCGCAAAATATCGGTTTGATTCTTACAGGTTGTCTTACTGGAAAAATTTCAGAAAAAGTGAAAAGTTTTTGCTGAAGATTGGGTTTACGGCAAAGATCAGGGATGCGGCTATTCGTGTAACCAGCGATGCGAGAGAATCTGAGAAAAAAAATACCGGGTTTGTACCTTTGCTGAATTTCGGCCTTACTTACAGTTTTAAACAAAATCTTGCATTTTTAGTTGACGGGGATGCGCTGGCAGGCGGGCCCGGCCGAGCGGAAGATGTTTTGCTGGCGGTTTCATACAAAAACGGCGGGAGATATTCTTATAGGATTGGTTACAGGTTCGTAGAAGGCGGAGCTGATACTAAAGAGGTATACAATTTTGCTATGCTTAATTATATCTCTGCAGGCGTTTCGATAGATTTTTAGGATGCTATATTGTAAAAAGCATTGCGGTAAAATGTTATGCGTATTTGGGATATTGAATCAAAACACTTATGCCGTAAGCATTTATTAGCTGAGCATAGAGAACTGCACGGTATATGGAATATTCTGACTAAACATAAATGCAGATGCGGATATTCTCGCCATCCTGAAACCTTGCGATGGGTTGGCAAACAGAAAGCGCTTTATAAAAGGCACTGCGATTTGATAAAAGAATTTAGATTCCGTGGGTACAAACACCACACTCCTTTAAATAAGAGATTTGCCGTGGGAGAAGAAGTCCAAAAAGTATTTATAAATACCATAAAAGAGCAGAAGTCCATATTGAAAAATAAACGGTGTGATTGTTTGCTTTTTACTGTCAGCAATTGGAGATGCACAGGAAGAAGGTTCACAGCGTAGAGGACAGAATAGTAAGTTTTCATCGCCCGCACGTAAGGACTATAGTGCGAGGGAAAAGCGGTAAAGAAGTGGAGTTTGTTCCGAAGGCGAGCGTAAGTTTGGTTGACGGCTATTTATTATTGGATAAGTTTTCAGATGTTCAGATAACACATTTTTTACGGGAATAACATCGGATTTAAAACGAAGATTAGAAGAACACAACATAGGTATTGGGACGAGATATTGTAAATATGCGTTTCCGGCTATGATAGTTGTAGTAGCGATTTGTAATCTTTATTTATATTTGAGATATTTTTGATGTAAAAACATAATAAAAAAGTATGGAAAAAAGATTTGAACTCAAAATTGATTTATCTTATAAGACTAAATTACTCCTGTCAATATTAACAGTAAGTGCTATTATGCTTATAATATTGACGTTAAGTCAAATTACTTTTTTAAGAAATACTCTTATAGAAAGAACATTAATCAGAGTAAAAACTGTAGAAGCACTTTTGAACGAAATTGTTTTGGATAACATAATAGAGAAAGATATAAATAGCATAAAAAAATCAATAGTTCTTATTACAAGGCAACCATTCATTGAATTTATTTCTATCATTGATAATAACGATAAGATAATCCTTTCATCCAATAATTCGTTGGAAAATAGAATCAATCCAAATAAAGACAGTAAAGATATTAGAGAAGTTGAAAAAATATTTATCAAATCGTTTCCATTAGAAAAAGACAAAAAAAGATATGGATATGTCCAAGTCGGTTTTTCATTGCAAAAGCTAACTAAAGATATAGAAACAGCAACTTACCGGTCATTTGGTATAAGCATTGTGGCCATTTTATTGATTATTGGTGTTGCATGGATAATTTCAGATAAACTTTTAAATCCGTTAAGAGAAATGAAAAATATCTCGGATATAATTGCAAAAGGGGACTTCTCTAAACGATTGAATATTAAGACGAAAGATATTATAGGAGAACTGGGAATTTCTTTGAATAGCATGGCCGAACAGCTTTACGATTTAACCAATAATCTTAACAGAAAAATAAAAGAAGCAACACTGGAATTGGAAGAATCAAATAAGAAATTAAAAGAACTAGACAATCTTAAATCAGAATTCGTTTCACTGGTGTCACATGAATTAAGGACGCCTTTAACGGCAATTATTGGGTTTGCTAAAGCCAATAGAACTTTAGACCTGACTGAAAAACAAAAGAGAAAGTATCTTTTGATTATAGAGAATGAGGGTAAACGTTTGGCAAAGATAATTGAAGATTTTCTTGATATTTCCAAGATTGAATCAGGTAAGTTTGTATTAGATATTACCGATATAGATGTACCAGAATTGATAAGTGAGATAATAAATTCAATTAAAATCCCGGAAAATATTAAAATTAATGTGGAACTTTCAAAAAATTTCCCAAAATTGTATGCAGACAGAAACAGATTAAAACAGGTAATAATAAACATTATCGGAAATGCTTTAAAATATACTCTGTCAGGTGGAAAAATTACCATATGCGGAGAATATACCGATGAAGATATTATAATTAGTATAAAAGATGATGGTCCGGGGATAAAAAAAGAAGAACTTGAAAAAATATTTAATAAATTCTATAGAGGTAATGATGATGTGTCTTCTGAAAATGAAGGGAGTGGATTAGGACTGTCCATATCAAAAGGCATAATTGAAATGCATAAAGGGAATATTTGGGCAGAATCTGAATTCGGAAAAGGAAGTAAGTTTATTTTTTCACTGCCAAGAGAATGAAAAAAATACGAAGCGAAGCGGAGTCCCGTTCAATGGGAAATAAGAAAATTTTGGTAATTGAAGATCAGAAATCCATAGTTGAACTCTTAAAATTGAATTTGACTATAAATGGCTATGATGTTATTATTGCAAGAGATGGAGAGGAAGGAGTTAAAAAAGTTTTTGATAAATATCCGGATTTAATAATTCTTGATATTAAATTGCCTAAATCAGATGGGTTTCAGGTTTGCCAGCAACTGAAAAATAATATTCAAACAAAACATATTCCTATTATATTTCTTTCTGCTTTTACGCAGAAAACGATTGTAGAAAAAGGGAAAGAAGTTGGAGGAGATTTTTTTGTTCAAAAACCGTTTGATGCTATAGAATTAATAAAAATAATAAAAAAATTGTTATAAACGGATAATATATATCTCTTACTGTTCTTTTAGTATATAACCATATCCTTTAACGGTTTCTATATGATTTCCGCGTTTACCAAGTTTTTTTCGTAGTTTTTGGACTGTAATTTCGATAGTTCTTGAAGTTCTAAAATATTCCCCACCCCATACATATTCAGACAAAAAATCCTTGTTCAAAAGTTTATTTTTCTTTTCCAAAAATACTTTCAACAATTCAAACTCCTTAGGACAAAGTTTTATCTGTTTTCCGTCCACGTTACATTCGTGACTGGCAATATCAAGTATGATCCCTTTTGCTTTAAGAGTTTTTGATGAGGTCTCTTCTATCTTTTTTGTTCTACGAAGAATTGCCTCTACCCGTGCAGCCAATTCCTCAATATCAAACGGTTTTATTAAATAATCATCTCCGCCAATTTTAAGTCCCAATATTTTATCAGACATTGTTCCCATAGCAGTAAGAAAAAGTATCGGAATATTCTTTGTTCTATCGTATGAACGGATTTCTCTGCAAAAATCTATTCCGTCCCCATCAGGTAATTTTCTATCAAGGATTATTATATCCGGCAAGAATTGGGAAAGTTCTTCTCTTGCCTTCATTAAATTGATGGCAATATGCACATTGCATTTTTTATTTTCCAAACTAGTTTCTATTAAATCTTTTGTGTTTATATTATCTTCAACCAATAGAATTTTAGGTCTGTACATAACGAAATTATATCAAATTTTATGAATTTTATCAATTTTAATTATTTGCATAAAATTTGCATACCAGTGGTGGCAAAATTTGCATTGTTACTTTATAATTATTATATAGGAGTGAGATTATATAAGAATGAATTATGTTAAAAAGACAATTTTAGTTACATCTGCCGACTCTAATATAGCCGAATTGTTGAGAATAAATTTTACGCAAAATGGGTATAAAGTTATAGTTGCATATGACGGAGAATCAGCATATAAAAAGATAATTGAGCAAAACCCAGGACTTGTTATTATAGATATTTTGATACAAAAAATGAATATTTTAATTTCTTACTTGAAGGCAAAAGATGAAAGAGAAGACAGATCTGTTCCGATACTTGTTGTTATTGGTGATTCTGAAATGAAACAATTGTTCAATAAAACAAAAGTACCAGTTTGGGTCAACAAACCATTTGATGCAGAAGTGGTATTAAAAAAAGTTAAAGAGATATTCTCCTGTGATTAAAAAATGAATAATTCCAAATTATTTCCGCTGTCATTTTTCTTTATATTTGGTATGTCCAATTTATTCGGGAGCATAAATGTTCTTTTAGATAAAAATACTTTCTATCAAGGTGATACGATAAAAATTATCATTAAAGATATAGATAAAAATACTAAAGTGTTTTGTTCATTTAATAAAAAAAAATATCCAGCATTTGTATGCAAACGGAATAAAAAGAGAATTTTGGTGGGTGTTTCAAGTGATGTAAAACCAGGTGAATATCTTTTAATTGTAAAAGTTAAAAAAATCTTTTTCTCTAAAGAATGGAAAAGTATTATAAATATAAAGGGAAATAAATTCCCTACTGAAAAGATTAACTTTTCAAATGAGAAAAAAGTATTAATTGAAAAAGCAAGTAGAATAAAAGATGATAGCATAGTAATTGATTCTTTAAAAACTATTACAGAAAAACAATACTGGGAAGGAAAATTCATTTTACCTGCAAAAGGAAAAATAACAACTTCTTATGGAACACGTAGGAAGAATAAAGAAAACGCAAGTGTAGGAATACACAGGGGAATTGATATATCATCTTCATATGGTGATAGTGTAGTTGCACCTAACAACGGGCTTATTCTTTTAACTGGTGAGTTCATTCTTTACGGAAAAATGATTATAATTGACCATGGGAACGGTGTTTGTACATTATACCTTCATCTTGATTCGATAGACGTGAAAGAAGGTGAATATGTAAAAAAAGGAATAAAGATAGGTAGGATGGGATCTACAGGTCTTTCAACAGGTCCGCATTTACACTGGGGTCTATATGTTTTTGGAGATAGTGTAGCCCCTCTCGTCTGGACACAAACAGAGTTTTGATAATGATAGATAGTGTAAATATTAAAAAATATTAAAGTAAACGAGGATTTTATGAAGAAGAAAATCTTGGTTGTTGATGATGATGTAAATACAGTGAAATTATTAAAAGTTAATCTTGAAAAATGTGGTTATGATGTTGTAGCAGCATTTAATGGTAAAGACGGCTTGGAAAAATTCAAAACAGAAAAACCCGCTTTAATTATTGCTGATATTATGATGCCCGGAATGGATGGTTACCATTTTTGTTGGGATGTATTATTTGAAGATGGTTTGTATATTTCGCCTGTACCTAAAATTATAATGCTTACCGGAAGAGATAAAAAACTGGATAAAGGTATTTCGGAAAAAATCGGGGTCGATGCTTACATCACTAAACCGTTTGATATTAAGTTTTTGATTGAAAAGGTAAAGGAAATTTTGGGGGATAATATTAAAAATAAAAAAAAGAAAATAATCATAATTGATGACGACCCAAATATAGCAAATTTAGTTAGAACTAATTTGAATACTGAAAAATACGAGTGTATCAGTGCTTTAGACGGTGAAGAGGGACTAAGAAAAATTGAATCTGAAAAACCTGATCTTATTGTATTGGATTTAATTATGCCGAAGAAAACCGGATACGAAGTATGCTCGGAAGTAAAAACCAATCTGTCTACTGCAAAAATTCCCGTTATAATGCTTACGATTAAAAAAGAACACAGAGAAAGATATATCGGGACCATTTTTCTTAAAGCAGATGAATATATTCCCAAACCATTTGATATAAAAGATTTGGTAAAAAAAATAGAGAAACTTATTGTTGATTAAAATTATATAAAGAAAAAAAGCCGACATTAAAAGCAGTTTTACTGTACACGAATAGACATCCTATAAAGAGTCAAGTGAAAAATGATTAACAAGCATAGTAGTTGCGTCCTTCATAAACAGGCTCTTTGAAAAATATTTTAGAATAAGTTTTTTGAGACTAAACACCATTTGTCCTTGTTAAGAATTCAGATAACTTTGTTTGAATCAAACTCGGAGTTGTCTCTGTACATAGCGAAACAGATTTTGGTCAAGTCAGCCGCTAAAATGGTTTTAGCGTCGATGTAATGTCTGCCCTGTTTTCTTAAGCGTTGATATCTCTGTTTGAAGACTGGGTTATGCAACATAACGGTAGTTGCAGCCAAAAACATAGTTTCGCGAGCGAACTTGGAACCTGCTTTAGAGATATGCTTGCCCTGACCATTGCGGCGACCGGATTGACCGAGGGAAGGGTCAAGCCCGAAGAAAGCGAGAACATCGTCTGCATTGTCAAATTTTTTTGGGTTGCCTAATTCAGAGATGAAGGAAGCCTGAGCGATTTTAGAGAAGCCCTTGATAGTAGAAAATTTATTAGGCACCGTCTCAAGGATAGGGCTAATGGATTTAAGTTCCATGAAATCAAGCATAGTTTCTAAGAACTGGTAAAAAGTAGCAAGCAGTTTGAGGGTAGTCTCGAAAGTCTTTTTACCTTCTGAAATTCCGGTTGAATTATTCGCAAGAGAAACGAGTTGTTTTACTTTGTTAGTATATTTATCGTGAGAGACCTTGCGGATAATCTCTGAGAGTTTTTCAGGATCCATTTTAGAAAGTGATTGAGGATGAAACAATTTATGCTTGAGAAGGTAAAACAAAGTTTTAGAGAAATACCTTTTTGGGAAAACGGAAGAGTACTCAGGGAACACCTGAAACATGTAGGTATAGATGCGATTAAGGATTCGGCCTTTAATATCCGAAATCCAGAAATAAAATCTGGTTAATTCCCTAAGGTCAAACAATTGACCTTCTGGGAATAGAGTCTGATGTGCCTTACCCTGCAGATAAAGTTCTGCGATATTATTAGCATCTATGAGATTAGTTTTGGTTTTTATCATTTTAGTTTTTCTGGAGGAGTTTGTTTGATAAGAATTAACGGTGAAAACCGGCAACCCTTTATTAGTGAGATAACTGAACAAAGGTCTCCAGAAAACATTAGTTGACTCAATGACGAAGGCAACATTTGATGACTTTGATAAAGCATCGGCAATCAAATTATCAAAGTGTTGTTTAGAGCAGTTAGGGATGGAGAATCCCTTAATAATGGTATTGTTGAGAAGGAAAACAACACCTAAAATATCTTCGTGAGGGTCAATACCAACAACCAGCGGATTGCTACCTGCCCGACTGGATTGGTCAGGCGGGTTTGAAATATAATTGTTCATTTTGAGTTCCTCCTTAAAATGAACAAGGACAAAGGTGATAGCCTCCTTTTCGGACATAGAGATAGTAGCCAGAACAACTGTCCATATGTCCGGAGGGACAGAAGGGTGATAAACTTTTTCAGGTGTGATAAATAATGTGATGCAACCTTGTTTATCATGTATCATTACCGGTAAATGTCGGTATGATAATTTCCTTATATGCAGTTTGCCTAAAGAAGGAATCACCGGGTAAACTATTATTCTGTGCTGTTTGAACAGCAAGGTCAAAATACACATTTTTCTGGCTATCACCGAGCATTTTATCAAAATTATATATAAAAGTAAAAGTCGAAAGTTGGGGATACTTAAAGCAATCTCCTGAATGTTGTTAAAACAACAGGACCAATGGTGCTTTTCATATCCCCAACAAAAGTTAAGCAAACCCGCACTGCTGATGTAAAAGCCATGCGGGTTAAAAAGGAGGTTTGTATTAAAAAAATTATGGGGGTTATTTTTAAAATCCATGTTCCTTTTAACTTCTATACTTCCATAATTATATAATACAAGGAAGTTATGGAAAGGAAAATTTTAATTGCAGAAGATGATATAAATTTGCAAACATTATTGCGGGTAAATCTTGAAGATAAGGGTTATCAAGTAAAAGTTACTGATGATGGCGAAAAGGCATTGTCAGAATTTTTTAATTTTGTACCGCATTTAATTATATTGGATATGGTTCTACCTAAAATTATGGGGTTGGATATATGCAGGGCAATAAGACAGTCAGCGGAAGGCAAAAATCTTCCTATTCTTATTACAACCGGTGTCTACAATAAGTTAGAATTTCGCATAGATGCCAGAAAGGCAGGTGCAACTGATGTTATCATAAAACCATTTGATATTAAAGAACTTAAAGAATATATTAGAAAGTTGTTAGAAGAAAGTCCATCTCAACCAGTTGCTCTGCAATCAAAAGAAGTAGACAAAAAACTTCTTGATGAAGCAAAAAAATGTTCTTCAGAAAAAAAGGTAATAGTATATTATCCAAATGGTGAGATTTTAAAAGGAATAACAAGTGCCTTAAATCCTGGAGGTGCTGGATTTAATATGACAATATATGGAACCAATAGTAGAGCATACGTCAATTATAACGCAGTTATGAGGGTAGAAGTCGTTGATGAATTTTAATGGGAGAGAATCAATATGTCGTTTAAAGTAAAATTAGTTTTAGTTATTTTACTAATAAATATTTTTGTTGTTTCTTTAACTTTATATTTTAGGTCAAAGCAAATTGAAATTAGTATCAAAGAAAGAATGATTTTTAGAACTCAAATAATTGCTGATATTATTGTTTATAGTATTGATGATGAAACAAAATTAGACAGACTGATAATAGGGGAATATACAGAGTTTATTATAAAAGAACCCGAAATACAGTATATTGCATTTTTCAATAAAAAAAACCAACTTATCGAAGTAGCAGGTGAATATAATAAAAAAGAATTTATATTTCAAACAGATAACATTTTTAGAATAACTGACAATGTATATGATGTATATAAAGAAATAAAAGGAAAGGATAATAAAAAGATAGGTTCAATTATTATAGGATTCCCAATGCAAAGTTTAAAAGATATTATACGTAAAAATCTAATTATAGGTATTTTTCTGTGGGCAGGTGCAACTGTGTTGATAATTATCCTGAATTATTTTAGTTTATCTTATTTCTTAAAACCGATTAAATATCTGTACGAAAGTACGAAACAGATTGCTAAAAAAAATTTTTCTAATAAGGTACCTATTCTTAGCAAAGATGAACTTGGAATAATATCCAAACAATTCAACATCATGTCAGAAGAATTGGCAACTTTTTACAATAAACTTAAGAATAAAGTTAAGGAAGCAACAAGTGGATTGGAAAAAGCAAACAAAAAATTAAGAGAAATGGACAAAAAAAAATCAGAATTTGTTGCAATTGTTGCCCATGATTTAAGAACACCCATTACTTCTATTATGGGTTTCGCCGATACACTTACGGATAAAGAATTTAAATTAACTATACAGGAAAAAGAAGAATATCTAAATATTATCCGTTATGAATCTCACCGACTTAGCAGATTGATTGCTGACTTTCTTGATATATCAAAAATTGAAGACAACAGGATGGGATTGGATATAAAGAAAAAAAATGTAAGTGAACTAATTCGCAAGGCACTGAATTCAATTAATACAAAGGCAAAAGGAGTCACCCTTTCTTTAGAATCTGAAGAGAATTTTCGAGAAGTATATTTAGATGCCGATAGGATAACGCAGGTCATACAAAATCTTATAGGAAACGCACTGAAATACTCACCGCAAAATTCGGTTATAAAAGTTCTGCTCAAACAAAACCCTTCTGAAATACGAATAAATGTAATTGACCATGGTCCCGGGATACCAGATGAATATAAGGAAAAAATATTTGAAAAGTTTTACCGCGGGGATGATGATATATCAAAAAAAGAACGCGGATCCGGGTTGGGTTTGGCAATAGCAAAATCAATTATTGAGATGCATGGCGGCAGGATATGGGTTGAAGATGCTACTCCTTCCGGAAGTTGCTTTATAATTACTTTGCCTGTGAAGGACTAATTTTATGTCTGAAAAAGTATTAATAATTGAAGATGAGGAAAATATTACAAAATTACTAAAAGTATATCTTATCCATGCCGGATTTACTGTGGACAATGCTTTTGATGGGGAGAAAGGGTTGGAAAAAATAGATTCTTTCAAACCAAATATTGTAATATCAGATATTAGAATGCCAAAAGTAGATGGTTGGAAAATATGTGAAAAGTTGAAAACAGAAGAAAAATATAAAAACATTTTTGTAATTATTTTAACTGCTTACGACCAAGAAAACACAAGAGAAAAAGCAAAAGCAATAGGTGTTAATGCATATTTTTCGAAAACTGTTGAAATAAAAGTTCTTATAGAAAAAATAAGAGAAATTATTCAACAGTAAAAATTGGAAAGGAGGATAAATAAAATGGAAAGGAAAAAAATTTTAGTTGCTGATGATGACCCAAATATTCTTAAACTAATAAAAATTAATTTATCAGCAAAAAATTACGAGATCATTTGTTGTAACAATGGGGAATCTGCACTTGAAGAAATCAAAAAAGAAAAACCAGATTTACTTATTCTTGATGTTATGATGCCTAAAATAGATGGTTATACATTAGATTTAGAACTTAAAGATGAAGAAGATACTGCTAAAATCCCAATAATTGTAATTACCGGATGTAGTGACACAAAACAGTTATTTGATAAGACCAAATCAGCTAAATTTATTACTTGGATTAAAAAACCATTTGATATTAAAGATTTGGTTGATTGTGTGAATAAATATTTTAAAAAATAAATTAAGCATAATTCAATGACTTAAAAATGTAAAAAAGGAGGGTAGATGAAAAAGATTGGTTTTTTGTTGGTTTTGCTAGTTGGACTGGTTGTAAGTGGATGTGGCGATAGGGTAAAGCAGTCTGCGGTTTTTGCGATTACTCAGGCAAAAGCGGATATTTCTATGGCAAGAAATGACAGTAATGTTAAGAAAACAAAGATTTCGTTGATAAAAGCGGAATCGTTAATCAATGAAGCGGATGCGATATTTAACAGCAAAGATTATTCTAAAGCAAAATCTCTTGCTGAAGAAGCTTCTAATTGTATATTCCGTTCAAAGTA
>DMMW01000044.1 GCA_003452965.1 Elusimicrobiota bacterium
CACTTCCGCCACTACAACTTTCTTGCCCACCAACGGTTCAGTGGTGGGGGCGGACAGGAAACCGTAGTCGGGCAAACAAGTTCGGCAACTACAAATAAAATAGCCAGATAACCGTAAACATTTGTTTAGCTCATAGTAACTGTAGGCAAGGAAACCTTGCCACTACAGTGAACTATCAACTACGAACTGCTTTAATGTTTTCGGTAACCTGGCAATCCCGATTTATCGGGATCCACGGTTTTGCGTACTCATCCCGATTACTCGGGAGCAGCCTTTTCGGACCCTATACCTAACGCGGTATAGGGGATATTTCTTTATAATCTATAGATTTACCTTAACCTTTGTTGTTAATTATTTGAAAGAACTACTAAAAACTTTTATCTCTTTACCCGTTTTTAACTGCTTCTAACTACTATAGGTGTCAATTATATTGCCAATTTATTTTTTTTTAAATTTATTTTTTTTAATTTATATATACACTGTACCATCATTTATTGGCAATGTGTGAAATATATTTCATATTAATATAGTTATATTCAATATTTTATCGTAATAATTAAAATATTACTATCAAAATTACAAAGAGCTATAAACTCCGCCAAATGATAGGCCAATAAAAACTATCTATTTGAATTATCATATATTTTACATTGATTTATTTTATTTAAAGAACTTTTGCTTCTAATAACATAAGTTTCAATATTATTGCCAATAATTGTTTTACCGTCTGAATTATTATTAAAAAAAACATATATCCATGAATAGACATATGTTTAAAATCCCTATTAAAATTAACTAATTTATTTGATTTCCTTTATATTCACAATTCTTTTTTCGTATAAAGATTTTTCCGCGGCAAGCCCGATAATCAAGCTCATTCTGCCAGCATTTTCATCTGCTAAAGGTTTTTTACCGGTTTTTATGCATTCCAAAAAGGAATTTATTTCAGGGTCATCACCGCCGCCATGACCAACAGTATTCCTGTTTAATTCATAATGTAACATTTCTTTTGTATGTAACGGGAACAATTTTATATCCCTTTTATCGCTGTCCATTTCTATTTCACCACTGTCGCCTACAATAAAAAATCTGTGAAAAGTCCTCGCGGAATACAAACAGGTAGTATGGTTTGCCTTCACTCCGTTTTCATATTCTATGATTGTAACAAAATGGTCGGTTGTATCTTTTTTAGAATTATAAAGACAAACATCGTCAATGTAATTTTTACGGTACTCTTTAGCATATTTCTTTCCCTCTGGAGAATTTATATGCCCGGCACCTATAGGAAAAGTATTTGCGTTATCAGGACAAAATTTACTTATTAAACATTCACTGCATCTTTGACCGTATTTCTTTTTCTTGGTAAATACATTTACGCTGCCAAAACAACTTACTTTTTTCGGATACGAATCTATAAAATAATTCAACAAATCAAAATCATGGCAACTTTTATGCACACCAAACCCACCTGTATTTTTTTGAAACCTGTTCCAACGGCGAAAATAAGTTCTTCCTCCATAATAAAAATTGACCTGGTTGATTAGTTTAACTTCTCCGACTTTATCTTTTTGAATTAGCTCTTTCACTTTTTGGACTAAAGGCGAGTATCTGAGAACCAAACCCATTTGAAGTATTCTGCCGGATTTCTTTTTGGTATCCAGAATTCTTAAACAATCTTTATAATTAGTTGCAATTGGTTTTTCGCATAAGACGTGCTTGTTATACCGGAAAGATTCTACTGCAATATCTGCGTGCGTATAATCGGGAGTTGCTATTATTACAGCATCAAGATTTTTTTTCTTTAATAAATCCTTGTAATTTAAAAAGCACTGCTCGTTACTTAAACCGAAAACTTCTTTTACAAATTCCAACCTGCTTTTATTTATATCGCATAATGAAACTTCAACTTTATCAGAAAAATGTTTCACCAGTCGTTCTGTAAAGAAAAAACCTCGCAGTCCCGCACCGACAATTCCAATGCTTATTTTCACCCCGCCCATTCCTCTATAGAAAAAAATATTTTTTCTATATAATTAAATTTAGTAACTTTAAATTTTATCCCTATCATTTTTTTAGAATGATCGGGGTTATTGATTCTTTAATACTTCTATCATTGCCGCGATATTCTCAGGTTTTGCGTCTGCAGGTATTGAATGAGCCGGCGATGCAAAATATCCGCCATTTTTTCCTACTATTTCAATAAGACGGGAGACCTCTTCTTTTACTTGTGCCACTGTTCCGTACGGCAATGTATTCTGGGTGCTGATACCTCCGTAAAAGGATAACGAACCGCCGTATTTCTTCTTCATCTCATTTACATCCATCACTTCCGGCTGGAACGGATTAAAAACATTCAAACCGCATTCTATAAGTTCAGGAAATAACTCCTGAACCTTACCGCAAGAATGAATAAACACCCATTTATTTTTTTTCCTTACTGCCTGATACATTTGAGTTACACAGGGTTTTATAAATTCACGCCATAATGCCGGACCCATCAACAAACCCGTCTGTTGTCCCCAGTCATCGCCGAATTGCATGCCGTCTACGTTATAAGACATTGCATTGTTAATTATTTTCAAGTTATATTCTAAAATCCTGTCAAACAAACAATGAACAAATTCTTTTTCCATTATCATCGCCATAAGCAAGTTTTCCATCCCGGTTAAAGCCCATGCACGTTCAAAAAGACTAAAATTTATTTTTCCGATAAAGAAACCGTCCGGATTAGATTTTATTCTTTCATTCCATGTTTCATACCATACAGGATCATCAGGATTAGGAAAAATATATTCATTAACATTATCAGAATTAACAACACGATTACAAACAACACCTATATCTTTATCATATGTACGGTTCCATTGAACACCAAAATGGTCCTGCCAAATGTTTGGATTTACCTCTTTCAAGCAATCTTTCGGGTTACAATCCAAGTGCGTAAAACAATTTTTTAACTTTGATGTAAAATTAGTATCATTATAAAACTTAACCATAGCATCATGCGACTTCTGTGTAAAAGATACATTATATGGTGTTTTATCAGGTTGTTTATGATTTAACGATGCAATAACTCTCTCACGATTATTCATATTTCACCCCGCCCATTCCTCTATAGAAAAAAATATTTTTTCTATATAATTAAATTTAGTAACTTTAAATTTTATCCCTATCATTTTTTTAGAATGATCGGGGTTTATTCCAACACTGTGCATCCGCCTGATAATACCTGTATCTGGTCGCCTGATTTTATTTTTATTTTTTTGCTCAATTTTAATGAAAGCATGTTATCATACGATTGCAGTTTTTTATTTATAACCGATTTGGTATTAATCAATATTTTATCATTTTTTGTAGCATTCAAAATAATTATTTTTTTACGCTTGGGTATAATTATTTCTTTAGCATTTGAAAGTAATATCAACATTATTTCTTCGCCATTATCTATCTGCCATACGGTCATAGAACTATTCTGCGGTTCACGTCTTGTTTTCATCAACAAATTTACATTCTCATAATATAAATCCAGCCATTTTTTCAATACCGTGTGATGAAATTTCGGAAGTGTAATCAAATCTATTGAAAACGTAGGGACACCACCTGCAATCTGTTTTATCATTAGAGCAGCTAATTCTTTTGCACTTTCCGCACCTGTCCAAGCAAGATAATCGTTATGAACCACTTGTGCAAACGTCTGAGGATATACGCATCTTTCAAAATTTATATCTATATCATAAGGCGAATCACCTGCACGCGCCATTGTCCCGTACTGCATAGAATAAATATTTGCATAGTTATTTTTTAATTCTATTACAACATCTTTCTTTACTTTTGTAAGTTCTTCCCACGTCTCCTTCATTAACTTATGCAATCCCCTTAATGATGGCGTTGTATCGTGCTTATGATTAGTAGCATCACAAGGTAAAGGCGGAAGACAGTTATACAAATCAATCTTTAATCCATCTACACCATATTCTGTTATCAATCTTTTCATATCATCTACCATATGTTTTCTTGCTTCGGGATTTGAAGGACACAAGTTGCTAAAACCGTTGAAAGTTACAACTTTTTTACCGTTATTATGAACAACCAAATCACCATATTTCTGATAATTTTTTGTTTTAGGATGTATTGCCAGCGGCGCAATCCAGAGAATAGCCAGCATATCCATATCCTGTATTGTTTTTACAACTTGCTTCAAATTAGGGAACTTATGGTCAGGATAATAATCACCGATTGTTATGCCATAATCCTTAGGTGCATCCAAACCGGGACCGAACCAGCCATCATCTATAATAATAGATTTTATGCCAGCTTTTTTTGCCAGCTTCGCATTATCTATAACCAATTGTTCCGTTAAATCATCCGATAACCAACCTGTCCATGTGCACCAAACAGGCAGATACGATTTTTCATTAATAGGATATTCAATGTTCATTCTATCTTTAAATAAATCCGCGTAATCCCTCGCTACGTGAAACCAGCTAAGCCCACCTTCTTTTATGAACAATGAATCCTTAAATTCTTTTACCTCACCATAAATAACATTATCGGAAGGCCTTTTAATATTAAAATTTAACTTGCCTGAATATGCAATTAACGCTCCGCCCGTGCTTACTCCCGGTTCGGTAATCCTGAAAGACGTCTCAACAAGCTCGCTAACAACCCCGACTGCAAAAATAACCTCTTCAAACTGATTAAGAAATGCAATAAAAGGATTACCCGCATTAGCCGCAGTAAGAGAAGAAGTCCTATTCCAGCATGTAAGCGGTTTAATGTTCAGCATATAATTCCTGCCGCAATCAGGCATAATAATCTTTGAAAAATTAAAAAGCGGAATTGAAAAATAATACTCAAAATGATTGACCTTAATCGGCTTATTGTCTAATCTTGATAAAGTCAAATCCAGCAAATCCGAGTTTTTAACATCCAGAATATATTCGCCATTCTGATATTTCTTTGATTTTAATTCTACGCCCTTAAATTCCAGCTTTTGCTCGTCTACAAATGCAATCACATCCAAACTCTTGATTACCTTGTCAGCCATAATATCTCCTTAACTTGTCCTTAAATCTATTATAACCACAAGTTAACCCCGAAGTATATCCAGAAAATTTTGATGCGATAGCTGAAAAATTTTCGGATGTCTATGCAAGGGGCTACCATTCTGATTACATCCATCCTCCGTCCGTCTCTGATTCGGTGGCGGACTGCGGAGGACGGGCAGATTTTTAACTACGATTATTTGTCCGCCGATGGTTCCTTGTCCGCCAATGGTTTAGTGGCGGGCGCAGATTAAGTCTTTAAATAACTGCTTCTCTTGATGTCACCCTGAATGCAAATGCCTGCCCGCCTACGGTTTAGTGGCGGGAAGGGTCTCGCTCTTAGAATCAGATATTTCGCTTCGCTCAATATGACGACATACCGTGATCCTTCTCCGCCAGCCGACAGATTAGTGGCGGGCTACCATTCTACCTCTTTACCTTTTTACCTATTTTTATGCAGGAATCAAATTGATTTTATTTTCTTTTCTTTCTAACTTTAAGAAATATTTTTTGCCCTTTACAAGTTCATGCCCCGAAAGATTAAGTCCCGTTGCCATTTCCAAGGTCTCACCGTTTTTTGCTTCAACAACAATATTGTTTTTATCAAATTTAATGCTATTTATATCCCCAGGAACTTCCAACTTAAATTGATAAATAAAATCGTCATCCGCCGTCGGTTTACTCCTGTCCATAACAGCCAGCCAAATTTTCATAATACTATTATATTCTTTTGTCATCTTAGAAATATGATACTGATACATTTCTTCCAGGAAATCATATGCACTTATCCCTCTAGCGGTAGGATAAACAGGATATTCTTTGCCATATTTTTTTTCTAAAGCAAAGCAATACAGAACAAATTTCTGCACAGCATCATTAAGATTCTGCTTTACGGCATTTTTAGCATAATCCTTTTTATTATGTACCATCATCATATGTCTGAAAAAAACATTCAAAAACCATTTCCATATCTCAGCAACATCGCGTTCTTTATCTAAACCGTATTTCAATTTTGAATAATCTTTTGCAGATAAATACTTTTTAGCTTTTTCAATATCTTCTATAGATTTTTTGCACAGTGAAATCGCATTATCCTTTTCTGCAAGAACTTCTCCAAGTGAAATCTCTGTAGGCTGCGTAACTTTCTTATACAATTCCCGATATTTTGGATTTGAAGGATCCCATGGCATAGGGCTGAAATGAGGTGCATCTTCCTCGGCTCTCATCAAATGTTCCAAATGCGAAAACATATTCAGAAAATGTGGTCTATAGAATCCGAAGATATATAGCGTCTGGCGGCAGATTTCCTGCGTTCTGCTTAATGCGGAAACTACAAACGGGCTTGCTTTCTCTCCATATTTTTTTGAAGCCCACTCGCTCCAAAGAGTTTTCATATCTGTATTAGGGTCCCAAGCTAAATTACTAAATGCTACAATATTGAACTCATTTGGTAAATCAAACGTTAAAACCGCAGGACCTGGATTATAGAAATGTGCATGTGAATACTGCAGGTGATAATCCAATCTTGCAACCAATCCGGCAACTTTCTTCTTTGCTGCATAACTAATCCTGTCTTTATAAAAATCAGCAAGCACCGCAGGAATATACGCAAATCCATTGCCCTCCGGACATGCGGTATACTCAACCATTTGCGGTGCATTTTTAAATGCACCGATTAAAAAGTTATTCGGATCTTCCGTACAATAAAAGTCTCGCGGCGTACATTTTGTCATCAAAAGAACATCTTCCGGGACCCGGCTAAAAGCTTCATACGCTACTTTTCCTTCTTCAGGAGTCATATTGTAGGTTCTGACCTCTAACCGCTTGCCGTTTCTCTTGCAAGCATCATTCATGTGATTCACTACGGTTAAAATTCTGTCTTTCGGTTCAAAACTCATGCATTTATCGCATTTACATCCTTCCTTACTGAATAAATGTCCGCCCTTGCTTACTTCAGAAAGCGTTAAATTAAGTCCGTCAACTTCGGGCGCTATTTCAAAAAACTCATCCACTTTGCCTTCAATGAACTCCATCATAAACGGTTTTGAAAAACAAATCGGTGCGTCTATACCTTTCAGTTCCGGATACGCATTAAGAAACTCCGGCGGATAAACCAGTTCATGGTCCCACATAATCATTTCAAGCCCGTATTTATGCCCGAAGGTCGCTATCTTTCTTAGAATATCCAATCGCTCTCTTTTTCCCTGTCCCCACTTGTGAAATTGCTTATGCAATCTCGGAAAAAACTTATAATCAAGAAACCAATTTAAATCCATCCCGGGTTCTATTGAACGACCTGTTAACTGAAAAGCGTTAATACCATATCTCGGTGCTTGTCTGATTATCTTTTTAACAACTTCATAAAACTCTTCTATTGGTCTATCAACCGAACCGCCATAAGGTAAATTGAAACCGCCCTGAAACGCCTGTGTTTCCCATTCCCTGACTGCAAAATGCGGTTTTGTTATAATATTTAGAGTTTTCGGAATCTCTTTCAGCAACTCTACCCTATCTATTAATTTAAAAACCGAATAAATTATTGACTTAGCCGTATAACCACTTACAACTATCAAACTCTTGCTTTTATTCCATGGATTTTTATATGATTTAAGGATGTATCCTTCATCACCTATAATATTTCGGCTAATATTAATATTATTTCTATTCAAAATCTCTTTTACTAAACTACTCGATTCAATCCGACCTATAACAATAATATCTCCATTTACTGATTTTTTAAATAACTCCGATTCTTTCATCAAAAAAATACCATATCCTGCATCTCTCAGACAACCTGATAACTCAGAAATCGCAGTTTTTTCTACTTCAGAATAATTTTCACTAATCACCAAAAAACATTGCTTGCCTTTCTTCGTTTGCATCTCCCCTCCTCCTAATTGATTCCGACTTCTACTTAAGCAAAGCTATCGCTTTGCATCTACATTTAAATTCTCATACTCTATATTATTCCAATTATTTTAACAACCTTCGCTATAACTTGCTATTTGACTTTTCATATTCCTTCATACTGTTTTTGACATTACCTAAAAAGGGAACATCGCCCTTTATTTATAATCTTTTTCTATTTGCTCTGTCTCTTTAACTTCTTCCAACCTTTTTTCTTGTAAGAAATTTTCAGCATAAATAATCCGAGTTAAATCCGGATTATCAACTATTCTTGCTTCCTTTCTAGCTTTATTAATCCATTCTTGTGCCTCTTCAAAAAAACCGGCATTAGTTAGCATAATAGCCAGATTACCCATTGAGTAATAACTCCCTAATTGCGCAGCTTTTTTGTAAAATAGAATCGCTTTATTAATAATCCCGAGCCTTTCATACGCAACACCCATATTATTTAAGGCTGAATCATTATTTGCATCAATCTTTAACAGCGTTTTATAATAATAAATTGACTTCTTCTGCTCATTCTTTTTACCATAATCGTACGCTATAGAAAATAACAGTCCCTTGTCATTCGGCAGTAATTTAAACGCCTCTTTTCTTAATTGCTGATACTCTTCAAAAAGATTGGATTCTTCTTTATCACTCTTCTTTTTTAACTCTGCGAGCTGTTTATATAAATTGCTTTTAAGTTGATTTTTACTCGCATTATTTATCTCTGTTTGCAGAAAATCATACGCTTCATTATTCCCTTCTATTTCCCAAATTAACAATGACAATCTCTTAATAACTTCAATTTTTGCATCAAAAGTATCATCCACAACCTCATCCCTGAAAGAAAGCGCTAACTTAAAAGAAGTTATGGCATCTTTTTTCAATTCCCTTTTTTGCTGTTCAAAACCTAACAATGCCCATGAATAAAACGATTTATTATTATCCTGAACAAATGAAAGAATATCATTATATAAATCAACTTTATTACCAAGTTCAAGAAAATACAGAAATTCAAATCTCTTTTTTGCCTGTTCTTTTTGTGATGTATTTTTTATAATATTACCTAACCGTTTATCAAATTCGGATTTATCAAAATCCTTATCAAATATATATTTAAATAAAGTGCCTTCTTCGTGACTTACAGTTTTTGGCTCTTCAACAATTTTTTCCTGATGGGATTCCATATTCTCTGTCTTTTGCTTATCAAATTCTTCGGATTGTTCAGATATTATTCCTTTATATTCAATTTTTTTGGATAAGATATTTCTCAGCCAATTTCTATCAACCAAAAATACAATCAAAAGCAAAATTATAAAAACAATAACTGCGCCAGAAGGACTAATAACTATTTTTAAAATTTCTGTCATCATATCTTCCTCCATTATGCCGATTCCGATGCCCGCCACTAATCTACCAGATGGCGGAATTGGCGAGGTTAAAAAACAGTATCGGAAATGGCTGATTTTATAGTTTTTTTATAATTTCAATTGCGACTTCTAAGGCATCTCTGCCGTGTTCACCAGTTACTAAAGGTGTTTTACCGTTTTTAACACAGTTTACAAAATGTTCCAATTCTTTTTTTAACGGTTCTTCTGTTTTTAGCTTCGGTTTAATAATCTTAATATCAGACATTGAAGTAACAACTTCCGATTTCTTTTGATATATTTTCAAGTTTTGCCCGGCATAATCTAATGAAATGTAAGTATCGTCTTGGAAAAGCCGTATTTTCCTGAATTTATCTATTGAAATCCTTGATGCAGAGATATTTGCAACACATCCATTTTCAAACTTTAATCTTACATTCGCGATATCTTCAGTCTGCGATAAAACCTTGGCTCCAATAACATCCATCTGCACGATTTTTGAATTTACAAGAGTTAAAATTATATCTATATCGTGTATCATTAAATCCATAACCACACCGATATGTGCGGCACGAGGATTATAAGGACCTAACCGCTGTGCTTCAATAAATTTCGGCTCTTTAATATATTTCCGGGCTTCGATTACAGCGGTATTAAACCTCTCAATATGTCCTATCTGAAGAACGAGATTTTTATCATTTGCAATTTTTAATAATTCTTCTGCAAGTGCTACATTATCAGTAATTGGTTTTTCAACTAAGCAATGAACTCCCGCTTCCAGAAAATCTTTTGCTACCTGATAATGCAATGGTGTCGGAACTACAATACTTGTAGCATCAACTTTGCCAATAAGTTCTTTGTAATCGCTAAAATATTGTGTATTTACATTTTTAGCAATTTTTTTTGCCTGTTTTTCGTCAGAATCACAAACAGCAAAAAATTCAACATCCTGCATTTGTGAATAAATTCTTGCATGATGCTGACCCAACGACCCGACTCCGATAACAGCAATTTTCATTTTTAAATCAGCGTATAGCATATAGGGATTAGGGATTTGCAAATGATTTTTAATCCTATCCTATCCCTATTCCCTATCCCCTGCCTTCTCAATTTCCTCAATCATCTGTTTGATACTATCTATTTTTTTAATACCCGGGATGTCCCATGTATTTAATCCGATAACTTTTTTGTCAATTGATTTTGCCAGTCCTATTTCCGAAAGTGTTCCATATGAACCGCTTATTGCAATAACAATGTCCGCAGTTCTAACTATAATTGCATTCCGGGCATGGCTCATCGCGGTTATAATAGGAATATCGATATATTTATTCGCATCTTCTTTTGATTTACCTGGTAGAATTCCTATTGTGAGCCCTCCGGATTTCTTTGCACCGCGGCATACTGCTTCCATTACACCGCCCATACCGCCGCAAACCAAAGTATGCCTGCGTTTAGCAATTTCAGAACCTACTTCTTCCGCCAATTTCTTGGTTTTCTTATTGCACTTACTGCCGCCAATTATTCCTATAAGCATAATATTTTAATCGTCCTCGACAGGAATCGAACCTGCATCAATGGCTTCGGAGGCCATCACTCTATCCGTTGAGCTACGAGGACATTACGACAGTACACAGAATACAGTATACAGAATACAGTTTAAAATCAAAAACACATTATCAATGGCTTCGTCCCGATTCATCGGGATATCCGTTGAGCTACGAGGACATTACGACAGTACACAGAATACAGTATACAGTATACAGAATACAGTTTAAAATCAAAAACACATTATCAATGGCTTCGTCCCGACTCATCGGGATATCCGTTGAGATTACTTTAATTTATATGGTGATACAAGAACAACCTTACCATCTTTCCATATTGGAAGCGGCCGGCCGGTTTTTTTATGTTCCCTAACAACTCCTCTTACGGCTTCTTTTAAAGCTGCCTCGGCTTTATCCTGTATAGACATTCTTTTTTTCATAGCACCCTCATATTTTCTGAATCATTTCATACAATTTAGTATCTATAATTTCTATTTGACCTTTATTATTTTTTGCTATTAATATGGGATTTGTTTTTGAATTATCAAATAACATCCAGTAATCAAATAATGGTTGATATAAGTTAAAAAAATTATGAATACTACGGCTAAAACGTCGGCGAACATCTTCATCATTAATATTATGGCCGCCTTCAGAAACCCTTTCTTTAATACGGGATATTGCTAATTTCGGACTTGGAATCCAAAGATAAAAAAGATGTAATGTATAACCTTTATTTTTTAATGTTTTTAGTAAATTAATATATGATTTACCTGATAGGGTAGTCTCAAAAGCAAAATCAACACCTTTTTCTGAGAATTCATGTATTTGTTGTAAAACAAGTTTGCCTGCTTTAATAGATGCATTATCAGGATTAAACGGAGATAATCCCTGTGCTATAAGATCAGCATTTATAAAATTTGGACAATTTACATAATTCGGTAAAAACAACCTTGCAAATGTTGTTTTTCCGGAACCATTTGAGCCGGCAATTATATAAATATTTTTAGTTTTCAATATTTTACCTTTTCCTTTTTACCTCTTTCACTATTCGTCATACCAGTAAACAGACTGTGTCGCAATTGTTAATAAATGTATTTCGTTTTCCATTTTGTAGCAGAAAAGCGTAATCTTTGCCATGTTTCAGCAGAGCTATCGCTCTGCAGCTACAATTTTGGAATTATGACACAGTCTGAAAAGCAGGTATCCAATATTTTATATAGATTCCTGCTTACTACCGCAGGAATGACATCATTACTCGTTACCCATTACCCGTTACTATTCTTTCTTTTTACCTTTTTACCCTATTATCTTTTCAATTGATTCAAGGGCTTCGTCTAATTTTGAAATATCTTTACCGCCGGCTTGTGCCATATCAATCTTGCCACCACCACCGCCGCCTATAATCTTTGAAATTTCTTTTATTATAACCCTTGCATCATATTTTTGGGTCAAATCATTCGTTACGGAAACTATTACCGTTGGTTTTTCATTTATTACCGAACCAACTACCACAATTCCTGATTTTATTTTATTCCTAAGATTATCTATCGAAGTTCTTAATTCGTCAACACTTGATGCATCTACTTTAATTGATAATAATTGCATCCCGTTAATTTCTTTTATACCTTTTAACAAGTCCTTTTCGGATATCTGGGATGTTTTTGCCTTTATAACTTCTTTTTCCAACCGTTTTTTATCTTCAATCAGTTTCTGAATTTTTATAACAATTTCACTTTCCGAAGCTTTTAATGTTTCGGCTATTTCACTAATTGTTTCTCTCTGAGTTTTCGCAAATTTATATGCACTTAAACCAGTCAATGCTTCAATTCTTCTTAAACCGCTTCCGATACTGCCTTCTGAAATAATTATAAACTGCCCAATCTCACCTGTAGATTTACAATGCGTACCACCACATAACTCAATACTTTCCGGACTTTTTTCATCACCGGTAATTACACATCTTACTTTCTCGCCATATTTCTCGCCAAACAATGCCATCGCTCCCATATTTTTAGCTTCGTTTATTGTGATAATTTTTGTATTAACCGGTAAATTTTCAACTATTCTTTTATTTACATACTGCTCTACTAAATCCAATTCCTCTCTTTTGAGTTGTACCGGCTGGGAAAAATCAAACCGAAATCTTTCATTAGTAACAAGCGAACCGCGCTGGACAATGTGAGTACCAATAATTTTTCTCAACGCTTTATGTAACAAATGGGTGGCAGTATGGTTTCTCATTATATTTTTTCTTCTTTCTTCATCAACCTCTGCATCAACCGTATCACCAGTCTTTAAAACACCTTTCGTAACTTTTGCCTTGTGAACTATAAAATTTTCAACCGGTTTCAGCGTATCAATGACTTCCGCCTCTATTTCTAATTTTAACTTTTCACTTTTAACTTTTAGCTTGCCCTTATCCCCTATCTGTCCGCCGCTTTCACCGTAAAAAGGTGTTTCTTTTAAAACTATTTCAACCTCATCACCTTCGCTTGCATTGTCTATAATTTTTCCGTCTTTCAAAATAGCTAAAATTTCTGTTATCAACCTTGTTTCTTCATAGCCCTTAAATACTGTGTTACCTAATTTTTTCTGAAATTCAAAATAATTGCTCATATCTATATCTCCGGAACCTTTCCACGCTTTTTTAGAACGTTCCTTTTGTTTTTCCATTTCATTTTCAAATACTTTTTCATCTATAGAAATTCCGGATTCTTTCAAGAGTTCTTTTGTTAAATCAAAAGGAAATCCATATGTATCATACAAAACAAAAACATCTTTTCCCGATATTTCTTCCTTATTTTTTTTTAAATCTTCAAGTATCTCCAAACCGCGTTCAAGCGTCTGCAAAAACTTTTCTTCTTCCATTTTAACAACTCTTGAAATATGTTCCCTGTTTGCATTCAAATCAGGATATGCTTCTTTCATTGCTTCAATTACTTCACCACATACTTTGTATAGAAACGGTTTGGCAAACTTTAGTTTTTTGCCGTGTGTTAAAGCACGTCTTAAAATCCGTCTTAAAACATAGCCCCTACCTTCATTGGAAGGCAATATACCGTCTGAAATAAGAAATGTTATCGCACGGGAATGGTCTGCTATAATCCTGATTGAAGTTTCGTTCTGTATCTCTGCAATATTCTTTATATAATTGATGATTCTTGAAAATTCATCCGTTTCAAAATTAGACTTCGCGTTCTGGATTACGGTTGCCAGCCTTTCCAAACCCATACCAGTATCAATATTTTTCTGCGGAAGATTTTTCAAAGAACTGTCGGACTGCCTGTCAAATTGGGTAAAAACAAGATTCCAGACTTCCAGATATCTGTCACAATCACAACCGGGTCCGCAGCTTGACTTTCCGCATCCGTTACCGATACCGGTATCATATAATATCTCTGAACAAGGTCCGCAAGGACCCGTTTCACCCATTTGCCAAAAGTTAGAATCGTTACCCAGTTTTATGATTCTGTCTTTTGAAATAATTTTTTGCCATATATCGCAAGCTTCATCATCATCTTTATACACAGAAACATATAGTTTTTCTTTATTAATCTTTAACACTTCGGTTAAAAATTCCCAACTCCATTCAATAGCTTCCTTTTTGAAGTAATCGCCAAACGAAAAATTACCCAACATTTCAAAAAATGTCAGGTGTCTTGCAGTATGTCCTATATTTTCGATATCGGATGTCCTAAAACATTTTTGTATAGATGCCGCTCTTTGATATTTTCCTTCTATTTTTTGTTTACCTAAAAAATAATTTTTAAATTGGACCATTCCGGCGGAAGTAAAAAGAAGCGTGGGGTCGGATGACGGAACCAACGAATCGCTTGGAAATATTTTATGATTTTTACTCTCAAAATATTTTATAAAACTTTTTCGAATGTCGTTTAATGTCATATCTTTGTTGTCATTCCCGAATGTCCTTCAGACTGTGTCGCAATTGTTAATGAATGTATTTCGTTTTCCATTTTGTAGCAGCAAAGCGTAAGCTTTGCCATGTTTTAGCAGAGCTATCGCTCTGCAGCTACAATTTTGGAATTATGACACAGTCTCCTTATCGGGAACCCAGTTACATTTTCAGATTCCTGCTAACTACCGCAGGAATGACGAACGTTACTCGTTATACCCGCCACTTCCGCCACTTACGCCACTTCCGCCACTGAACCATCGGCGGACAAGGAACCATCGGCGGACAAGGAACCATCGGCGGACAAGGAACCGTTGGCGGGTAATTCTT
>DMMW01000070.1:0-2249 GCA_003452965.1 Elusimicrobiota bacterium
AACCAGCTGCCTATTCCCGGGATGCCTGCTCTTCTTAAATATTTAATTTTTGAATAATATATTCTGCCTAACTCGTTATCGTTTATCAGTTTTCTTAAATACCTTGATTCGTTTGCAAATCTCTTAACTTGTGCTATCATAAATTTCTTTTTACTTTTTCTCAACGGTTCAACAATTTTATTTGCTTCTTCTGTGTTTACACTAAGCGGTTTCTCACATATTACGTGTTTGCCGGCGTTTAATGAATCTATAACTTGCGGTACATGTTGAAAATTGGGCGTACAAACACTTACAGCATCTATTTCTTTTAATTTCAGCATATCCTCATATTTTGTAAAAGTTTTAGGTAAATTATATTCCCTTGCAATCTTTGTTAGTATTTCTTTATTAATATCACATAGAGCTAAAACCTTTACATTCTCAAGTTTCTGATACCCTTTTATATGCTGCCATGCCGGCCAGCCTGCACCAATAATACCTACATTAATTTGTCTCGGCATAAAAAAATCTCCTTTATTAATTCTATTTATCTTTTTGTCATTTCCGAGTACCCATATCGGGAATCCAGAAGTAAATATGGATTCCTGTTTTCCAGACTGTGTCGCAATTGTTAATAAATGTATTTCGTTTTCCATTTTGTAGCAGCAAAGCGTAATCTTTGCCATGTTTTAGCAGAGCTATCGCTCTGCAGCTACAATTTTGGAATTACGACACAGTCTGTTCACAGGAATGACGGCTTAACGACTTTTCAGGAATGACATATCAATTCTTTTTTATAAGATTAAAAATATAAAGAGACTGTCAACTCTATAGAAGATTTAGGCATTTCTATTTCAAAATAAGGGATTATATAAGATTCTGATGTACTTTCAAGTGTTGTTGCTGGAGTAGAAGAATCGTATACTTGCTGAGCACTTAATTCGGTTACCGTCATTTTTAAATTATAAGTTTTCTTAAGTGCCTGTAAATTATAGTTATAAAACAATGCAACTCCCAATCTTGATTGCGCCCGCCATTCCATCCCCAATTTGATAAATGGAATGTTGAATCTCTCACTAAAAGAATGACTAATTGATGAATCTTGATAACTATATCTATCATTTGGATCTATAGTACTATCTGCTTCTATAACATTGCCATCTTCATCAAGTAAGGAAAAAACAAAATTCACCTGATCCGTATATACTGTTTGTCCTGATGTCCAAGGATATGGTGTTGCCCAACTCCAACCGCCACTAAAACTGCCCTCAACATTCAAATCCATTGAATAAATAGACATCCCATAACCGGCAAAACCTCTAAAACTTTTTGATATATTATATGTTCCTGCAATTGAACCTTTAATCATGGAACCTTCGGTTGTTATACTTATTTGATTAGCCCATCCATAACCAACAGATATATCTCTATATACTAAGTTAGTTATTTCATTTTCTTCAACAGAAAAAGCCTTTTTCAAAAAGGCAGCATCTATTACTGCCCACTTCAAAAACCAATATCTTCCACCAAAACCATATGGTATCTGTGATGATGCATCAGCATCCCCCGAATGTACACGCATACTATAAGAATGAGAGTTATAAGTTTGATTTGAATAATTATATTCCGGTAGCGTTTTTATTGAAAAAGGATAATTCATACCTAAAATATAAACTCCGATTGCCTGTTTTTCTGGTACATAGACCTGATAAGAAGCGGTCTCCTGCTCAAAGACCTCAACACTTACTTCTAATAGGTCGGTTACAAGCACTTCCGATGTTTCCGAATTAACCAGACGACTGCTAATCTGATACGAATTCCCGATGCGATTGATATTGCCTGTTACTAATAATTTCGCCCCTAGCATTTGTCCGACTTGTACAGCTTTATCGGTAGCTATAATACCGGTTAAACTGAGTTTTTGCTCTTCAAGAATTCTTTCCAATTCCATTCTTTCGACAATCTTAAAACTACTACCCTCTTTAAATTGATGCATTAATATCTCTGCAACTGCTACACCTGCCCTTTTTTCTGCCAATTTTTTTTCACATTGGAACGGAAAAATAGCAATTGGCACTGGCGGTTTCAAGTCGGGATAAAGTTTAAAAACATTCCCGAATTGTTTTACCGTTTTTTTAAGCCCAGAATCAAGATCAGTAGCATAAAGACAATTAAAAATTAAAAATGTAAAATTAAAAATTAAAAACAATAAAAATTTACAAAAACATCTAAATCTCAAATTATTACTTACAACTTTGTATTTAAACATA
>DMMW01000070.1:2436-2872 GCA_003452965.1 Elusimicrobiota bacterium
ATTTTTAAGCCTTCTTTTATTTTTTCTTCAGTTCCGCTATAAATCGGATCCTCATGTTCAATACTAACAACACCATTATAATTTATTTCTTTTAAAGCTTTAATAAACTTCGACCAGTTTATTTCGCCTAATCCGGGAACACGATATTGCCACCAATCCTTGCCGTATATGCTTACATCATTCAATTTATCTTTTATTATTTCCGTATCCTTTGCATGAACATGAAATATATATTTGCTGAATCTTTTTATTGGTTGCAAATATTCAATCTGTAACCAATATAAATGTGAAGGGTCAAAATTTAAACCAAAATTCTTATTTGGGATTACACTAAACATCTCATCCCATAATTCAGGCGAATATGATATCGTGCCAGGTAATCCCTCTACTTGCCATCCCTCCATAGGGCAATTTTCTATCATTATACGAATACCTT
>DMMW01000070.1:3028-3408 GCA_003452965.1 Elusimicrobiota bacterium
CAAAATTTTCTTTGATATTTTTATTCGGGTCACGTCCAATAAAAGTCCCGACTAAATCACAATTTAATAACTTCGCTGTATCAATAACTTTTTTTAGATGGTTATGTTTATATTCTCGTTCTTTAATATTGGGGTCAAGCATGTTATCATAATATGCAAGAGAAGATACTCCCATATTTCTTTTAGCAAATAATTCGTTTATTTCAACTGCTTTATTTTCATTGAAGATAGAAACATCTATATGTGACATAGCAAAATCCCTGGTATTATTTTGTGGCCAACAGGCTACTTCCAGCATCTCAAATCCTTCCTGTTTTGCCCACTTAACAATCTCTTCCAATTTCAAATTCAGACACGCAGTTAAAAAACCTAATTTCATA
>DMMW01000070.1:3699-23471 GCA_003452965.1 Elusimicrobiota bacterium
CTTCGGCGGGCAAGCACTATCCCACTCCGCCCTCCGCCAGCTGGCGGAGGCGGACGCACTCATACATTGATCCACTTTTGTTTTTTATAACTTTCCAATATCTTTTCACACAATAAAACTTCATTATGTCCGTCAACAAATGTAGCATAATCCGGATTTTTTTTAAAATTATTTTTTATTACATCACCATAGAAACTCTTCATAAAATTATATAATGCATCAAGATAACCTTCGGGATGTCCACCCGGATAATTAACATATTTTTTTACTTTATTAGATAATAAATTAGAATCTCTAAGCAGTATTTCATTAGCTTTATCTCTATATCCAACCCACAATTGTTCCGGTTCTTCCTGATCCCAGCATACAGATTTTTTGGAACCGTCAATTTCAAAATAAAGCCTATTTTTTCTGCCTGGACTTACTTGAGAAACTGTAAAAACACCTTTTGCATCATTATTAAAATTCAGCAATACCGACGCATAATCTTCGGTTGAGATTTTTATATTTTGATTTGCCCGTTTTCTTGTATTATGAACGATATTTAAATCGCCAAAAACCTTAACTATTTTCAAGCCCGTGATATATTGGACTAAATCACACCAGTGTGAACCGATATCGGAAATTGCTCTCGTTTTTCCACCAAGATTAGAATCAACTCGCCAATTAAAATCTGTTTCGTATAATAACCAATCCTGTAAATAAGAACCGTGTATAGAATAAATATCTCCAATTTCACCGTTACACACCATTTCTTTTATCTGCTGCACCAACGGATAGAATCGGTAGTTATAATTAACTGCGTTTAGTAATCTTGTTTTTTTAGCTAACTCAACTAATTTTCCTGAGTCAACAGAATTTGTTGTTAAAGGTTTTTCTGAAATGATATGTTTGCCACTTTCAAGAATGTCTTTATTGATTTGAAAATGTAAAAAATTAGGTGTGCAATTATGAATTACTTCTATATCTTTGTCTTCTAAAAGTTGTTTATAATTGTTGTATACTTTTAGTATGTTTAATTGTTTGACTTTTTTGGGGGTATTTTTTCCTGATGCTATAGCGGTTACTTCAACAAAACCCAAACGACGCAGAGCTTCAATGTGTATAGGTCCGATAAATCCTGCACCAATTATTCCAACCTTTATCCTCCTTCGCTGAATATTACATTGTTCAGTATTTATCACATATTTGTGTATAGCTTCGGAAGGATTTCGCTCATATTTATTGACTATTTTGCGTCGTTTCATGCTATGCATAATTTTGCATCATATTTCTTAAATATTTAACACATTCAGGAATGGTGGATTCTTCTTCGCTTTCACCTTCATATTCAATACTTAAATAACCATTATAGTTATTTTTCTTAAGTATATCAAAAATTTTATTATAATCCAATTTACGCGATATGCCGTTTCCATCTGCACCATACATTTTTGCATGAATAATGGACGCCATATCCATCGTTTTCTCAATTGAAGTATATAAGTCCTTAAAATTACCGGTATCTAAACATAATTTTAGCCATTCAGAATTAAGCACATTAAATAAATTAAAAACATCATCAGATGTTTTAATAAAACCATGGTGATTTTCTAATGCTAATGTTATCCCTTTTTCAGATGCATAATCAACAGATATTTTGGTTAATTTAATGACTTCTTTCCATAATAACGTTGCATCACCCTGAGGAACACCAGCAAAATATCTTACAACAGGTACACCTAAGTAATAACCTATATCTATCCATTTTTTTAGTTTTTCCACTTCTTCTTTACGCTCTATTTCTGTTGCTTTACCAAAATTTGTAGTTGCACTTAAAAGATAAATATCTAAATGCAAATCAGTACAAAGTTTTTTTATTTTACGAAGATATTTTTCATCGGTTGAAGGGAAATGGACATCAAGCAATTCTACTCCGTCTAATTTCAGTTCTTTAGCTGTTTTTTCAATCCAACCGATTTGGTCAATCTTATTTGCTTCAATTGTCCTATGATAGGACCATGAACTGATACCGAGCCTCATTAAACCCCCAAAAATAAAATGTTATATGATTTTATGGATGTGAACTATTTAAATCGTGAGATAGCGCGATAGTGCGTTAGTGGGATGGAATTGGAATTTTTATATTATATTTAACATATCCTATCGCACAATCCCACAACCCCGCTATCGCACAACTCCAAACATATTTAGCAATGAAATCTATACCTCTAAAGTCACTGCGACTTTTCTCTATAAAAAATCTGTTACGTGTCTTACTATGTGTGCTTTTAAAACTTTATTATAATCAGTTATATTTACTTTTAAAACCGATTCCATTCTTTTAGATAAATCTGGTGATGTTAAAATTGTACCGTATGTGACGTGCAATAACTGCCTTAAATCATCGTTACCAGCGTTGCTTTCTAATAATGAGACCATTGTTTGAGAATCAGTATTATGTATATCCGGTATATTCCCGGTATTACAGGTTATATGATAAGTCGCTTTTGCCATATTATAATTTTCATAAGAAACTTTATATATCTCATTAAATAAATCTAAATCATATTTAGCTACTATTTTCAATTCTTCAAGATACCATGTCCCTGCAGTTTTTAAATGAAAATCCTTTTTCAATACTTTTGCAATGATTGGATATATTGAGAATTTATCACTACCCGAATGAACACTTATTTTAAATCCGTACCTACGGCTTAATTTTGTGATTTCTTCTAAATAATTGGTAAAATCTTTTAAATCTTTTATTCTTTTGTTATTTTCTGTTTTATAATAATAATCAATCGCTTTTTCAAAATATCCTGGGAAATGGGGCGCTATTTCAGTTATCTCTATTCTTTTATTTTTTAACTCATCCATTAAATCAGAAACATACTTCAAATCGGTTATACTTTCCGTCTCGTCCAGCGAGATTTCACTTGTAAAATTTTCTTTTCCTCTTAATTGGCAGGTTAAGTCGTAAAATAATTTAATCTTATCTATTAAATCTTTTTTGTTTTTATTTAATGCATCCGATAAATCGTAAGTGAAATGAGTGCATCCCGACTCAGCGGCTATTGTTACTTCTTTTTCATTTCTTAAATGGTCTCCGTCAGAACCCCAAGGTCTTGTTAAACCGACTTTCTGAGCGCTTTCACTTGCCGACTCTATAACTTCTTTAAATGATCTTTTTGTCCTTTCAATTTCCCTGGCTGACTGCTGAGCTAACATAACATTGAGCGAATACTCTTTAGAAACCTCTGCCTGAACAATGTTACCAAGTTTCCAATAAGAACGATACCCTAATCCGAATATCGGATAATTAGTTAGTACTGACGGTAAATATTTTTTTTCCATATATTTTTTCCTTTCCACTATAGCACGACTAAAGTCGTGCCTACAACAACCGGCAGGGAAACCCTGCCACTACTATGAACAATGAACTAATTACTATAAACTTTACTTAACACCTAATTCTTTTAATTTATTCAGACTTGCTAAGGTTCCACGTTCAACATCTTCAAATGTTTCATATTCAATGGAATAATAACCATTGTAACCGATTTTTCCTAGTTCTTTTATTATCGGAGTCCAATCAATAATTCCTTCGCCAAAAGCACAGTACTCGTTTTTATCGTTAACCTTTTTAACGTCTTTCCAATGGGCATATTTAATATATTTGGCAACTTTTCTTAACCCTTTTAACGGATCCTCTCCATAAAAATAAAAATTTGCCGGATCAAAATTTATTGCAACCGCCTTACTTTTTATCCCCTTTAAAACTTTTAGACAATCGTCACCGTTTGCAGTTATACCGCCATGATTTTCAATACAAAGTGTTATATTTTTTTTCTCTGCATATTTACCGACATTATTCAAAGAATCCCATACTTTTTTATATGTGGAATCTGTTATTTTTGATTTTTCAATAAAACCGGCAAAAATCCTTATTATTCTACTATCCAACATATCAGCTAAATCTATCGCTCGTTTTACATTCTCTATCTGTCTGTTAATATCATCATCATTGTTTAATGTAAAATCATTGCCGATAGCAATTGAAGAGATTGATACACAATATTTTTCAGATAATTCTTTTGCTTTTTTTGCTTCTTCTACCGGATTTGTGCTATCTAATGAATTTTTAGTTTCTTTTGCATCTATATGCATCTCCAAACCGCAAATTCCTAATTTATTAACGCTTTTAAAATATTCTTTAACACTAAGTTTTCTAAATCCCCATGCCGCAGCAATAATCCTGCTTTTTGTTGAACAACAGCAACAAGACATATTTTAACCTCCATTATTAAGTTATAGCGTTCATTGAGTTTTTAAAAGTGTGCGATAGCGGGGTTGTGCGATAGAATATGTTAAATTATTAATAAAAAATCCTATCCTATCCCACTAACGCACCATCGCACTATATCACGATTCTATTAAATCTACCATTTCAGTAATATTTTTAATATTTCATATCTGTTTTTTTTCAAGTCCTTATATGCTTTTGGGGCATCATCAACTGAATATTCATCACTAAACAATGATTTTGCATCAAATTTCTTTTCACTGATTAGTTTTAATATAGCATCTTTATCACCGGGTTTAAACTGGCAGCTCATTGAAATTCTCATATTTTTTGTAAACCATCTTTGATAAGGATCTATCGGAATTGCCCAGATATAATAACCCTGAAAATGAATTCTGCAACCGTCATCATCTATTTCCCAGCCGCCATCTTTCACATATTTATAAACCTGTCTTGCAGAATCGGCATCGCCGGAACATTCAATAACCACATCTGCCATTTTACCGTCAGTATATTCCTTTATTTGTTCGATATAATCAACCTTAGATGAATCTATTATATGGTCGGCAAATTTTTTAGCACGTGATAAACGCGTTTTATGAATGTCCATTGCAATAACTTTCCCTGCACCTTTTAACTTAGCCAACTGCATAGAAGATAATCCTACGGTTCCTGCTCCTATAATTAAAACGTTTTCACCGCGTTTGATTCCAACTTTATCTATTCCTTTTTTAGCAACCGCTGCAAGATACGCTATTACAGATTCTTTATAAGAAACATTGTCAGGAATCTTTACGCATAAATCCTGTCTCCCGCCCAAAGTTTTTGAATTTTTAATAGCATATTCCGTTTGCCCGCCCCAAGAAGCGCAGCAATCAGGATAATATCTGACTTCATTTGCCATTACCCTGTCACCAACTTTTAGTTTTTCGCCGCTAAACGTCAAAGAAGCTTTTTTACCTACATAAACAACTTCACCTACCTCTTCATAACCTGGCACAGTTGGATACCATACTTCAGTTTGATAAGACAAAGCATCATACACCGTCAATTCGGTCCCGCAGCTTATACCGCTATATTTTGTTTTTACTACTACGGTTTCATCATCTAACGGTGCTAATCGTATTTTTTTTACAACAGCATTACCAGGTCTTTCAAAAACTATTGCTTTTCCTTTTTCAAACATTTTCAACTCCTTTTATTAGTGCCGACCCCTAAACTTCCGCAATCCGCCAATACGTCGGCTGACGGAGCGGAGGCGGACCGTAGTCGGCCAATCAAGATTGGCAACTACAAGTGAGGTAATCCTGCTACTACTATAACTCCAATCTAACTGACCATGTCATTTTGTATTTCTAACAAATAGAAGTCCCCGTTAGAAATTGATTGCCCTTTTATGGCAGTATTTCTAACGGGGCATATTTTAAGAGTTTTATTTTTTCTTTGCCGAATCTTCTTTTATGCTCAATAACTTTTTGTCTATATCGCTTTTAATATCTTTCAATGCGGCATCTAAATCTTTTTTACCTAATAACGCCAATGTCCAATTCCGTGAATATGAACTCCGCATCTCGCTATAATTTTTAATTCTTGGATTTAAAGGCACGGTCGCTTTTTCAGCAGCCTCTAAATAATACTTTAGTCCTTCAGGCGGTGGTGTAACAAAAGTTGAGTATGCAATTTCTTTGTAAACCGGAATACCATTTCTACCTCTTGCAAATATCTCCATACCTTTTTTTCCGCAATAATAGCTGATAAACCTGAACGCCTCTTCCGGATGTTTTGAATCTTTCGCTAATACTAAACCAGCATCATCAAACATATATGTAATCTTTCTTTTGGGCGGCTTCGGTATCGGAGCAACTGCCCACTTAAAATTTTTAATATATGCAAGGGATGAAAGCATCCATGTCGGTGCCGGAACCATTGCAACCATACCGGATAAAAACGGTTCCGAACCGCCTTTGCCTGTGAATGCAGATAATTCCGCTTGGGAAGGAGCAGCGGCAGTATTTAACTTAAGTAGGAATTCCAGTGCCTCTTTTGCTTGCGGGCTATCAATAACACATTTTCTATTTTTTACATCTATTATATTGCCGCCATTCAGCATTATCCACTGATCACCGGGCGGTAACAATGAACCGAATTGTTTCCTGACGCCACCTTCAGTCTTTTTTGCGGTTAATTTTGTAGCAGCGTCCAGATAATCGTCCCATGTCCATTTTTCGTTTGGATATGCGACATTGTTTTTGTCAAACATGTCTTTGTTATAAACTAAACAAAGAGTCTTTAATTGCAGAGGAAACGCATATAGCTCTCCGTTATATGTATATTGATCAACAATACATTTAAAATATTTGCTTAAATCAATTTTATATTTTTTGACATACTCTCCCATCGGATATAATGCGCCGCGTTCTTTTAAATCATCCAATCCCATCCACCACATAAAAACATCTGGCGGGGTTCCTGCCGCAAGTTCTGTAAGAATTTTTTCAGGTCTTACGCCCCATTCAAGTTTAACCTTAATATCCGGATTTTCTTTTTCAAATTCTGCGGTTATTTCCTTCATTATCTTTATCTGATCGACAACCGTCTCTGCATTTGAAAACCGAATAGTAACCTTACCTTTGTCAGATTCTTTTCTACCGCAACCAACTGCAACAAACAAACAAAAAGCAATTAAAACCAGTTTTTTCAACATCTTACCTCCAATTATTCGCCATAGTTCCTTAGGAACTTTAGCAGATTTCACCTGTTCATATTTTATAAGAACATAGGTGGACTATCTTATTATAAATCCAATTTTTTTAATTTATAATACAACGCTCTGCGAGTGATACCCAATTCTTTTGCAGTTTTTGTACGATTGTTATCATATTTTTTTAATAATCCCAATATTACTTTTCTTTCCGATTCCAATAAGAGTCTATTCTTTTTAAATTTAGACTTATACGGAACTTCTTCTTCTGCTTCTGTTTCTTCTTGATTTTGAATTGTTTCTATAGGTTTTATTGTATTCTTTAAAAGTTGGATAGCAGGCGGTAAATGCTCAATCATAACTATATCATCGGCGAGCAAAACCGCTCTTTTAACAGTACTCTTTAATTCACGAACATTGCCTGGCCAATGATAGAGAAGAAACAATTCTTTTACATCATCGGAAAAACCTCTTACTTGTTTATAAAATCCTTTATTAGCTTCTTCTAAAAAATAGTTTGATAAAAGAAAAATATCGTCGCCTCTTTCTCGCAGCGGCGGAACGATAATTTTAAATTCATTAAGCCTATGATATAAGTCTTCTCTAAATTCTTTATTTAATACTCTTTTTTCAAGAGAAACGTTACTGTCCGATAAAATCCTTACATCTATTTTAATAGTTTTTGTTCCACCGAGATGCTGTATTTCTCTTTCCTGAAGCACCCTTAATAATTTTTGCTGTGCTGATAACGGCAAGTTAGAAATTTCATTCAGAAATATCGTCCCTCCCTCAGCAATTTCAAATTGCCCAGGCTTTCTCTTATCTGCGCCCGTAAAAGCACCTTTTTCATATCCAAAAAATTCGCTTTCAATTAAGCTATCCGGAAATGTGCCGCAATCAATGGCAATAAATGGCTTATCTTTCCTCAGACTGTGAGCATGAATTAACCTTGCAATTTGCTCTTTACCGACACCACTTTCACCTTCAATAAGAATGGTAACATCGGTTGAAGCAACTTTTTTTGCCATCTCGAGAATTCTTTTTATACTCGGATCATTACCGATAAAAAAGTATGCTTTACAAGCAACATAAAATTGATCACTCAAATCTTTAACTTTTTGTCGCAGTAATTTCGTCTCCAAAGCATTCTTTATTGATAATAATAATTTCTTTTCCTCAGGTGGTTTTATTATATAATCAAAAACACCTAATTTCATAGATTGTACAGCCATATCAACATTACCGTATTCAGTTAAAATTATTATAGATTTATTTTCTACTGTAGGCAAGTGTTCTTTAATTAATGAAATTCCGTCCATGTCTGAAAGTTTTGGTTCAAGAATAATAATATCCGGATTTTCTTCTTTTACTTTTAGTATTCCTTCTTTTCCAGTATTTGCAACACAAACATCATAACCTTCTTTTATAAAAAGGTTGTTCAATGTTTTGCAAATTTCAACATCTTTGTCTATTATAAGGATTTTACTCATTTTTTCAATTTAAATTCTTCAAGATAATATGCTACACTTCTTCTTGAGATATTAACCCTAAATTCCTTCTTTATCATTTGTTTAATTTTTTCTGCACTTAATTTACTTTTACTCTTCTCAATTATTTTTCTCGTAAGTAATTTTTTAATATCCTTTTTGTTTGAAAAAAAATCCTGTAATGATATTTCTATACCTGCCGGTATCACAACACTTCTATTTTTTATTATACGAGAAACTATACTTGGATCAATATTTATTTCGCCTGACAAATCTTTCTGCGTCAATAATCTACGGTTATCAAAATTACCTGTTGCCAAAAAATCTTTCTGGTGTGAAATTAATTTCTCTAATATCTGATATATTAATGTTTTCCTGGCATTAATTAGTTCAAGCTTATTTACCAACGACTGCATTTTCCTATTTTTTATTTCTTTTAACTTTTCATAATCTAATTCGTATCTACCCCTAACCATATTCGGAGAAAACAAATTTATCATGAAATGCCCTTTTTCATCCTTATCTATTGATGCAATTTTATTGTATTTAATTTGGGACGAAATGTCAATAGATGAAGGATTATGAAATTCCGACTGGATAGATATCTCATTTAACAAATCTATTATTTTTTTTACTTCATCAACAGTTACTTTACATTTTTCAGCTATTTCACTATATGATAAATTATCATCGTTATATAGAATATGCTTTTTAAAATCTTCTATTCCGATTTGCTTTATTTTCCTAATAACTTCTTCTTTCCTTTCAAGTATGGAACCGATGTCTATAATGGAATGGTCAATAGAAATATTTTCATTGAATTCTAAAAAAGCATTTGAAAATCCCGTATTAGGGAATTTTTTATATCGTATAATTCTTTCATTTCTTAATTTTTCAAATAATGGATCCGACTCTAATTCTTTTATTAGAAGGTTGAATTCCTTTTCCGAAAGCTTAATTATATTAGTTAAACGTGTTCCCAATATTTGTCTAATAGTAGTTTTTAAACTTGTTAATTGTGATAATTGATTTTTCATAATTTAAAATCAGGGATTAGCGTATAGAGGTTAGAGTTTAGGGTGTTGAAGTCATGCTGAGAGAAGCGAAGCATCTCGTAGTAAAGGCGAGATTCCCTGCCCGCCTATCAAAAAATCTATGATGGTCAGGCGGGTTCACAGATGAATCGGGATCAGAATGACGTTAAAGAACAGAATAACATTGGAAACTAACCCCTTTACGCTCTACGCTATACGCTGACTCATATACCCTATACCACTTTTTTACTAACCTCTCGCCCCTTTCCTCTATCCCCTGTTGTTACTACCAGCCTGATACTATTTTATTGGCTGCCATTTCAATTGCTTTGAGTAAACCCCGCGCTTTATTCAATGTTTCTTCATATTCTTTTTCTGGTATTGAATCTGCCACTATTCCTGCACCTGCCTGAATATATGCATCTTTTCCTTTCATTATTATAGTCCGAATATTTATTGCAAAATCCATATTGCCGTTATAATCAAAATATCCTACTGCGCCGGCATACAAACCTCTTTTTGAAGACTCAATTTCTTCTATTATATCCATTGCGCGAATTTTAGGTGCACCGGTTACCGTGCCGGCAGGAAAAGTTGCCTTAAATAAATCAAAAGCATCCGCATTATGCCTTACTTTTCCTATAATGTCAGATACAATATGCATTACATGAGAATATTTTTCAATTGACATGAATTTCGTAATTTTTACACTGCCGTAACTGCATACCCTACCAAGGTCATTTCTTCCTAAATCAACAAGCATGAGGTGCTCGGCTTTTTCCTTTTCATCATTCAATAGTTCATTCTGTAATTTTCTATCTTCTTGAATACATTTGCCTCTCGGTCTGGTTCCTGCAATAGGTCTTAAATTAGCGATATTATTCTCCAAACGCACCAAAATTTCGGGTGAAGCACCTATTATTTTCATTTTACCAAGATTGAAATAGTACATATAAGGTGAAGGATTTAATATTCTCAATGCTCTATAAATCTCAAACGGCTCACCTTTAAATTCCACCCTTAACTGCTGTGATAGCACTGTTTGTATAATATCGCCATCTATTATATATTTTTTTGCTTTTTTGACAGCGTTTATAAATTTATGCTTTGAGGTATTTGATTTAATTATCCCGGATTTTGAACGTACAGGTTCTATTAAAATCGGAGCAGACAGTTTTTTTATATACTTTTCTATTTCCCTACAGGCATCTTTATATTTTATTTTCTCCTTTGGATTTACAATGCGTATTATTTTTATTTTTTGCCTTAAATGATCAAATGAAATTATTATCTTTGGAAATATAAAATACAACTCGGGCAATGATAATCCTGGTTTTTTTCTACTATAAATCTTTTCTATTCTTTTAATGTAATCGTATGCGATATATCCTATTGCTCCACCCGATAACCGCGGCAAAGATATATCATGAATAAGCTGATTTTCTGTCAACAGTTTTTTTAAATAATTTAACGGATCCGTTGTTTTAAAATTGTTATTTTTATTTCCACGTTTAATTAACACTGATTCATCTTTACTCTGGAATAGTAAATATGGTTCTAATACAATAAAGGAATATCTCGCAATTTTTTTTTCGCCTTCAATGCTTTCAAGCAAACAAGACGGCTCTTTTCCGCCTAATTTTAAAAAAGCTGAAACAGGTGTCTCACTACCTACAGGGATTTCTCTCCACAGCTGTACAATATGACTATTTTTAGTTGACTGATTGAATTTTACTTCTGACGGATAATACATATATGAATTACTCCATATCAAAATTAGAATTTTTTTAAAGAAACAGGGAATTTAAAACCTTATTATCTTTCCTTTTATATAATCTTTGGGTACAAAATAAATATGTTGCTCAGTATTTTTATCTATCCAATCTCGCGAATCGTTTGATTCATCACGGTTATCACCTAAAACAAAAAAATTATTTTCAGGTATTTTTAACTCACTTATTTTATCACCTTTTAATATCTCATCAGGTCTCGTATGTATGATATACGGTTCTTTTAACTTTTGACCGTTTAAATAAACATCTTTGTTATCTATTTTAACAGTATCGCCGCCAGCGGCAATAATTCTTTTTACCAGATCTTTTTCTTCGTTTATAGGTGACTTGAACACTATAATTTCTCCTTTTTTGGGTTCACGGAATCTATATGTTATTTTATCAACAAAAAAATGATCATCAACCTTCAGTGTTGGAAGCATTGAATCAGAGGCAATATAAATACCTTCAAATATGAATGTCCTGACAAAAATTGTTATTACAGCAGCTATTAAAAATAGTTTCAAAATACGCATAAAAAAGTTAATTAAAAGTTTAAAGTTAAAATTAAAATTAAGTATTTTTGGTTTTATTTTTATTTATACTTTTAATTTCCACTTGCTTCTTATATACTTTCTTAGGGTCAAAAATCCTTTTCTCCGTTATTTTCCCTTTCTCTGTTCTATAAAAACAACTATCATATCCTTTATGACATGCGGGACCCTTTGGCTCAACGGTTATCAAAAGGGTATCCATATCACAATCAATAAATATTTCTTTCACTATTTGAATATTCCCTGATTTTTCACCTTTCATCCAAAGTTTATTCCTACTCCTTGAATAAAACCATGTTTTTCTTGTTTTTAATGTTTTTTTATATGCAATATCATTCATGTATGCAAGCATCAATACTTTTTTGCTTTTCTTATCCTGAATTATAGCAGGTATCAATCCGTCCTCGTTAAATTTAAGCTTTAGCATCTGATATTTACTCCTTTTCTTAAAAGATATTTTTTTAAGTCTTTTATCTTTAGCTCCTTAAAATGAAACAATGAAGCCGCTAATGCAGCATCAGCACTACCTTTTTCAAATGCATCGTAAAAATGCTTCATCTCTCCGGCACCACCCGAAGCTATTACAGGAATATTTACAGATTCTGATATTGCAGAAGTCAATTCAATATCATATCCATCTTTAGTTCCGTCTTTATCCATACTTGTTAAAAGAATTTCTCCGGCACCATATTTTTCAACTTTTTTCGCCCACTCAACAGCATCTATTCCTGTCGACTTCCGCCCGCCGTATGTATAAACTTCCCATTTGGGACAGTAATTAGTATTTTGTAGTTTGTATTTTGAAACTGATCTTTTGGCATCAATTGCAACTACTATGCATTGTGTGCCATATTTTTCTGCTGCTTTTGAAACAAAACTCAGATTCTCAACTGCTGAAGTATTAATAGAAACTTTATCCGCCCCGGCTTTTAACATATTCCTTATATCTTCCAGTGTTCTAATTCCACCTCCAACAGTCAAAGGCATAAAAACATTTTCTGCGGTTTTTTCAACGACTTCATAAATAGTTTTTCTCTTTTCATGTGATGCGGTAATATCCAGAAACACTATTTCATCTGCCCCTTCATCATCATATCTTTTAGCAACTTCAACAGGATTACCTGCATCCCTAAGATTAATAAATTTTGTACCTTTTACAACTCTGCCTTTATCAACATCTAAACATGGTATAATTCTTTTTGTCAATCCGTTTAAAACGCTTTTTTTTACTTTCATACAATTTTCAGTGCTTCTTCAATCTTTATTGAATCGTTATAAAGTGCCTTGCCGATTATCATTCCTGTTACGCCTAAATTTTCAAGCGATGCAATTTTCTTTACATCTTCTATCGTTGAAATGCCGCCTGAAGCTATTACCGATATACCGCTTTTACAAATTCTTTTGATTCCGTCTATGTTCGGACCTTCCATCATACCATCCCGCATCACATCTGTTGTAATTAACTCATTTACACCTATTTCCCTCATATTCTTTGCGAACTCCAAGGCATCATATTGAGTAACTTCCTTCCACCCGCCTATAGCAATTTTATTATCAAATATATCGATAGCAAGAATTATTTTATCCTTATATTTTTTAATCGCCTCTTTCACAATATCGGGATTAAAAGCAGCAACTGTACCGATGATAATTTTGTCAATTCCGATATTCAACATTTTTTCAATCGTTTCAATTTTTCTTACTCCGCCGCCGAATTCCAGCTCTACCGTAACCGCCTCTCTAATCTTTTCAACAATGCTGGTATTTTGCGGCACACCTGAAAACGCTCCATCCAAATCCACAATATGTATCCGTTTGGCACCCTTCGCCTGAAACATTTTTGCAATAAATGCGGGATCCTTTGAATAAACGGTTTCTGCTTCAAGTTTTCCTTGAGTAAGCATTACACAATTACCACCACGGATATCAATTGCCGGTATAATCAACATAATTTTTTAATAACCTCAACCCATTTCTCTGGCTTTTTTCAGGATGAAATTGAGTAGCAAAAACATTTTTATTAAATACTGAAGATGCAAAACGGATACCATAGTCAGTAGTTGATGCAATAATATTATTATCTTCTGGCTCTACATAATAAGAATGCACAAAATAAAAATACGCTTCACACTCAATTCCTTTAAATATTTTCCGCAAATCTGAAGTTGGCGAACCCCTCCCCGCCCCTGATATTCTGGCGGGAACATTAAGATTGACGTTATTCCAGCCCATATGCGGAATTTTCAAATTATCCTTAAATTTAAATTTTTTAACTTTGCCTTTTAATATTCCCAACCCCTTAGAATTACCTTCTTCACTATATTCAAAAAGAATCTGTAATCCAAGACACAAACCTAAAAAATATTTACCGCCATTAACAACTTTTAGAATTGTATCTATTAGTTTCAGCTTTCTAAGATTCTTCATAGCTGCGTTAAAAGAACCTACTCCGGGAACAACAACCAAAGATGATTTCAAAATCTTACCTCTATCCGAAGTAATAACAGCTTTTTTACCGATAAACTCAAAAGATTTTTGAACACTCCTTAAATTCCCCATTCCATAATCTACAATTGTAATCATAATTTATTTTTAGTAGAAGGTATGCCTTTCACTTTTTTATCAATATTTACAGCTTGTTTTAGCGACTTTGCAAATCCTTTAAAAATTGATTCTGCAATATGATGGTTATTCTTACCGATATGATTTTTAATGTGCAAATTCATTCCGCAAGAACTAACTAAGCCCCTAAAAAATTCTTCAATCAATGAAAAATCAAAATCCAAAGAGTTTTTAAATTTTACATCAAACGAAATATAAGGTCTACCTGATAAATCTATTGCTATATAACTCAGCGATTCATCCATAGGAAGCAAGAAATTTCCATATCTTGAAATACCTTTTTTTTTACCAAGAGCCTTTTTTATTGCTTCGCCTAATACGATACCTAAATCCTCAATAAGATGATGATTATCAACTTCCGTATCACCCTTTGCAATAACTTTTAAATCAACTAATGAGTGCTTGGAAAAAAGAGAAAGCATATGATCTATAAAAGGAATTGTCGTTTTAACGTTATATTTACCGTTACCATCCAAATTTAATGATAATTCTATATCTGTCTCTGACGTCTTTCTTATAATTTTTGCTTTTCTCACATTGCCCCCAATTCTGAAACCAGCGATTAGCGGATAGGGGTTATAAAAACAGTGGTCAGAGGTTAGCGTTCCACCAGCTGGTGGAGAGGTTAGTAGTTATAAAATCAGAGATTAGAGGTTTCCGCCACTGAACCATCGGCGGATCCGCCAACGACTTAGTGGCGGAAGGGTACAACATCAAATCAAATGCTAATCCCTATACGCTATCCTCTATACGCTCTACGCTGACTCATATGACCCTATACGCTATACGCTGACTTTATTTTGACTAACCTCTTTCCGCTCTACGCTATACGCTGCCTTCTTATTCTGATTTTAATTGATTCAGCGTGTTTGTATAAACCTTCTGTATTTGCTAATTCAATAATTGAATCAGCACTTTTACTAAATGCAGAATTTCTATATTGTATAACTGATGTAGTTTTAAAAAAATCATATACAGACAATCCGGAAGAAAATCTTGCAGTCTTACCTGTTGGGAGTACATGGCTTGGTCCTGCAAAATAATCTCCTAAAACAACCGTAGAATAATTACCTATAAATATTGCTCCGGCATTTTTAATTTTCCTAGCTATATTTAACGGATTTTTGGTCATTATTTCAAGGTGCTCGGGAGATATTTCGTTTGCTGCATTAATTACTCTTTCTATATCATTGTCGTACATAATTTTTATCTGATTTTTAAATAATTCTATTCTTTTTTTAACATTTTCATAAAGTCTTTTTGATAATGACATAACCGTTGCTTTTGCATCTGTATCATGCTCGCATTGTGCATATAAATCTTTAATAATAAACTCCGTTTTTGCAGATTCATCTGCAATTATGAGAATTTCGCTAGGACCTGCCAACATATCAATTCCCACATCACCAAAAACCTGTCTCTTCGCTTCTGTAACATATTTATTACCTGGACCTACAATCTTATCAACTTTAGATATTGTTTTTGTGCCGTATGCCAATGCCGCTACAGATTGTGCACCTCCAATACGATATATTTCGTTCACACCGCATATTTTTGCTGTTGCTAACAATTCGTTAGTTACATTTTTTGCCGGTGTAGTTATAACTATTCTTTTAACACCTGCAATTTTAGCAGGAATTGCTGTCATTAAAACTGTTGAAGGATACGAAAATCTGCCTCCCGGAACATATATTCCCACAGAATTTAACGGTTTAAAAACATGTTTAAGAACAATTCCTTTCTTCTTTAGAATTTTTGATTTTGGCAAAATACTTTTTTGAAAAAAATCAATATTTTTCTTAGCTGATTTGACTGCATTTATAAAAGTTCTATTTACACTTTTATAAGCAAAAATAATTTCATCTTCGGTTACCTTAAAATTTTTCGGGGTTAATTCTATTCCATCATACCTTTTAGTAAAATAGCTTAAAGCGGAATCCCCTTCATTTTTTACTTTTTTAATAATATTTTTAACAATATTTTCCATAATATCATTATTCATCTATCAATACAATTTTTGAAAACAGTGGTTAGGGATTAACGTTCCACTCCCTATACACTATACGCTTTCCCCTTTTTTTAGATACCCTTCTTTTATTAGTTTAATATCTGCACCCAAATTTTTTAACTTACCTACAATATTTTCATAACCGCGATATAAATGTTCCAAACCGGTTATTTCTGTTTTGCCTTTAGCAGCAAGCCCTGCTAATATCAATGCTGCTGACGAACGCAAATCCGATGCAACAACCTTAGTTCCTGTTAACTTCTTTACTCCGCTTATGACGGCGGAATTTCCTTTAATTTTTATATCTGCCCCCATTCTGACCAATTCCCCTACCGTTTGCAGTCTATTTTCAAAAATAGTTTCAGTAATAACCGATTCGCCCTTGGCAATAGTCATCAAAGCCATCAATAAGGGCTGCAAGTCAGTAGGAAAACCGGGAAATACTTGTGTTTCAATATCAATACTTTTTATTTTATTTATTCCTTTAATATTCAAAAAACTATTTTTCTGATATATTTTTACACCTGCTAATTTTATTTTTTCAATCAATGATTCATTATGTTCCTGAATCAAATTAGTTATTTTAATATCTCCCGAAGTTATTGCCGAAGAAATAATATACGTACCAGTTTCAATCCTATCCGGCATCACCGTATAGGTACATCCATTTAATTTTTTTATACCATTAACTATTATTTTTTTGGTACCGATACCGGATATTTTTGCTCCGCATTTATTTAAGAAATTAGCCAAATCAATTATTTCCGGTTCCATTGCGGCATTTTCGATAATTGTTTCACCCTTTACAAGCGTCGATAGCATTAATAGATTTTCAGTCGCTCCAACAGAAGGAAAATCAAGAATAATTTTTGAAGCAACCATTTTCTTTGCCTTTAATGAAATATCTCCTTCTTTAATCACATATTTCACACCTAATCTTTTAAAACCGTCTAAATGAATATTTATCGGTCTTATACCTATAGCACAACCGCCCGGAAGAGAAATCTTCGCTTTTTTAAATCTCGCAATGAGAGGTCCGGCAACAAGCACAGAAGCACGCATTTTACAAACAAGATCATACGGTGCATCAGAACATATATTATCGCCTTTTGAAATAATTATTCTATCTTTATTTTTTTTAATCTCTTTACCAAGATGCCTTAATAAAGATATTACGGTATTTACATCTTCTAAGTCAGGAACATTTCTTATCTCACATCTATCGTCCGTTAGCAAAGTAGAAATTAATATCGGCAGTGCCGCATTTTTCGAACCGCTTATTGTAACAACACCCTTAAGTTTTTTGCCACCGTTAATAATAATTTTGTCCATAAATAATTCTTTCCTGATTCGTATAGTCTTTTAAAATTTTTATTCTTTTATACCCGTTAATTTTCATAATTTCTTTTACCGGGTCGGAATGGTGATATCCGATTTCAAATATTAAATATCCTCTTTTATTAAGATATTTTTTACTTTCAGGTATTATTCTTTTATAAAACGCTAAACCGTCTTTTCCGCCGTCCAGTGCTATTACAGGCTCATTATGAATTTCTCTTTGCAAAGTTTTTATTTCTTCTGTTTTTATATACGGCGGATTTGAAATTATTAAATCATATTTTTTATATTTTAATTTGGAAATAGAACCGAATATATCACTTTGAATAAACTCAATCTTTTTGGTTACATTATTAAGTGACGCGTTTTTTTTTGCAATTTTTATGGCTTCTTTTGAAATATCTATTGCAGAAATGTGTGAATTCGTTGAATAATTGGCGATTGAAACAGCAATATTCCCCGAACCGGTGCCTACATCAAGTATTTTAACCGGCTTTTTTAAATATTTTAATATTTTCAGAACATGTTCAATTAAACATTCGGTTTCTTGTCTTGGTATTAAAACATTTTTATTCACCGAAAATTTTAATCCCATAAATTCCGTATCACCAGTAATATATTCAGTCGGAATCGCTTTTTTTCTTTTTAATACCAATTTCTTATATAACTCACTTTCTTTAATTGTAATATTCTTTTTATTTAAATGACTGAAATAAATGTCGTTAAATTTCAAATTCAAACAATGTGCCAGAAGTACTTTGGAATCAAAACTATATTTTTTTCCGAGTATTGATTCACCCCAGCATAAAAGTTCTGATATATTCATAATATCTCAATTTTTTTCAAAGCATTTACAATATCGTCTAAATCACCATCTAATATCATTTCTATGTTGTGAAAATTTTCATTTATTCGATGTTCTGTTATCCTATCCTGCGGAAAATTATATGTCCTTATTTTTTCGCTTCTATCACCTGTTCCTATCTGTTTTTTTCTGTCCATGGCTATTTTTTGCTGCTGTTGTTTCTTAACCATATCAAACAACCGTGCTTTTAATATCTTCATCGCTTTTAATTTATTTTTTAGTTGTGACCTTTCATCTTGGCAGGCAACAACTACGTTTGTAGGAACATGTGTAATCCTAACCGCAGAATCTGTTTTTTGAAGATACTGTCCACCATGTCCTCCTGCGCGATAAGTATCAATTTTGAGATCATTGTGATTTATACTAAATTCTACATCATCAGGTTCAACAAGAACAGCTACTGTAACTGTTGATGTGTGTATTCTCCCGGATGCTTCTGTTTCAGGAACTCTTTGAACCCTGTGTGTTCCGCTTTCATATTTAAAAAAACTATAGGCACCTTGCCCGCTTGAATTTATAGACTCACCTTCAACCGTGAAAACAACTTCCTTTACACCTCCTATTCCGATTGAACTAATCTCTAATATTTCAGTTTTTAAACCTTTGTTTTGGGCATATCTGCTATACATCCTGTATAATTCAGAAACAAACAATGCAGATTCATCGCCACCTGCAGCAGCGCGGATTTCAATTATAATATCCTTTTTATCCAACGGATCTTTGACCTTCAGCAGTTCTTCCAATTCCTTTTCTAAAACATTTCTTTTTTCTTCTAATTCTTTAAGTTCTTCTTTTGCAAGTTCAACCATTTCCAAATCATCGGTCTTAATTATTTCTTTAATATGTAAAATTTCCTTATTAATCCTTTCAAAACACAGATATTTTTCAATAACCGGATAAATCTCTTTTCTTCTTTTTGTCAAATCTTTTAATTTCTGCGTGTCGGAAATTATCGTATTATCAGATAGAGAATTTTCAATCGTCTGATATTCCTTTTTCATGTCTTCAAGTTTTTCTATACTCATTATAATGTAGTCCTCTTCCGTTTTTCTTCCTGTAGTGCCGAGTTTACTCGGCGATTCTTTTTAACACCGCCGAACCCTACA
>DMMW01000070.1:23775-27918 GCA_003452965.1 Elusimicrobiota bacterium
GTAGTTGCCGAGTTTACTCGGCGATTCTTTTAGCCTCGTTCGGTGCAGTGGCTCCGAACTTCGGGTGCAATAAATAAGGCAAAGAAATCTTAGTAAGAAAACTTTGCCTTAATATTTAAGTTATGAATTAACTACTTTTCCGCTTTTTCCGATGATTTTCGCTCCTTCTTTGCTTCTAACTTTTTTCCAAAATCTTTCTTAGGAATAAGTTTTGGCACTGCTTTTTTGATTTTCTTCAACGGCTTAATTTTCATTAATACTTCTTTTGGTTTTCTTGTTACTGCTTTTCCGCCCGTCTTGGAATATTTTGAAACAAATTTATCAACACGACCTGCGGTATCAATAAGTTTTTGTTTACCTGTAAAATAAGGATGGCATTTTGAGCAGATATCCAATTTTATTTCGGACTTTGTTGACATAGTAGCAAAACTATTGCCACAAGCACAACTAACCTTACACTCAACATATTTTGGATGAATTCCTTCTCTCATTTTAACCTCTCTTAAATAATTTATTATTCACCTATCTACCCCACCAGCTGGCATATTGGCAAATGATGGATTAGTGATAGATACAGATTAAACCTTCTAAAAGCAATGCTTTAATTTAATTATATCAAATATTAAAAAAAAGTCAATCTTACTTTAAAAAATCTGTTTTCCAATATATTTTAGCGGATCTACCGCCCTACCGTATTTTCGCACTTCAAAATGCAAATGCGGACCTGTTGAAAAACCTGTAGAACCTACTCTCCCTATTATACTTCCGGCTTTTACATATTGGTTCTTCTTTACCGTATATGAACTTAAATGGGCATATCTTGTTGAAAATCCGTTTTTATGTAATATTGTTACAACTTTACCATAACCGAATTTTGTACCTGCAAAAACCACTCTGCCGCTGCTTGATGCTCTGATAGGAGCACGATAACACCTGCCAAAATCGACTCCTTCGTGAAATCTATTATATTTAAAAATAGGATGTCTCCTAAGTCCGAATCTGCTGGTTATACGATAACTAAGAACCGGTTGTAAGAAATCTGCAAAATGAATTTTTATTCCGGGTATAAAAACCTTGTCGCCTGCAGATAATTCTTCATCTTCGTCAAAATCATTAGCAATAAGAATCGTGTCCATATTAATACCATATTTCTTTGAAATAACTTCAAAATTATCGCCTTTCTTAACAGTATATATATGTCCCTTTTTATTTACAACCCATATATTTTTATTCGGTCCTACATATGTTGTTTCAAGGTTATTTATTCCTCTGATTGTTGCAACATCAATGCCATATTTTTTTGCAATTTTATTTATATTTTCACCTTTTTGAACAGTATGATTTAGAATTATAAATTCATCCAGATTTTTAATAATATCATAATCCGGGAAAACGCTCTTTTGACTGGTAAGCAACAATTCATCGTATATAGGTTTGCTTGTTGTTGCTGTAAGTTTAATTGAAACTAAAAGCAAAATCACAACTATTGCGAAAATAATTTTATTCATTAAATTCATAGTTTTTATCATTTACTTATCCCTATACGCTCTACGCTGACCCTATTGCGACATTTCCATAGATTTTAGAAAATCCTTATTTGATTTTGTTGCGGATATCTTTTCAATTAAAAGCTCCATAGATTCTGTAGGTGACATTGGTGTCAGCACTTTCCTTAATATCCATATTTTATTTAAAACTTCAGGTTCGAGAAGAAGTTCTTCTTTTCTGGTTCCTGATCTATTAGTATCAATTGCCGGGAAGATTCTTCTATCGGCAAGTTTCCTGTCAAGATGAATCTCCATATTTCCTGTCCCTTTAAATTCTTCAAAAATAACATCATCCATTTTGCTTCCGGTATCAACAAGAGCGGTTGCTATAATAGTTAGTGAACCGCCTTCTTCAATATTTCTTGCCGCACCAAAAAACCTTTTCGGTCTCTGTAAAGCATTTGAATCAAGTCCGCCGGAAAGAACCCTTCCTGATGATGGTTGAGTAGTATTATAAGCCCGCGCTAATCTTGTAATTGAGTCAAGTAAAATTACTACATCTCTCTTATGTTCAACCAAACGTTTGGCTTTTTCTAAGACCATCTCTGAAACCTGAATATGTCTTTCCGCAGATTCATCAAAAGTTGAAGAAATAACCTCTGCCTTAACAGAACGCTGCATATCGGTAACTTCTTCAGGCCTTTCATCTATCAATAAAACAATCATATGTATTTCCGGATGATTATTTGATATTGCATTTGCAATTTTTTGTAATATGATAGTTTTCCCTGCACGCGGTGGTGAAACAATTAATCCCCGCTGTCCTTGCCCGATGGGAGTCATTAAATCCATAATACGGGTTGTGAGCTCGTCTTTTTTTACTTCAAGATTTATTTTTTTTTGAGGATAAAGCGGAGTTAAATTATCGAAAAGCACTCTTTCTCTTATTTTTTCGGGATCTTCGCCATTCACTGCTTGAACTTTCAGCAAAGCTAAGAATCTTTCATTTTCCTTCGGAGGTCTTACTTCGCCAGATACAGTATCTCCTTTTCTTAAAGCGAATTTTTTTATTTGTGACGGGGATATATAAATATCCTCTGGACCAGGCAAATAATTAGAATTTGGAGATCGTAAAAAACCGAAACCGTCCGGCAATACTTCTAAAACCCCTTCATCAAACATTAATCCGTTTGAGGTAATCTGGGCTTGTAGAATTTTGAATACCAAATCCTGCTTTTTTAAACCTGCTATGTCTTCAATTTTTAAATTCTTTGCCATAGCTGTAAGTTCAGACATACTCATTTTAGACAACGCAGAAATATCCGTCTTGTTTGTTTGCTCCATTTTCTCCTCACTTAGGGACATTATAAAATTGCCAGGTTACAAAAAGGCCGTTGTCCCATTTTACAAAAAACAAATAAAATATTTATATTTCACATTGATACTTTTTGTTTATGGATTTTCATATTGAAAGGCACATTCCGTTGGAAAATGTTATAACAAAATTCTTGTAAATTTTACCAATATTTTATTAGCATTATGTATTTACATTTTCGTACGGAATGAATTTTAGATGTGATTTTTAAAAATAAAATTATGTTGATTATTTAAAAGGTATTTGATGTTTATGACGTTCCTATTGATTATAAAGAATTTATTTAATTTTGTCAAGTATTTTTTTAATTTCCGTTCTTATTTTTAACTTACCCATAGTATTATCTATTATATAATCAGCCATTTTGACCTTTTTTATTAGAGATATTTGCGTGCCTATTCTTTCCACTGCTTTACTCTTATTAATTTTATCGCGATTGATTAGTCTTTTGATTTGATTAGTATTATCGCAATAAACTACAATTATCTTATCAAATAAATATCCGATTTTTGCTTCAAATAAAAGAGGCACATCCACTACAACAATTTTAACATTCTTTTCTCTTAAATTTTGAATCTTTCTTTTAATCTCCCTTATAACTATAGGGTGTATTATTTTTTCAAGTAGTTTTCTCTTTTTTATATCACTAAACATTATGTTTGCAATTTTTTTTCGGTCTAATGTACCAAATATACTTTTTATTCTCTTGCTTATGTCTGAATTATAATAAACATCCCTTGCAATTTCATCTGAAGAAATTGTATTAATGCCTATTTTTTTTAATTCACTGATTACTAATGATTTACCTGAAGCGATTCCACCAGTTAATCCAATTGTTTTCATAATTTAGGGTCTGTTGAAAAATGTTTTTTGCACGTATTGTCATACCTGCGAAAGCGGGTATCCAGAATTTCAAATAATAGTTTCATATAAATCCTTCCACTCATAATTATCTTTTTCAATAAGTCCAATCTTCCATTTTCTTTTCCATTTTTTTATTTGTTTTTCTCTAACAATTGCAGATTCTGCCGTTTCATGCATCTCATACCATACCAAATCGTGAACATTATATTTTTTTGTAAAACCGTCAATTAAATTACTCTTATGCTCGTAAATCCTTTTAACTAAATTTGATGTTACTCCTGTATATAAAGTACCGTTCCGTTTACTAGAAAGAATATATACAAAAAAGTTCTTCATTTATTTTCTGGATTCCTGCTTACTACCGCAGGAATGACGGTAATGGATTCATGCCTGCCCGACTGCGTCATTCAGGCGGGC
>DMMW01000048.1:0-4681 GCA_003452965.1 Elusimicrobiota bacterium
ATTTTTGAAAGATTACACTGATATTACCGTCGGGACTTAATCTGTGTACTCCACTTTTCAATCTGTGAAAGCAGGGGATGCTGCCTGCCTGCCGAAGTTCCTTGGGAACGTAGGCATGGAGTTTTTCAGCAGACCCTAAAATACTATCCCGAACAAAAAGCAACCATGCTGGGACTTCATGCAACCATTGTAGGTATCGGACTTTTTCCGGCGTCATTTATGGCAGGTATATTATGGAACGCTTTTGGTCCAGCAGTTCCATTTATGGTTGGCGGTTTTACAATAAATTAAATTAGGTGTGACCCCATTTTTTTCGTTCGCTTGCGGAGAGAATTAATTTGCGCAGTCGGATGGATTTCGGGGTTATTTCTATAAGTTCATCGTCTTTAATAAATGTAATAGCTTTTTCAAGAGTCATCGGCTGAATCGGAGTTAAAATAATATTATCATCTTTTGCAGCTGCCCTCATATTTGAAAGTTTTTTTTCTTTACATGGGTTTACATTTAAATCATTTTCACGATTATTATTACCTATTATCATACCTTCATAAACAGGATCATTAGGGGAAAGGAAAATAACGCCGCGAGGTTCAAGATTATAAATTGCATATGGAACCGCCTTACCTGCTCTGTCTGAAACCAATGAACCGGTCGTTCGTAGCGTAAAATCTCCCCTGAATTCTTCGTAATCTTGAACGTATGAGTTCATTATTCCGGTACCTCTTGTATCGGTAAGAAACTCACTCCTATAACCGATTAATGCACGTGTCGGAACAGTAAACTCCAATCTTACCCTTCCCGTGCCGTGATTTATCATATTAGTCATTTTACCTTTTCTATTTGAAATCTTTTCAGTAATTATTCCAATGTTGGATTCATCACAATCAATAAAAAGATGTTCTATCGGTTCAAGGGTTTTTCCGTCTTTCTTTTTGTATATAACCTGGGGTCTGCCTACGCTAAGTTCGAATCCTTCCCGCCTCATCATTTCAATGAGTATTTCCATCTGAAATTCACCCCTTCCTTTAACAATATAACTATCGGAACCGGGAATCTCCTCAATTTGTATGGCAACATTCTGTAATGCCTCTTTTCTAAGCCGTTCTATTATTCTTCTTGATTGGACAATATTCCCTTCCTGTCCGGATAATGGTGATGAATTTATGGTAAATAACATAGCAATGGTCGGCTCATCTACTTTTATTCTTTTTAGTGCCTTTGGATTTTCTTTATTACAAATTGTATCGCCGATTGAAACGTTCTCTATACCGGCAAGTATTATAATGTCTCCGGAATTAGCTGATTCCACTTCTTTTATCCCTATACCGTCATATACCTGAAGCTTTGTTGTCTTTAACGAAATCTGCTCGTTATTTTCTTTGATGCAGATAAGATTATCGTTTTTGTTTATTTGCCCGTTGAATACTCTGCCTATTGCTAAACGCCCTATATAATCTGAATAATCCAAGTCGCAAACAAGCATCTGGAAAGGCTCATCAGGATTATATGAAGGAGCCGGTATCTCGGTTAAAATAGTATCAAACAGGATGCTTAAATCTTTACCTTTTTCATTTAGTGTTTTTTGTGCTATTCCTTCTCTACCGATAGTATAAATTATTTGAAAATCTATATTATGGTCTTTCGCATCAAGATCCATAAACAATTCATAAACATCATCTAAAACTTCTTTTGGTCGTGCATCTTTCCTATCAATTTTATTTATTAGTACGACAATTTTAAGTTCGGATTCTAAAGCCTTTTGCAGAACAAATCTTGTTTGCGGTAAGGGTCCTTCAGCTGCATCCACAAGTAATATCGCGCCATCAACCATTTTTAAAGCACGCTCTACTTCGCCACCAAAATCGGCATGACCGGGCGTATCAAGAATATTTATTCTAACATTCTTCCACCATATAGCACAGTTTTTTGCAGCAATTGTTACGCCCCGCTCACGTTCAAGATCCATACTATCCATCACTCGCTCGGAAACATCCTGGTTTTCCCTGAAAGTTCCGCTTTGACGCAACATATAATCAACAAGCGTCGTTTTACCATGGTCTACATGTGCTATAATTGCGATGTTTCGCACTTTCTCGTTTTTCTTAGTATTTTTCATAATTTAAAAAGATGAAAGATGGGGCCATGTCCCGACCACACAATAAGAGTTATGTCGGGCAGGCTTTCATTTTGACATTTTCACTCCTTGACTTTTAAAAATGTAAGTATTGTATCCTCTGATTATTAGAACTGGTAACCTAGTCCTTTTTTGTCTTGTTTTTGAATGTTTTTTAGAACTTCTATACCGGTGTTTATATGCAGGTTGGTATATTTTTCAAATATTAACTTTCCTGTTTCTTTTGTTTTTATCCCCTTTTCTTTCAAGGGTAAATCAGAGATAAGCATAAGGGCACCTATAGGTACTAATTTAGCAAAACCTACTGTAAAAAGTGTGGCACATTCCATGTCTATCGCTTGAACTTTTTCTTGCAGCAGGTTTTTCTTGAAATCTTCGTTAAATTCCCAGAAGCGAACATTAGTTGTATGTATTACACCAGTATGATATTTTAAAACCTTTTTTTCTAATTCTTCACAAATATACCTCTGTATTACAAAAGAACTTAATGCAGGACACTGGACTGGCATATACTCGTTAGATGTTCCTTCGCCTCTTATTGCAGCAACAGGATTAAAGAAGTCACCTACATTATATTCTTCTCTCAAGCCACCACACATTCCTAACATAACCACGGCTTTAGGATGCGTAAACGATAATAACTCCATTATTAATGCAGCAACAGGTGAGCCTACGCTATAATCAATAATAGTTATTTTTTTTTGCTTGGAATGACAAGCCCGCATTACTGAACCCTGTCTTACCGGCAAACTGAATAACTTGCTGAACATATCCACATATATTTTAAAATTAGTAAGTAAAATATATGACTGGAATTCTTCATTAGAACTGCCTGTATAACGTTCAAGCGTGCTGATACCAACCCTATCCCGTGAATATTGGTCAATTTGTTCTAACGCTTCTTTCGTTAATTTTGATTCTTCCATTTTTATCTCACATACAAGGTATTAAAAATATTAAAATTATCTTGTTCGTCATTACTGAAAAGACGCTCATCAAGATGAGCAACTACCCTAAGTTATCGGACTATCGCACAATACCACTATCTCACTATCTTCGATTAAATTTTCCTTTTCATTGCGCAAAACTCGCCGCACATCGAGCAGACATCTTTACTTTTTGCAGAAAGCCGTCTTTCAAATTCAAAAGGATCTAAAGCAAGTTCTTTTTGCTTTTTCCAATCAAAATTCTTTCTTGCTTTTGAGAGTTCATAATCAATTTTTAGCGAATCTTTATAGCCCCTTGCGATTTCCGCAGAATGCGCTGCAATACGCGAAGCAATAATCCCGTTTTTTACATCATCAATATTTGGTAATGATAAATGCTCCGCAGGTGTTACATAACACAGAAAATCTGCTCCAAAATATCCAGCAAGCGCACCACCTATTGCGGATGTTATATGGTCGTAACCGGGTGCGATGTCGGTTGTTAAAGGTCCCAAAACATAAAATGGCGCGTTGTGACAATACTTTTTTTGGAGTTTTATATTTTTTTCAATATTATTTATCGGGATATGACCCGGACCTTCAATCATGGTCATAACATTTCTTCTAAAAGCATATTGTTGTAATTCACCGAGCGTTTTAAGTTCTGCAATTTGCGCCTCGTCTGTATTATCAGCGATACAACCGGGTCGCAAACCATCTCCTAAAGATATCACAGCGTCATACTTCTTAACTAACTTTACCAAATCGTCATAGTATTCATAAAACGGATTTTCTTTTTTATTATGAGACATCCATTCGGCGATGAAAGAACCACCGCGTGAAACAATACCGACAAGCCGTTTTTTCTTTTTCAGAATATTCAAAGCTTTTAGGTTGAGTCCGCAATGTATTGTTACAAAATCAATACCATCCGATAATTGCTTTTCTACTTCTTCAAACATCTGCTTGGGGGTAGCATTTATAAATTTTTTACCTTTACTCGCTAAATCACATATCAAACCGTAAATAGGGACGGTTCCTACGGGTAACTTTGATATCCCAATTACCATTTTCCTTATCTTTTGTATATTGCCACCTGTAGAAAGATCCATTATAACGTCGGCACCGTATTTAATTGAAATCAAAACCTTCTGCTCTTCATATTTTTGATTAACATTTAACGGTGAAGTACCAATATTAGCGTTAACTTTTATTTTTAATCCTTTACCAATGCCGACTATCCTGAATTTAGTATCGTTTTTTCGCAAATTGTTTTTTAATATTACAATCGTTCCCTTTACAATACCATCTCTAATATATTTTGACGGGACATTCTCGTATTTTGCAACCGATTGCATTTCTTTGGTTATAATATTTTTTTTTGCTGATTCTATTTGTGTCATAGTTTTTGAATTATCTCTTTCTCTAATTTATAAATATCAAATCTAATTTTCTTGAATTTAGCACCGGCATCTACCGAAATAATCTTTGAAAACTCTTCAAGAACTCTCAATGACTCTTCCGCTCTTTTTATATTTGAAACGACAACACTTTTAACATCCTCTTTACACGATTCTTTTTTTTCACGGAAAATATCGCTTTGACTATCTCTTGACAAAAC
>DMMW01000048.1:4917-6035 GCA_003452965.1 Elusimicrobiota bacterium
GTTTAAATTAGCATCGATAATTCTTAAAACATTTTTATTATTAACCATTAGAGATTTTTTAGTTTCTGGATTATATCTGTCGTAGAATGTCCTTTTAAAAGCGGAATTCTAACAACTTTTTTTGCAAATTCACTACCTATAATTTCACCGCTTTTCCAGTCAGAACCTTTCACTAAAATATTCGGTTTTATTTTCTTAATCAATTCGTATGGAGTTGATTCTGAAAATTTTACTATATAATCCACCATGCATAATGAACCAAGTATTTCTGCCCGTTCCTTATCGGGGATAATCGGACGACTGTTACCTTTTATTGTCTTGACGGATGAATCGGAATTTAATCCTAAAATCAATATATCACCGAAAGATTTTGCTTTTTTAAGAAGTTTTATATGACCAATATGTAAAATATCAAAACATCCGTTTGTAAATACAATTTTCCTACCGGAATTTTTTAATTTATTTGCTATTTTTAGAATCTGTGAAACTGATTTAATTTTAGAAGAGTTCATCTTCGACAAGTTTGCAGATAATATGTCCTACAGTAATATGCACTTCTTGTATGCGGGCAGTATTTTCTGAAGGGACTTTCAGCGTTATATTACAAACATCTTTTAGTTTTCCGCCACTAGCACCTGCAAAACCGATAATAACAGCACCTTGTTTTTTTGACTGTTCCGCTGCATCTATGACATTTTTAGAATTCCCGCTTGTTGAAATAGCAATTACAACATCGCCTTTTTGAACAAATGCCTCAACCTGTCTTGTAAAAACCTTATCAAAACTATAATCATTACCTATCGCAGTAATCGCTGATGTATTTGTAGTAAGTGCTACAGCAAATAAAGATTTTCTTTCTTTTTCAAAACGGGAAACAAACTCAGTAGAAATATGCTGGGCATCCGCAGCCGAACCACCGTTACCAAAAAGAACCACCTTGTTTCCATTTTTATAGCATTTGATTACTTCCTGTGCTATATTTTCTATTACATCAACAAGTAATTTTGATTTTTCCTTTATAGATATACTTTCATCTAAAATATTTAAAATCTTCTGTTTCATATTAACACCTGATTATTTACCCGCCAAAGATTCTTTGTCCGCCGATGGTTCCTTGT
>DMMW01000048.1:6222-8044 GCA_003452965.1 Elusimicrobiota bacterium
GAAGTGGCGGGCACAGATTTTAAAAGACGATTACACAGATTCTAACGTCAAAAACTAAGTATTCAGAAAAATTAAGCAAGGGAATCATATGCCTGCCTGTTGATAGGCAAACTAACAAAGCAAGCTCCTGAATGAATATTATTTTTCGATAAAAATCCTTTTCTGTATAAAATTAGTATAAATTTCGCCTTTTTTAAAAAAATCGTTAGCCATGGTTATTTTATGGAACGGAATTGTGGTTTTAATACCTGAAATTTCAAATTCAGAAAGTGCACGTTGCATTCTTGCAATTGCTTTTTGTCTCGTTGAATCAATCACCAGCAGTTTGGCAATCAGACTGTCGTATGTTGATGGAATTGTATAACCAGAATATATATGAGAATCAATCCTTACACCCATGCCACCTGGTAAAATTAACGAATTAATTTTACCGGGACTCGGTATAAAATTATTCTCAGAATCCTCAGCGTTAATTCTGCATTCTATAACATGTCCTTTGATTTCTATATCATCATAAGAATAACCTAATTGTTCACCTGCAGCAAGCCGAATCTGTTCCTTTAAAAGATCTATGCCGGAAACCATCTCCGTAACGGGATGCTCTACTTGAATTCTTGTGTTCATCTCCATGAAATAGAAATTACCTTTTTTGTCTACTAAAAACTCAATCGTACCGGCAGTCACATATTTAACCGCTTTGGCAGCTAGCCGCGCAGCATGACCCATTTTTTTGCTTAATTTTTCTGAAATTAGGGAAGGGGATTCCTCAATAAGTTTTTGATGTCTTCTTTGTATAGAACAATCTCTCTCCGGAAACGATACTACATCTCCTTTTTTATCCCCGAGAATTTGAAATTCAATATGCTTTGGTTCTTCAATATATTTTTCTAAGTAAACATCACCGTTATTAAATGCTGCTTTTGCTTCCGCTTCTGCAGTGAGAATTGCATTTTTTAGCGTATCCTCTGAAGTTACAATTCTCATACCTTTTCCACCGCCACCCGCACACGCTTTTACAATTATTGGGTAACCGATATTTTTAGCTATTTTGAATAGTTTTGGATGATCTGCAGTAATGCAACCTTCTGTTCCCGGGATAGTAGGTACTCCTGCTTTTTTCATGGTTTTCTTGGCTTCTGATTTATCACCCATCAACTGAATAGTTGATTTAGACGGTCCTATAAATTTAATATTACACGATTCACAAACATCCGCAAAATAAGTGTTCTCGGACAGAAAACCATAACCGGGATGTATCGCATCTGCGCCGGTTATTTCTGCAGCAGATATAATATTAGCAATATTAAGATAACTCTCCCGCGGCTGGCTAGGTCCTATACATACCGACTCATCGGCAAGTTTTACATGAAGACATTCCCTGTCAATATCGGAATGAACCGCTACAGTTCTGATGCCCATTTCTCTACATGCCCGAATCACTCTTACGGCTATTTCACCGCGATTTGCTATTAAAATTTTATTAAACATTATTTTTTTCCTCTGCTTTAACCTGCGGCTCTATTTCAAATAGAGGTTGCCCATATTCTACAGGATTGCCTTCCTGAATTAAAACTTTTGTAATCTTGCCACCGGCATCGGCAGTAATCTCTTTCATAACTTTCATCGCTTCAATAATACATACTTTTTGCCCTATAGATACAAAATCACCTACTTCAATAAGCGGTTTGCCGCCTTGTAAAGTGGAACGCATAAATGTTCCTACCATCGGAGATTTTATTTGCCGATTATTTGAATCTTTCTTTATAATTTTTTCATCTTTAAATTCTTGCTTAATATTCGGTTCAATATTTTTTTGTATAGA
>DMMW01000048.1:8392-9934 GCA_003452965.1 Elusimicrobiota bacterium
TCTATTTTAATTAAATCGCCTTCTTTTATAAAAAGCGGAACCTGCACCTCTATTCCTGTTTCCAATATTGCCGGTTTTACAAGATTGGATACTGTATCACCCTTTATACCGGGAACCGTAGACATAACTTTCATTTCAATATTTATAGGCAAGTCAAACGCCAAAAATTTATCGTCTATATAAAGTGCTTCCACTTCGGTATCGGGTTTCAAATATTTTATAATATCCCCCATATTCTCTTTTTGCATTGTTATCTGCTCATAAGTCTCCATATCCATAAATGTATATTCGTTTCCATTAGTATATAAAAATTGTTTTTTCTTTCTATTAAGCGACACTTCATCGAACTTCTCGCCTGATTTAAACGTTGTTTCCGTAATTGTGCCCGTCTCAAGATTCCTTAATTTTACTCGCATTACAGCCCCGCCCTTACCCGGTTTATGGTGCTGAAACCAGATAACCTGGTACGGTGCGCCGTCTACCCTGATTGTTAATCCATTTTTAAAATCTGATGTTGATATCATTTTGTTATAACCTCATATCCGCTTTCTTTAACTAAAACCATATCTTCAATTCTAACTCCAAATTGATTTGGAATATATATTCCCGGTTCAACGGTAACCATCATTCCTTTTTGTAAAAATGTCGTGGAATTTGCCGAAATATTCGGTTCTTCATGAACATCAATCCCGATGCCATGACCTGTTGAATGAATAAAAAATTTGCCGTAACCCTTACTTCTTATATAATCTCTTGCAGAAAAATCTATCTTCTTGCAAGCCACTCCGCTTTTTATGGTACTAATTGCACGCTTCTGGGCATCTTTAACAATATTAAAAACTTTCTTCTTAGATTCGTTTATTTTACTCAAAAAAAGCGTTCTTGTCAAGTCGGAACAGTAACCATCACAAACACATCCTATATCAATAACTATACTATCACCTTTTTGTAATTTTCTATATGTAGGTATATGATGCGGTTTAGCGGAATTTTCCCCGGAAGCCACTATAATATCAAATGATGATTTTTCCGCACCTTTTCTTCTTAAAAAGAATTCTAATTTATCTGCAAGTTCTTTTTCAGTCATTCCTGTTCTAATTATTTTTTCGGCAAACTCGATCGCTTTCATAGAAATCTTGCCTGCACATTTTATTTTAAAAATCTCTTCCTGTTCTTTAATAATTCTCATATTTTCAACTAACCCGGAAAGATTCCTCATTTCAATATTCTTGATTTCTTTCAGAATTGAATATCGTTTATATGAAACAGCTTCTTCAAAACCAATGTTTTTGACTTTGAATGCCTTAAAAACATCTTCAATTTTCTTCACCACCATCAAATCGCAGTCAGTCGAATCCTTTGCCGATAGATAAAGCAACTGCGGAACGGCAAGTACCGCTTTTTTTGGTGATACAAAAATAAAAGAACCATCAGCCTTAAAACCTGATAAATAATAAATATTTGACGAATTAAATGAAATAAAACCATCAATATTTTCTGACTTAATCTTTTCCTGCAATTTTTTTATTCTTGGATTCATAT
>DMMW01000048.1:10113-15737 GCA_003452965.1 Elusimicrobiota bacterium
GCGGCAAGCAGGCCCAAAAGATAGGAATTTACACCAAATCCGGAGATTTGCCCAGTTGCTACATCGGCAATTAGTGATTTTTGTCTGAATTCTTCACGATGGTAAATATTTGAAATATGCACTTCTACAACAGGAATATCTATCGCTGCCACCGCATCCCTAATAGCAACTGAAGTATGCGTATAGGCGGCTGGATTTATCACAATCACATCGTATTTTTTCGGTGCCTTGCCTATTACATCAACTATTTCACCCTCATGGTTGGACTGAAAAAAATCTACAGAAACCTTTTTCTCCTTGGCTAATTTCTTAATCCTATTATTTATATCTTCAAGTGAAAATTTTCCATAAATTTTCGGTTCCCGTTTGCCAAGCAAATTCAAATTGGGACCATGAATAATTAATATCTTTTTCATACTTCCCCCCAACACTGCAGGGAATAGAGATTAGAGGTTAGGGATTAGTTTCAGGTTCTACTATGAACTATACGCTATCCTCTATACGCTATACCCTGTTTTTATACTTTTTGTTCTTCTAAAACTTTTCTTATTAAAGCCTCTGGCACATCGTCTTTTATAACTGTTCTACCTGGTCTACCATCGGTCAAAACAAATCTAACTTTTCCATTCAAAACTTTTTTATCAAAAATAAGTTTTTCTATAATCTTATTAGTAGAAACCTTATGCGTAATAGGGAGTTCCGCTCTGGTTAAAATCCGTTCTATTCTATGCGTCCACATTGAATTAAGTAATTTCAATTCCTTTGCAATCTTCGCAATACACACCATACCTATTGATACCGCCTCACCATGCAAATATGTTTTATAATTCGTTGCGGCTTCTATAGCATGCCCGATAGTATGTCCATAATTCAAAATCGCACGTAATCCTTTCGTTTCCTGTTCGTCCAGTTCCACTACCCATTTTTTTATCTGGCAACTCCGCCATACTGTATATTCCACCCGTTCAATATTCAGCGCCTTTATCTTCGTCATATCTCTTTCAAGAACAGTAAAATATTTTTTATCCCGTATAATGCCGTATTTTATCGCTTCAGCTAACCCACTATTAAATTCTCTTTCTGGCAACGTTTTAAGGGTTGAAATATCAATAAAAACCATGATAGGCTGATAAAATGCGCCTATCATATTTTTTGACTCCGGATGATTTACACCTACTTTTCCGCCTATTGATGAATCAACCTGCGAAAGCAATGTTGTTGGTACTTGCATAAAAGGTACACCTCTCATAAAAGTAGCTGCAACAAAACCCGCAATATCTCCGACCACACCGCCACCCAATGCTACAATTAAAGAGTTTCTATCAAGATGATTATCCATACAAACCTGATATAAACCATTTACCGTATCAAGCGTTTTATATTCCTCACCGTCCGGAATTTTTGTGATTGAAACATCAAAACCGGAACGTGTAATACTATCTACAACCATATCACCGTAAAGCTTATTAACTGTAGTATTGGTAATAACTAATACTTTACCCGTAATATTCTTATCTTTAATATAGTCACCTACGTGAGTTAAAGAAATCCCTATATATATAGGATATGTCCTTACACCAAGTTTTATTTCCACAGTTTTCATATTAACACCTTACTACAATTAAAAATGCAAAATTTAAAAACTTATCCCGAGTTTGTCGCGGGATTTAAAATTGTGGTTTATTATTTAACCATGAACAATGAACTCTTTACCCATTACCTGTTACTCGTTACTTGCTTTTGCCTAATATTTCAATTATCTTTTCTGCTGCTTCTCTGGGCGTGGTATCTGTTGTATCAAAAGCAAAATCGCATTTTTCATAATACGATTGTCTTGTCTCTAAAAGTCTTTTTATCTCACTTTCTTTATCCTGCACATTGAGCAGTGGTCTATCGGTCTTTCCGACTACTCTTTCAATTATTTTATTTATTGATGTCTTCAAATTTATAATTTTCCCGTTTCTTCTAAGGTTATCAATATTTGTTTGTCTTAAAACTATTCCACCACCTGTTGAAATTACACAATTATCACATCCTGAAACTTCCAAGACAACTTCAGACTCTTTATCTCTGAAATATTTTTCACCTTTAACAGCGAAAATCTCCGAAATTTTCATTCCAACATTTTTTTCAATAATTATATCGGTATCAACAAACACCATATTCAAAATTTGTGAAATTTCATGCCCAATTTCGCTCTTGCCGGTAGCCATGAACCCAGTTAATACAATATTCACCCCGCCCATTCCTCCATGAAAATAAAATATTTTTTTATACTATTACATTTAGTGATTTTATAATTCCTACTTATCATTTTAAAGAATTAGAGAGGTTCGGTCTATGCCTCACAGAATATAGAGTTCATCCCCGCACCCTCAGTTTCTATCTCCGTTATAGTTTCTTAATCACTGTAATCTATAAACTGTCAGAGTTTAATTCTATAAAAATTAACTTGAATTGTCAACGAATTTAGGTATAATAATTACTGCACCTATCTCAAAAATACCGCATCTAAACAAATGGAAAAAATTGAATTAAATCTTATAAAAGAAGCAAAAAAAGGCAATGCTCAAGCTTTTGAGAAATTAATAAAACAGCATGAGCAAAAAATATATAATCTTTTGTTAAAAATGACTAACAACAGAGTATTTGCCGAAGATTTATTTCAAGAAACCTTTCTGACTGTCTGGAAAAAAATAAAAAGCTTTAAAGGTAATTCTGAATTTTCTACATGGCTTTATCGGATTGCTGTAAATACGGTGTTAATGAAGCACCGTAAGAAAACAATAAACTCTGTTTCATTTGATACACCAATATTAACATCAACCGGCGAAATTAAACGTGATTTTGGTGACGACTGGTCAAAAAATCCATTAGCAACACTTGAAAATAAGGAACTAAAAGAAGAATTGAATAAAGCAATAAAAAGTTTACCAGACAAATATAGAACCGTATTAGTATTAAGAGATATTGAATATATGTCAAATGAAGAAGTAAGAAAAATACTTAAAATATCGATACCATCGGTAAAATCCCGGCTTCACAGAGCAAGATTATTCTTAAGAGATAGAATTTCAAAATATTTCAAGGGACACAAATGAATTACGAAACCTTATTAAAGTTAATTTCAGATTTCTTTGATGACGATGATGACGATTTGGACTTGGACTTTTTTGAAAATTCTAAAGAAACTCTGGAAGACGAATTTGCATATCACTTCTTTAATACATTAAGGAGAACCATTGAACTATGTCATCAAATAGAAATGGAACATGTTCCTAAATCACTCCATTACAACATCATAAAATCTATAGAACATACTACTCCAATCGGAATAAAACTGATAAAAAAAAGAAAAACACTTACAAAAAAGCATAGTCGAAAACCTGCCGAAAAACTTGTCAAGAAAACTACCAAAAGGCGTTAAAAAATTATACTCCGAATCTTTATACAAAAAAAACACCTCAACTAATGAAGGAGGTGATGATTATGGCAAACCTAATTAAATTCGAACCTTTAAAAGAATTATTTCAAATTAGGAATGATTTTGACAGATTCTTTGATATAAATCTTCTTAAAACTGATTTTGGTTCTCTTGAACCGACATCATTTTATCCTAAAATAGAAATTCAGGATAAAAAAAACACCATATCATAGTTTTGAATAAAACTGTGCGAGGTAATACCTCTTATATATCTAAACTCTTACCCTCTTATACGCCATCCGCTTAATTGATTCAATTGCAACCCTTATCGCATCTTCAATCCCGACTTTCTTAATAACAGGTCTGTTTGAATGCGTAAGTCCAACAATTGCAAGTACCTCGCCTGCATAAACTTTTCTAATTGACGAAACAACAAAAAGCGCTGATGACTCCATCGCAGTAGCCAACACATTGGAATTCTGCCATGTCTTCCACATAAATTTATTGTATTCTAAAAGCGGTAAATTTTCGGGCCATTCAATATAAAAAGCATCCTTGCAATGTGTAATACCGTAATGGTATTTAACTTTTGCCTTCTTTGCCGATTCAATCAACGCATTAGTAACATTCAAATCCGCAACTGCCGGATATGATAACGGCACATACTGCCGTGTAGTCCCCTCTTCCCGAACTGATGCTGTTGAAACAACCAAATCACCAAGCCCGATATTTTTCTGAAGTGAACCTGCGGTACCTACTCTAATAAAGGTATCCGCACCGGCTTTAATCAACTCCTCCACTGCAATTGCGGTTGACGGACATCCGATACCGGTCGACGTAGTAGAAATCTTTATTCTTTTACCATCGTAACCTATAATATTACCTGTAAAAGTTCTAAACTCGCGATTGGATGCAATCTCTTTTGCATCATCAAAAAACTTTGCAATCAAAGCAGTTCTGCCCGGGTCACCCGGTAAAAGAACATATTTTCCAATATCCCCTTTTTTCAACCCAATATGATACTGCTTTTTGTTTTCCATACAATTCCTTTTTCTCAGTCCGCCTAAATGCTTGGTCGCCAAAAGCTGTCGCATTTAGGCGACCATTACTAATGCTTTTGGCGGATATTTTTATTAATATATGAAGTTTCACAATTCAACTGTTTAAACACTGTCCCCCTATCTTATAAAACTTTTTTACCGTCAAGCAAAGACTTGACCGCTTCAACTGACAATGTACAGCCTTCTATAGCAGTAGAACCATATGCCGAACGGACAACAGCATCACGAACTAAAGAAGGTATCCACGGCAGTTTTATCATTGATGTTTGAATTTTAGACCGCAAGTCCGCAATTTTTTCTAATAAACCCAATGTTCTATTGTTTACTTTATATATAGGATTCCACATCAGCTATCCCCTTTTGCATATAGTTTGCATAAAGTATTGCATAAAGTCAAGTATTTTTGTATTTGGGGACATAGTTAGATAGTTAGATTATACTTTTATCCCCTACTATTATTTCGCCACACTTAATTACAACAACTATCTATTTTTCTTTGCTAATTTTTTGCTTCTATGAAATTCCTATCCTTGCGCTAATTACTAACTACTAACTACTCAAAATTTCTGCAAAATTCAATTAATTGCACGCAGATTGTCTACTTTGCAATATTGCTACGCAGACTAAATAGCGAAGTGTAATTCATTACGCGAAACATTCTGTAATTAGTGTGTGTAGTTAGTAGTTAGAGAAAATTTTCGCTTTTTAGTTTTCATAAATTCCTACCCATACCCTAATTACTAATTTCTAATTACCAAATACTTAAAATTTGAGCCTCGCGAAAATTTTATGGAGGTGGCCGGAATCGAACCGGCGTCCGAAAACACTACCTGACCGTTACTACAGACATAGTCGATGTTTTATTTCGTCCTAAACCGCTTCCATCGACAAAATCGGTTCAGGACCAGCCGCTGAATTTCGCCTTTAGCAGCGCGGCACTACCAAAAGCTATTCTGCTTTATGACACTCTACCCCAACCTCGCAGAAAAAAGGTTGGGAGAGCGGCTCACTTAACAGTGAGCAACTACTGGTGTATATTCAGCAGTTATTTTGTATAACCGATTTTTAACGCAGCCGTTCGGTTAACTGCGGCCTGCAACATGTCAGATGAATATTCCCGTCGAGACCTGTTCACCCCC
>DMMW01000048.1:15945-58396 GCA_003452965.1 Elusimicrobiota bacterium
ATTCCGTGAGGGCATTCCTCAACGAATCCCTCGTTCACTATTATAAGTCAAAAAAAGAAAATTATTGCTTCGCTCACTATTAAAAATAAAAAAGCTTTTTACCTCTTACTCATTACCCCCGCCACAGGCGGGCAAGCATTACCTGTTACTGCCTTATCTTATTTCTTCTATAAATTTGCTGACTTTTTCTTTGTAAGTGTCATTTTTTACATCCGCTTGTCTTAACCCTAATGTCGCAATCGGTTTTTTACCGGATATTGATTCCATTTCTTTAAAAGCTTTTACATCGCCTGAACCGCCCATTGTGCAGAAGAATGCAACTTTTTTAAATTTATCTGCATTTTGAACAATATAAGTTCTAACCGGAGCGGAAACATTCCAAGCCCATATCGGCGTTCCAATTATTACTAAATCATAAGAATCAGGAGTTTTCTTTATGGGTTCAAGTATAGTCAATCTTTTTTTCATAGCATCTCTGCCTGATTTTAAATATCCCCATATTCCGCTTCTGTTTTTTGTGTCGATTATTTCTTCACTATCACATTTGAGTTCGCTTGTAAGTGTCTCAGCAACTTTTTTTGTTGTTCCGGTTCTTGAATAGCAAACTACAAGTATTTTCATTTTATAACCTCCTGCCCGAATTTTATATAAAATTCGCCTGCAAGGTCGCTGACTTAAAACTCAATAAAGAGTTTTAAGTCGTCTTGCGAGGCACCTCGCCGAAGTTCTGAAAGAACATAGGCGGGCAATCCAATTCGCTTTTATGATCGCTCCATTTCTCTTTGTACTTCTCTTTTTTTAATCGATTCACGTTTATCAAAAGTTTTCTTGCCTTTTGCTACCGCAATTTCAATCTTTACCAAACCGTTCTTTAAATATACTTCTAAAGGAATGACTGCCAATCTTTGCTGAACAATTTTATTTTTAAGTTTTGTTATTTCGTTTTTATGAAGAAGAAGTTTTCTTGGTCTCTGAGAATTGTATTCTTTTTCAAAACCACCGGCGGAATATTTGTATGGAGTTATGTTAATATTATATAAGAATACCTCTCCTTTTTCAATATTACTATTTCCAATGGTAACGTAACTATCTTTGAAGTCAACCTGCCCTGCACGGACGGATTTTACTTCACCACCTGTGAGAACTATTCCTGCTTCGTAGGTTTCAAGTATTTCGTAATTAAATCGTGCTTTTCTGTTAGTTGCGATTATCTTTTTATTCATATATAAAAATCCATTTAAAAATATCTACAATTAGTCATTCTGAGTGAAACGAAGAATCTCAATCCCGACTATTTATGAGACCCTTCAGTCGCCGCAGCGACTTCAGGGTGACACTGTTGGGCTACTTCAACAGTGTCATTTTATCATATTTTATCTATTTTGACAATTGACTAATATTGGGTTATTTGATAAAATGCTTTTAAAGAATTTCTTAGAAGTTTAAAGTAAGAGCGATGGTCTCTTGCCTTAGGTAACTGATTGATTAATGTAAGCATACGTCCCGTAAAAATGTCTGCCCTCATGGTCCCGATTTATCGGGATAAACTCCACTGGCATAAGTCCTGCGATTATTGCCCGCGTGGCGGAACTGGCATACGCGCAGCGCTCAGAACGCTGTTCTCGCAAGGGATTGGAGGTTCAAATCCTCTCGCGGGCAATAATCGCTCGGAAGTAAATTTCTTTGAAACGCTCCCCCGATTTTTCTAGCAGATTTTCCCGCCACTGAGACTTTCTTGTCCACCAAAGATTCCCTGTCCGCCAAAGTTGTAGTGGCGGAAGTGGTGGAGGCGGGTCCGCCATGAAAGTAGTGGCGGAAAAGGAGTTTTTATGTCTATTTTGGTTGTTGGTTCAGTAGCATTGGATTCAATTAAGACACCGTTTGGTGAGAAAACCGATATTCTCGGCGGTTCGGCAACGTATTTTTCTTATTCTGCAAGTTTTTTTACTGATGTTAATCTGGTAGCGGTAGTTGGCAACGATTTCCCGAAAGAACATGTTAAACTTCTGGAATCCAGAAATATCAATATTGAAGGACTTAAAACGGTAAAAGGACAGACATTCAGATGGAGCGGGTTCTACGAATATGATATGAATGAGGCAAAAACATTAGCTACTTGTCTTAATGTGTTTGAAACGTTTAAACCTGATATTCCGGAATCTTATAAAAATATTGAATATGTATTTTTGGCGAATATTGATCCTGATTTGCAGATGGATGTTTTGTCACAGATGAAAAAACCAAAATTAATAGCGGCAGATTCAATGAATTTGTGGATAAAAATAAAGAAACAATCGTTAATAAAGTTACTTTCTAAAATAGATATTTTGATTATTAATGACGGTGAGGCGCGGCTTTTTACCGAACAACCGAGTTTGATTAAGGCGGGTAAAATTATTCTGGATTATGGTCTTAAATATGTTGTTATTAAAAAAGGAGAGCATGGTTCTTTGCTGTTTTGTAAGAACGGATTTTTTTCCGCACCTGCCTATCCACTGGAAGAGGTTTTTGATCCAACCGGTGCAGGTGATACTTTCGCAGGCGGTTTCTTTGGTTATCTTGCAAAAATAAATAAAAATCCAACTGAAGATGATTTAAGAAAAGCGGTTATTCAAGGAAGCGTTATGGCATCGTTTAATGTAGAAGATTTTTCTTTGGAAAGATTAAAAAAGCTTACAGATTCAGAAATTGAAACACGATATAAAAAATTCAAAGAAATAACTCATTTTATATAATTATTTCTTAATTGAATAATTGTTTTTAGAAATTCTTCTCTTTCTTTCTCCAAATCTTCAGGCAATTCTATCCTTGCCATATTTTTAAGAATTTTTATATAAACATCACATTTGCAAAGATTGGGATTTTCCGTGAATTTTATATTCATAAGATGTATTATCCGAAAAGCAAATACATTTTTTAAGTCTGAATTCAATTCAATCGCTTTCTTCATGCAATCTATATATTTAGTTAAATATTCTTGTTGATTTTTTATTTTCATTTATTCTATTCCTATTATTTCACAATATGAACATATCTGGTCTTCAATATCTAAAGAATATAATTCATTCACCATATGTAAATAAACTATAGCCTTGCCAAACCATGTCTTCCAATCGTTTGGATTCTGAAATAGTATTTCATCATATAAATTAATAGCTTTTTTGTAATCCTTCAATTCAATCATAAATAAAGTAAGTTTCTTCAAAGTATCTATATCGTTTGTTCCATAATTTATGACCATTTTTTTTGTTTTAATAGTATTATCGCACTTTTGACGGCTTATTGTTTTTTTCATGATAATATTATTATACATTATATTGGTGTTGTTGTCAATACATTACTTTGTGTTTATATATTATACTTTTATGCACAATTAGTTGTTAAAATAACTTATATACAAAATAAAAGTATAATTATGGCTATGGGTATTTTAAACGAATTATATGAAAATATCGGTAAGATAATAAGGAACGCCAGAAAAACAAGAGGCCTTACTCTGGAAGGATTGGCTGAAAAGGTAGGGCGTGATTGGAGTTTTTTAAGTCAAATTGAAAGAGGAAAAAGTATTCCTTCCATTGAAACACTTTTTTTGATTTGTAGAGTTCTTGAAATACCGGTTTCAGATTTATTTAAAAGCAGTAAAACATATTCTTATAAGATTGATTCCGAAATTGATAAATTAATATGGCTTCTAAAAGATACAAGCCCTTCCGATAAAAAAATGGTTACCAATGTCGTAAAACAAATCCTAAAAAGGAAAAAAACCGTTAGAAAATGTTAGTTAAAATTATTGTAATTATAAAAATACATTTTCTAACGGGGTAAAAATTAAAAGGAGTGTTTTTTTAAGAAATACTCCTCTTCTTTTTATGTTTAAAATCTTAATCTACACTAACCTTCTCTTTTATGTTATTTACTTTTGATTCTTGTAGAATTTTTAAGCTTTCTTCAGCTGCTTTTTTACCTGAGAATAACATACCGGAAAATGTTGGACCCATTCTCGGCACACCAAAAACTGTAGAAACACTCATTCCACAGACTATTAAACCCGGAAAGATTTCACCCGTTTTTTCAACTACTAAGTCCTCTGATGTCTCTACATCCATTGGTCCAAAATCTGATAATTTTATCAAACCCCTTTTTGCCAAGCTTTTACACACATGAGCATCGTGACCAGTCGCATCTATTACAACTTTTGATTCTATTGAAACGGGATCAACACAAGTAATTGCACGAGGTAGTGCAGATACCGGTGTCCAGTTTATAACAACCCCGCAAACTCTTCCATTTTTGTAAACAACATCATCAAATTTAGTCATATTAAGAATTTTAGTACCGGCATCACAAGTTGCAGAAATAAGTTTTGAGCAAGCACTTGGACCATCGGCAATAAATAATCCTTCCTCCACTTTTTTATAAGGAATATGTAATTCATCTAATATCTTTTGACCGGGTGCTCTGAAAGTAAGCGTGTTCATTAAATAACCGCCTATCCAGAATCCGCCACCTATATAATTATTGCTTTCTATAATCAATGTCTTTTTACCCTCTTTGCATAGATTATATGCAGCAACTAAACCACTAGGTCCGCCACCAACAATTACAACATCTGATTCTATGTATTCCTGAAACCAGTGATTAAACTCTGATGTAATAGCACGAGTAATTTTTGCTTCACTTACCGGATGAAATTTAAACATTTTCTTATCCCCCTTTTATAAATTCGTTCTGTTAAATACTAACATATTATTGAAAAATCTGATTTTGAACGATATAGATATTTTTAGCTTAAAAAATTGTTAAGAAATTGCTATGTTTGACGAGGTCGCCACAGGCGACTGAGGAGTTTAGCAATTTTACCTGCCCGCCGTAATGCTTTAAATAGCAAATGCCCATTTGAACGACAAATTTGGGGCATGCAGGCGGGAATTTTTTAAGCGTTAAGAAAATATCGTCAAGCGAAAAATCATGATTTTTTATAATATTTTTGACATTATCTATAAAATAAAAAACCATATGCCTCAGCATATGGGTACAAAAACAAACTGCAAATCACCACCTCCCTCCGCTGGCATTATCCAGATCAGGTTACGTACCGATTAATATCGGTAACAAGGTCTCCCGTTAACTACACGGAACTCTCAGGCCGATTCACGACCTCCCTATATTTTCAAATAACTAACCTACAAACAATATTATAATAAATAATTTTGTATTGTCAATTACAATTTAATAAAACTCCAGGGCAAAACTTTAGAACTTTCTATTTCCTTCAAATAGTCGTTTAATTCAATTTTATTTTCCTTAAAAGCATCCAGCCATTTCTGATATAAAAACTTTTCATTCCATTGGTCGAATTTGCAACCATTCTCAAAAGCGGTAAGCAGAACAGGATTCAGATTTTTGTCGCCTCTTGCAAAAATCGCCTCAAGCATTGATATTTCAGGTTTATGAAATTTTACCGCAGTAGATAATTTTCTTTTTAGAAAATCCCTCTTTTCGGAAAAATAATTTAATCCAAAAAACTTTTCCCGCTCAAATACAGTGTGCGGTTTTGGGACAAAAGGAGAAATTGATATATTCAAATTTAATTGTGGGGTTTGTTTTTTTATGCTTCTAACTAATGAAACAATTCCTTCAATGTCTGCTTCTGTTTCAGTCGGCAGACCAATCATGAAATATAGTTTTATCAACCGCCAGCCAGATTTGAAAGAGTATCCCGCCGTTTCCAGTATCTCCGCATCAGTCAGGAATTTACCGATGTGTTTTCTAAGACGCTCTGTTCCAGCTTCGGGCGCAAAAGTTAAGGATGTTTTTTTAAATGTGCGTGTTTTTGTCGCTAAATCAACCGAAGACGGATGGCATCTCAAGGAAGGTAATGACACTGCAACCCTTTTTTTCAAACATATTCTCATTACAGAATCCATTAACTCGTTGATTTGCGGATAGTCCGCAGTGGATAGAGATAGAAGCGAAATTTCATCATATCCGGTTGATGCAATGCCTTTTTCAATTATTTCTAATATTTTTTCTTTGCTTTTAATTCTCCGTGGATGATACAATTTTGATGCCTGGCAAAATGAGCAGCCCCTTGCGCAACCCCGCATTATTTCAACACTGAGCCTGTTTTGGGTTGTATTCATAAACGGAACTACGGATTTTACAGGATATTCTGCTGTTTCTAAATCAACAATGTTTTTTTCTATTATCTTTTTTCCATCGTGATATAACGGCACATAAATAGAATCTATTTTAGAAAGCTCTTTTAATAATTCCTGTTTATTTTTAGTTTTTAATTTTAAATCTATAATTGTATTTATTATGTCTTCACCGTCACCTATAACAAATGCATCTATAAAATCAGATATCGGAAGTGGATTGACACAAGCAGGACCACCGGCAATTATTAAAGGATTTTTTTCATTTCTTTCGGTTGATTTTAACGGTATTTTTGACAAACTTAAGATATTCAATATGTTTGTATAACATAATTCGTGCTGAATATTAAAACCAATTATATCAAATTCATTCAATGGTGTTTTTGTTTCTATGGAAAATAAAGGCAAGTCATTTTTCTTTAAAATATCCTCCATGTCTTGCTCGGGTGAAAAAGCTCTTTCACAAAATACATCATCTCTTTTATTTAAAATGTTATATATTATTTGCAAACCAAGGTTGGACATCCCTATTTCGTAAATATCGGGAAATGCTAAGCAAAATTTCAACAATTTTGAGTTTTCTATATTATTTTTGTATATAGAATTCCATTCTCTGCCGATATATTGGGTCGGTTTTTTTATATAAGATAAATATTTTTCAATGTCCATAAAATCAGGGGTTAGAGGTTAGGGATTAGCAAAAACAAAACTTATTACTATCCCCTATACGCTCACCTCTATACGCTATCCTCTTATTTTGCTTCTAATAGGCGAATCTTCTTATGTGTATGTTTATTAGAATTCCGATTGCTATAAAATTAACTATGAGGGAACTGCCTCCATATGAAAGAAACGGAAGGGGTACCCCTGCAACCGGCATTATTCCGGTAAGCATTCCAAGATTAAGAATTATATAAAATGAAAACATTATTACAATGCCTACTGCGGTTAAGCTACCGAATTTGTCTGACGCATTCCTTGCAATTGTGATGCCGCGCCAGATCAATACAATATATAAACATATAACCAATATTGATACAATTGCACCGCCTTCCTCCGCTATTACAGCAAAAATATAGTCTGTATGTTGGTCGGGGATGAAACCTAATTGGGTTTGAGTGCCCTGAAATAATCCTCGACCTGTGATTTTTCCGCTTCCTATTGCGATTCTTGATTGCAGAATATTATAGCCGCTTCCTAACGGATCAAGTGATGGATCCAAAAATACAATTATACGTTTTTTTTGATAATCTTTTAAATAACCGGAAATTGTCATAGCAGATATTAGCCCCAATAATATTATTAAAAATATTATTTTATATTCCTTTTTATTTATTTTATAATGTATCGCTTTAATGAATAACAATATTCCTATAGAAATTAATATTACAGAGATGATATATATAAACTTGAAATTGTTAACTAAACTTGTGTCGGATATCTTTATAGTAAGAAATATTTCCAAAAATGGCAATCCTAATGTAATAATAAAGAATATTAGAACCAAGTTTATTGTTTTTTTCGATACCCCGCCTATGTAAACCATCCCCAATAGTATCGGAATGAATACTATAGCTGAAGAAAAATCCGGTTCTAATAATATTAAACCTATATATAATATAGTTGCAAAAAAAGGAGTTAACAACCTCGAGAATTTTTTCATGTGGTAGTAATTCTTATTGATATATTTTGCAATATATAATATTAATACTATTTTTACAATTTCTGAAGGTTGAAATGCAAATTTACCAAAATCAAACCATGATTTTGCGCCGCGCACTCTGATACCAAAAAATAGAACTGCCACTAATAAAATTAAGCCAAAAATATAAAAGTAATTTGTGTATTCGGAATATAACTCATATCTTATACTTATTATTATTAGCATTGCAGCTATGCCCAGACCTAATGCGGTAGATTGTTTTATTAAAAAGAACATGGGATTACCGGTTCTTAATTGCGCCGAATATATGAATAGCAGTCCTATAAGAGTAATAAATATTACATCTATAAATATAATCCAATCAAATTTTCTAAATATTTCCGTCTTCATAATAAAACACTATAACCCTAATAACGCAATTACTCGCCACTATTATTTATTCTAGTTCTTCTTCAATCTTTTCATTCACAACCGTTGTTTCCGGATGTTTGTCAAAAATGTCAGCCAACATTTTACCAGTTATAGGTGCTGCAACCGTGCTTCCTGAACCGCCATGCTCAATGAATACAACCAATGCTATTTTCGGTTTTTCAACTGGTGCATAACAAACAAACCAAGAATGATTTTCTCCTTGAGGATTTTGAGCGGTACCGGTTTTTCCCGCAATTGATAAACCTTTGATACGGGCATTTTTGCCGGTACCATAATGTATAGCACCAATTAAACCTTGTTTCACAAGATTATAATTAGATGTATTAATATCCAGCTTATTTGTTATTTGAGGATTTTTTTCGTATACAGTCTCACCTTTGATGTTTATTATTTTTTTAACTATAAAAGGTCTAAATAGAATACCATTATTTGCGACTGCACAAACGTATTGGGCAATCTGCATAGGTGTTGTCCAAATATATCCCTGCCCAATAGACATGTTTACGGTATCCCCGTCATACCAGTCCTGATTAAGTTTGTTCTTTTTCCATGTTTTGTCCGGTATAAGCCCTTTTTCTTCAGACGGCAGATCAATACCTGTTTTTTTACCAAAACCGAATCTTTCAGCCCAATCTTTGAGTTTGGTGGGACCCAATTTCATGCTAAATTCATAAAAAAACACATCACAGGAATACGCTAAGGCTCCTATAATGTCAGTATTTCCATGCCCGTTCTTTGCCCAACATTTAACTCTTTTTTTATATTTCCCAAGTTCAATAAAACCTGGACAATTTATAATTGTTTCAGAATTTATTACTCCGTTTTCAAGTCCGGCAAATGCCGTTACCATTTTATAGACAGAAGCCGGCGGGTATTGGCATTGTAATGCACGGTTAAGAAGCGGTTTTTTGTTGGATTTTAAATATGAACTAATTTGCCCTTGTCTTGATTTTGAAATAAAAGCGTTCGGTTCGAAACTCGGAGAAGAGTATAATCCTAAAATACCACCCGTGTAAGGATCAATTGCTATCGCCACTCCTGTACGACCTTCCATGTTTTTTGCAAGTGCATTCTGTATTTTTTTATCAATTGTTAATACTATTGAATTCCCGTCTATCGCACTAACCGTTTCCAGTATTCTTTTTTGTATTCCATGGGCGTTAACTTCAACTTGACTTCCACCATCAACACCCCTCAATATTTCATCATATTCTCTTTCAATTCCATCTTTTCCTATTAAATCGCCAGATTTCATATTTGGGAATCGCGTCAGCTCTTCAAGTGATACTTCCCTTACATAACCTGTTATATGAGCTGCGACATTTCCCCATTTGTAAACGCGTACAGGTTCTATTCTGACGACTACCCCGGGAAGCTGTGGTATTTTTTCAGCTATTCGTAACGCCCGATTTTTGGATATATCTTCGGCTATTTTTATTAGTGAAAAATTTTTGCCGGTACTTAAATTTATTTTATTGAGAAGTGTTTCTGTAGGAATTGAAAGATGTTTTGAAACATTTGTAATCACATTTCCGACTTCCGTGTCCGTAAGTGTCTGTCTTGAAAATAAGACTGTGAATGAAGGTTTATTATTAACAATTGTATCCATATTTTTGTCATATATTATTCCCCTGGAAGCAGGTTGTGGATAAATTATTATTCTGTTTGTTTCGGATAGTGTTCTATATTGGTCTCCTTTGATTATCTGAAACATTATTATTCTGCTTAGAATGAATCCTAAAAAAACAAATATTATAAACCGTAAAAAATCCAAACGGGAAAAAAATGATTCTACGGTATGACTTAAATTTTCACCATGCCACATAAAAAAATCAAGTTAAAGGTTAAAATTAAAAGTTATAATTTTTTATTTCATATTTTTCCGCCACTGAGACTTTCTTGTCCACCAAAGATTCCCTGTCCGCCAAAGTTGTAGTGGCGGAAGTGGTGGAGGCGGATCCGCTAATGAAGTAGTGGCGGAAACTTTTTACTTTCTACCTTTAACTTGCCTCATTACTAGCGTTCTACGGTTAGTTTCTCAAACCATAGTAACCACCATTTTTTAAAGATTGTAAAAAACAAAGGGACAAATATTACAAATATAAATTCCCAACCAATACCAAGTATACCTTTATTACCTGTAAATATCATTTCTAATATAATACTTATTAATTTGCTGAAAATGACACCGATAAAGACAATAATAATTTGGGCAAGCGGATTTTCCTCATCAATTCTTCCCGGAAGACGACCTGTAACATATCCGACGACAGCATATGAAAAACTTAATACTCCAAAGGTTGATGATGCGAATATACCGTCAGTTAGTCCTAAGAAAAAACCGATTGTACTACCTGTTGCTGAACCCCTGTATAAACCGATAAATATGATAAATATTAATCCCAATAATGAAGTGTTTGAAAATAATATTCCTGAAAATATTATTACAGATATGGAAACAAAATAGAAAAATATTTTTTTCATATTATTCAATAAAAACGTCCGTAAGTTGAAATGCAGGAATTGTAGGTTTTACTTGCGCTGATTTAAAAGGCAAATGACCGCTTTGTGATATTGATACGATTATTCCAATAGGTATTCCGGAAGGAAATATATCTGAAGCCGACGAGGATACAACTTCATCACCTATTTTTATTTCAGCATCGATTGGTATCCATGCCATTTCAAGTTCGTTTGTTTCATTACCTAAAATAATCCCGTCAACACCGGCCGGTATTATTCTGCCGGGAATCTTTGATATGCGATTAGTAATCAGTAATACCTGTGAAGTATTTTTACTTACGTCAATTAATTGTCCGATTATACCAAAATGGTTTTTATAATAACCATATACTGCCCTGTTTTCTTTTAAGTTATCATCTATGCCTTTATCAATTATTAACGACTTATAATATTGTTGTGAAGGTTTTGCAATTATCCGTGCAATGTTTATTTTTCTTTTTAGATTCTTCTTATAATTTAATATTTCTGTTAATCGCTTATTTTCAACCTCAAGTATTTTTAATTTGAGCAAATCGGTTAAGAGTTGTTTATTTTCATTTTTTAAATCTAATATTTGTTGATGAGCATCAACGAGTTCTTTAATGTTATTACCGAATCTGTTAACTGAGAATATAGCAGAATCTATTTTTGAGTATGGTGAAATAATTACATAAAACAAAAAATCCCTTGCCGCTTTTATTGAGGGATTTACGTTGAAACTTAGAATTAGTATTGATATTATGAGATAAAACGAAAGTAAGATTGTAGGATTTTTTTTATACACGAAATTCGTTTGATATTATTCCAGACGTTTACGTGCTTTTCTTATGTTTTCAAGTTCTTCCAAATATCTACCGGTTCCTAAAACTACGCAGGTTGTAGGATCTTGTGCTAAGTATACGGGAAGATGAGTCTCCCGCGAGATTAAATCAGTCATACCGCGAATTAAGGAACCCCCGCCAGCCATAACAATTCCCCTGTCAACCAATTCCGCTGCGATTTCAGCCGGCGTTATTTCAAGAACGCCTTTAACCATTTCAACTATAGAAGTTACAGTATCGACTAATGCAGTCCTAATCTCTTTACTTGAAATGTTTATCGTTCTCGGAAGACCTTGCGCCAAATCCAGACCTTTAACGTCTAAAGATTCTTCTTTTTGCAAAGTGAACACCGAACCAATTTTTATTTTTATTTCCTCTGCTGTTCTATAACCGATTGCAAGATTATGATTTTTTTTGAAATGAGTTACTATCGCCTCGTCCATTTCATCACCCGCAATTGGAATTGATTTGGATATAACCATTCCACCCAATGATATCACGGCAGCTTCTGTCGTGCCACCACCGATATCTATAATCATATTACCGGTCGGCTCATGTATGGGAAGACCCGCACCTATTGCCGCCGCCATGGGTTCTTCAATTAAATAGACTTCCCTGGCGCCTGCCTGTTCCGCTGCTTCCCTTACCGCTCTTCGCTCAACTTCAGTAATTCCGGATGGAATGCCAATAACGATTCTAGGATGAAGAAGCGTCTTGCGAGTATGAACTTTTTTTATGAAATACCGAATCATTTTTTCGGTAATATCAAAATCTGCAATTACACCGTTTCTTAATGGCCTAATTGCCTCTATTGACGCCGGTGTTTTGCCAACCATTCTCTTGGCTTCTTCTCCGATCGCTTTTATTTCCTGAGTATCTTTATCATACGCAACAACTGAAGGTTCCCTTAAAACAATGCCTTGCCCTTTTACATAAACAAGAGTTGTAGCGGTACCAAGGTCAATACCCATGTCATTGGAAAACAACGAAAATAAGAAATCGAACATATTTAACTCAGTATTTAAATGGTTTTGACAGAATTATTATTTCTCGATGATGTTTTATCTTATTCCACAAATTTTACAATTGCCATTTCACTGCCATCAGAAATGCGGCGACCCAATTTATAAATACGTGTGTATCCCCCGGGCCTGTCTTTGAATCTATCTGATAACGGACCAAACAATTTGGATATCGCTAAAGAAGATTTTATGTCTTTTAAAACCATTCGCCTGCTAGATAAATCGCCCCTTTTAGCTTTAGTAATGATTTTTGAAACATATTTTACCAATTCTTTTGCTTTCGGCAAAGTAGTTTTTATGGATTCATTTTCAATTAACGATGTTGATAAACTCCTTAATGTCGAAAAACGATGTTGAGTTTCCCTTCCTAATTTCCGGTTTTTACTGTATTTCATTATTTACTCCACTGATTATTAAGCAGTCTCTTTGAGTGTTACACCCAGTTCCTTAAGTTTCATTTCTATTTCTTCTAAAGATTTTCTTCCAAAATTTTTATATGCAAGGAGTTCTTCCCTGGATTTTTTTGTTAACTCGCCTATTTTTTTAATCTTTGCTATCTTAAGACAATTTGATGCTCTGATAGAAAGCTCTATGATTTCAACCGACTGTTCTAAAATACTGGAAGGTGCTTTATCATCCGACTTTTCGACTTCTTTTTCCTTACTTTCAGTTATTTCTTCTTCAAAATTAATAAAAATATTTACAGAATCTTTTAAGAGTTTTGCTGAATAAGCAACCGCGTCTTCGGGATTTATTGAACCGTCTGTCCATACTTCAAGTATTAAACGATCATAATCTGTTTCCTGCCCGACACGTGTGTTTTCAACTTCGTAATATACTTTCCTTACGGGCGTGAAAACAGCGTCTACCAGTATCGTACCGGCAGATTGTGCTGCTTTTTTATTTTTTTCACTCGGGGAATATCCTCTGCCTCTGGTAATATCTATCTCCATTTCAAGTGAACCGCCAGATTCAAGCGTCGCTATAATCTGATCTTTATTAATTACATCAACGTTAGCATTCGATTCAATGGCTGACGCTTTTACTTCACCACCTTTTGAGACAGATATTTTCAATGTCTCTATTCCATCACTATACATTTTAAACCTAACTTTTTTTAGGTTTAACACCATACCCATTACATCTTCAACAACTCCTGGTAGGGTTGCGAATTCGTGGGTTGCCCCTTTAATTCTTACGCCTATAATAGCGGCACCCTCAAGCGAAGATAAAAGTATCCGACGAAGTGAGTTCCCTATAGTGTGTCCATACCCTCGCTCAAATGGTTCTATAACAAACTTACCGTACGTCATGTCAGAAGATACACTTTTGTCAATCTTCTGTGGTCCTACTATGTCGGGAAGTCGCATTTATATAACCTCCAAATTAATTTATTATTGTTGAAAAACCCAACAATCACTAATTACGCTGATTAGCCCCGATTGAAAATGTAGAAATATAATGTTTATTAATTTCTGCGCCCACCACTTCCGCCACTAATCCGCCAGCTGGCGGAATCGGCGGATAAGGAATCAATAACGGATAAATAATCGTATTTATAAATCTGTGTAATCAAGAACATCAATGATTTTTCTAATGCTCTTTACAATAATTTTTATTTGCTGTATAACTCTACGATGAGCTGTTCTATCGGCCTTTCTGAATCATATGCAACAGACATTTCTTCTCGCATCGGTTGCCTAATGACAGTACCGACTAAATTTTCTACACTGAGAGATATCCAAGGAATAATACCTTTTTTAGTTGCTTCTTCAATATTTTTCTTTACTGATAAGTTATCCCTCATTTTACCTTTAATGTCGATCTTGTCATTTATTTTTACTTCATAGGAAGGAATGTTAATAACCCTGTCGTTAACTTTTATATGTTTATGTAAAACCAACTGACGGGCAGTATTCAAAGAATTAGTATATCCAAGTTTTCTAACAACATTATCTAACCGCATTTCTAAAGATAGCAATAAGTTAAAACCTGTCATTCCCTTATGCTTAGTTGCATTACCAAAATATCTTCTAAACTGTCTTTCCATTACACCATAAATTCTTTTTACCTGCTGTTTAGCACGCAACTGTGTTGAATATTCCGAAGGTTTTTTTAAAAGCTTTTTATGTGGTCCAGGAGCACCTTTCTTTTTAGCTATTGCACATTTTATGGTTTCACATTTTCCACCTTTCAAAAACAAAGGTATACCTTCTTTTCTACATCTTCTACATTTAGGTCCTATATACCGTGCCATATTAAATTAAGTTAAAAGTTTCCGCCACTAAGTCGTTGGCGGATCCGCCATAGTTTCAATGGCGGAAAAAGTTAAAGGTTTGAATCAGGTATTTCTTTCTACCCTTCTACCTTTTACCTTCTACTTGCCTTTTATACCCTCCTTTGTTTTGGCGGTCTGCATCCATTATGCGGTATCGGGGTAACATCCTTGATAGATGTAACCATCAATCCGGAAGCTTGAAGCGCTCGTACGGCAGTCTCACGACCACTGCCCGGACCGCTTACATAAACCGCTACTTGTTTCAATCCCATTTCAACTACTTTCCTTGCACAGTTTGCTGATGCTATTTGTGCTGCGAATGGAGTGCCTTTTTTTGTACCTTTGAAACCTGCCGAACCGCTAGTTGCCCAACCTATTACATTACCTTTATCATCAGTGATAGTAATAATGGTATTGTTAAAAGAAGATTTTATATAAACAGAACCATTAGACGCCACAAGTCTTCTCTTAGACTTCAGTTTTGCAACCGGCTTTGGCTTGCCTTCTTCGGCTTTTACTTCACCTGTTTTTGTTGCCTCTTTTGGGTTTACTTCTTTTTCATCTTTAACTATTTTTGATTCTTTAGCATTTTCTTCTGCCATAATATCCCCAAGAAATTAAATTATATTCAAAAATTCCAAGTTTATGCTTTACCGGTTTCTCTTTCCTTCTTAACCTCAGCTTTTACAGCACCTACGGTTTTTCTCTTACCTCTTTTTGTCCTTGCGTTAGTTTTTGTTCTTTGTCCGCGGGCAGGAAGATTTCTACGATGCCTCATACCTCTATATGTTCCAATTTCCTGAAGTCTTTTTATGTTACTTACTATTTCACGACGCAAGTCGCCTTCTACCTTATAACCGGAAGAAATAATAGTGGCAATTTTACTTACTTCCGCTTCAGTAAGATTTTTTACACGTTTTGAATGATCAATTTGAGCTTCATCAAGAATTCTCTTTGCGAGTAATCTGCCAATTCCATAAATATAAGAAAGACCTATATCTATTCTTTTTTCTTTTGGTAAATCTATACCTGATATACGCGCCATTGTTTACTCCCACAAAAAACAGCAGATAGAGATTAGGGGTTAGGGATTAAATCTTTGTTATTAATTTTCTCTAACCCTATTTATATCCCCTATACGCTATACGCTATTCCCTAATTTTATCCTTGTCTTTGTTTATGTTTTGGATTTTTACAAATAATAAAAATAACACCTTTTCTTCTGACAATTTTACAATTTTTACAAATTACTTTAACCGAAGATCTCACTTTCATATATTAAATTATCCCTTACTTTCTTATTTTTCCACCACTGAGACTTTCTTGTCCACCAAAGTATTAGTGGCGGAAACTTTTAACTTTTTATTTAAACTTGCCTCTATCTCTCTCTATAAATAATACGACCTCTTGTTAAATCATATGGTGAAAGTTCAACTTTTACTTTATCACCTGGCAGCAACCGTATATAATGTAATCTCATTTTACCAGAGATTCGTGCCAATACGGTATGGCCATTCTCCAATTCAACACGAAACATTGCAGACGGTAGCGCTTCTTTTATTACTCCTAAAACTTCTATTTTTTCTTCTTTCATTTTTAAATTTCAGCACACTGTTAGTATTTCAACACCGCCTTTCTTAACTAAAACTGTATGCTCGAAATGCGCTGACAATTTCTTATCCGCAGTAATTACTGTCCAATTATCGGATAAAAGTTCTACCTGCCATGTACCTTCATTTATCATTACTTCAATAGCAAGACAACAACTTTCCGGTATTCTTACGCCTATCCCTGCTTTACCACGATTAGGAATTTGAGGATCTTCGTGAAGATTTCTGCCAATTCCATGCCCAACAAAATCACGAACAACCGAAAAACCGTTTTCTTCCGCCGTTTTTTGTATTACGGACGATACATCACCTATTCTTTGGCCGGCAAAACAATTGTCAAGAGCTTTATTTAAAGATAATTCTGAGATTTTTAAAAATTTTTCCGTATTTTCTGAAATTTTACCGACTGCAAACGTTTTTGCAGTATCGCCGCAAAAACCTTCATAAACAACACCTACATCTATTCCTATTATATCCCCGTCATTCAACTTCCTATATGACGGTATCCCGTGTATTATAACTTCATTAACTGAGGTACAAATTATACCCGGATAATCTCTATAACCAAAAAATGCAGATTTTGCACCAAGAGATTTTATTTTCTTATTAGCTATATTTTCAAGTTCTTTTGTCGTTATTCCGATTTGAACATTTTTACCGGTTTCTTTTAAAACTTCTGCCGCTAACCGGCATGCATTACGCATACTAACAATTTCAATAGCGGATTTTACATGAATCATAGTAAAACTGCTATCGCATCAGAGATTTCTTTAACCGATTTGTTACCATCAACAGCTTGTAAAATATTCTGATTCTTATAATATTCTATTAGCGGTTGTGTTTCTATATAATATACTGAAAGCCTGTGTTTTATTGTTACAGGTGTATCATCTTCCCTTTGAAATAATTCTCCGCCACAGTCGTCACATACATCTTTTTTTTTCGGAGGCATTGTATCAAGATTATATTTTTTCCCGCAATTTTTACAAATTCTTCTGGTGGATAGCCTACTAATAATATTTTCTTCGGTTACTTCAAGTGAAATAACTTTATCTATTTTCTTGCCGAAACGTGCCAAAAGCTCATTTAAACCTTTAGCTTGTGGAAGTGTTCTTGGAAAACCGTCAAGTAAAAATCCGTTTTTACAATCATCCTTTGTTAGCCGTTCTTCTATTAATTTCAACACTATATTATCAGGAACAAGCGCACCCTTTGACATTATGCTTGACACTTTTTTACCTAATTCGCTTTTTGACGCGACAGCATCTCTAAACATATCACCTGTTGAAATAATAGGTATGGATTTACTTTTTGAAACAAACTCAGATTGAGTTCCTTTGCCGGCACCGGGTGCACCAAATAATATTATATTCATAGTTTTCTCATCCCGTACGAAAACGTTGTTGCTTCATTTTCTAACGGTGTCTTACTTTACATTAAACCAACGACCTTTAATCCTGCCCTTCTTCAAGAAGCCGTCATAATGTCTCATTATTAAATGGGATTCTACCTGGCTTATTGTATCAAGTGCAACTCCGACAACAATTAAAAGTGCGGTACCACCAAAAAAGAAAGGAACATTTACAAATTTTCTTAAATAATCCGGCAGTATAGCAATGAAAGTAACAAACAACGCCCCACCTAGTGTAATCCTTGCTAAAATCCATTTAATATAACTTTCGGTCGGTTCACCGGGTCTTATCCCAGGAATAAAACCACCCCATTTTTTCATATTTTCAGCTATGTCTTTTGGATTTAATGTAATAGCATTATAAAAATAACAAAAGAATATTATTAATGCAGCATACATTACTTCATATAGGATATTACCTCTCATCCACCACTCAACAAATTTCTGTATAAATTCTGATTTTCCTGAAAACTGTGCAAGAGTCATCGGAACAGACATTAAAGAAACTGCAAATATTACCGCGATTACTCCAGATTGATCTACTTTTATAGGTAAGAACGTAGCTTGTCCGCCATACATTTTTCTTCCTACAATACGCTTCGCATATTGTACAGGAATCTTGCGCTGACCTGTTTCAACCCATACCACTATCGCAGTTATTAAAAATACCATTGCAATAATTAAAATGCCGGTAAAAAGCGACATTTCATGAGTTTTTATCAGAATGAACAAGTTTTTAACCGCTGAAGGTAAACGATCAACAATACCTGCAAAAATTATTAAAGATATTCCGTTACCAATACCGTTTTCTGTTAATTGTTCACCCATCCACATTATGAACATAGTACCTGTAACCATGGTAAGCACAGTTGTAAAAACAAATGTGAATCCCGGATTAGCAACAACTGAACTTCCATCAGGTGCCTTCATAGGCACTATCATAAAAAGAGTCAAGCCGATTGCTTGTATGGCCGCAAGAAGCAAAGTGGCGTATCTGGTCCACTGAGTGATTTTCTTGCGCCCGGTTTCGCCTTCCTTTGAAAGTTTTTCAAGATATGGAATTGTTGCTTGTAAAAGCGAAAATATGATTGAGGCATTAATATACGGCATTATTCCCAATGTAAATATTGAAAGACGGGAAAGAGCGCCGCCGGAAAACATATCCATAAACCCAAAAAGAGTATTACTTTGGGCTGCAAAAAAGGCTTTAAATGCTGCTATATCTATTCCTGGAACAGGTACAGCAACACCAATTCTATAAGCAATCATTACAATAACAGTAAAAAAAATCCTTTTTTTTAGTTCAGGTACTTTAAATATATCGCCAAAAGATTCAATCATGTTATATAAAACCCGCTATATAGTGCGTTAGTGCGTTATTGGGATAGAATTAAAATTTTTCATTGAATGATTAAACATTCGTCCGCCCCGTAGGGGCGAGACCTCGCCCAAAGGGCGGGCACAATCCCACTATCCCGCTACTGCACTATTCTTTACGATTATTGCTTCGCCGCCAACTTTTTTTATTTTTTCAATTGCACTTTTAGAAAATTTGCTCGCTGTTATTTTTAAAGGTTTGTTAATGTTGCCGTCTCCTAATATTTTGATTGGAAGATTGTTTTTTATTAAACCTTTTTCAATTAGACTTGCTCTATTTACTTCTGAATTAGATTCAAATCTCTCTTCTATCGTTTTTAAATTGACTATTTCATACTCTTTTTTAAAAATATTTGTGAATCCCCGTTTAGGAATACGTCGCATAAGAGGCATTTGTCCACCTTCAAAACCGGGTCTTGTACCCCCTCCAGAACGAGAATTTTGTCCCTTCATACCTTTAGTTGCAGAACCGCCATGCCCTGAACCACGTCCGCGACCGACTATTTTCCTTCTATGCTTAGAACCGCTTGCAGGTTTTAAATCTGATATTTTCATATATTTTTAGCTAATCTTCTTACCTTTTAATTTTTCGACATCTTCTTTTAACCGCAATTGTTTTAGCCCGTCTATTGTCGCATAAACAACATTGAACGGATTTGATGACCTTAATGATTTCGTAAGTATATCTTTTACACCACAAACATCCAATACCGCTCTAACCGCTCCACCTGCTATAAGACCGGTGCCTTCTGAAGCCGGTCTCAATAGAACCCTGCCTGCACCGAAAGCACCAATTACCTCATGTGGAATGGTCGTATTTTTTAACATTATTTTTATAACATTTTTTGAGGCAGATGCGCTACCTTTTTTAATAGCTGATTGTACTTCATTTGCCTTGCCTAATCCGACACCAACCGTACCATTTCCGTCTCCAACAACAACAAGAGCGTTAAATGAAAAACGTTTGCCGCCTTTTACAACTTTCGTTACCCTGCCTATAGACACAACTGTTTCTTTTTTTAATTCCATACTTGATTATTTCCTTAAAATTTTACTCCACTTGCTCTGACTGCATCCGCAAATGCCCTTACTTTTCCATGATACAAATTGCCGCCCCTATCAAACACAACTTGTTTTATACCTACTGCTACAGCTTTTTTTCCGACTTCTTCACCTAGGATAGTTGCTGCTTTTTTACTTGACATATTTTTTAATTTCAAAACTTTAGAAGATAAGGATAATATCGTTTTATTATTCAAATCGTCAATAAATTGTGCGTAAATATACTTGTTTGTTTTGCAAAAAGATAAACGAGGTTTATCCGCAGTTCCGAATATTTTCTTTCTTATTCTTTCTCTTCTTCTTAATAATGACTTTTCTTTTTCTAATAACATAAAATTCTACTATTTTTTCGCGACTGCACCCGCTGCACCTATACCACCTACTCCAATTGCCGCCTTACCGGGTTTTTTCTTGATATATTCGCCGGCATATCTTATTCCTTTTCCTTTATATGCATCAGGTTCTTTGCTTAATCTTATTTTAGACGCTATTAATCCGAGTTTTTCCTTATCTACAGATTTTAAGGTAATTATTAAACCCTTAGGATCGACCTCTATATTAATATCTGCTGGAATATCAAATTCTATCGGGTGCGAATATCCTGCTTGTATAGTAAGCTTTTTTCCGGTTAATTGTGCCTTATATCCCACGCCCTGAATCTCAAGTTTTTTTTCAAAAAGATTGCTTACACCTATAACCATATTATTAATAATTGCTCGTGCCGTACCATGTAATGCCTTGTATTCTTCAGATTTTCTCTTTACAATCAATGAATTATTTTCAATTGAAAAACTGACAACAGGAGGAAAACTTCTTTTCAGGTTTCCTGCCGGTCCTGTAACAGATACTTCATTACCTGCCAGATTAATTTTTACGTTGTTTGGTATTGGTATTGGTTTATTGCCTATCCTACTCATATTAAATACATCCCTACACTTTTTCTCTAAATCAGCAGAGCTTTGCTCTGCAGATACAACCGCACTATCCCGCTATCGCACCATCGCACGATTCTTAATTATTTCTACCACACATAACAAAGCACTTCGCCGCCAAGATGTTCTTCCCTTGCTTTTGCATCAGTCATTAAACCACGTGATGTTGATATTATTGCAATACCTATTCCTCTTAATACACGCGGAAGCTTTTCCGACTTTTTGTATATCCTGATAGATGGTTTAGATACTCTTTTTATATCAGTAATCATTGCGCGTTTATCCTGTGTATATTTCAAAAAGATTCTTAAAATACCCTGTTTCTTGTCATCCAATCTTTTATAGTTTGATATGTATCCTTCCTCTTTTAAAACTTTTACAATTTCTTCTTTAAGATTAGAAGCGGGAACGTCAACTTTTTCTTTAAATTTAGAAGAGGCATTCTTTATTTGACACAATAAATCTGAAATTGGATCGGTAATCATAATAACCTCAAAAATAAAATATTGGCAATTTAGTAAAACTATCCTCTAATTTTACCAACTTGATTTGGTAACTCCAGGAATTAATCCTTTATGTGCAAAACTTCTGAAGCAGATTCTACACAATCCAAAATCCCTCAAATACCCACGAGGTCGTCCACAGATACGACATCTATTGTATCTTTTCGTAGCATATTTTGGAGCTTTTCGCTGTTTTATAATTAAACATTTTTTAGCCATACGCTTTATTTACTCCTAAACGGCATTCCCAACATTCCTAACAACTCCTTAGCGTCGGAATCACTTTTTGCTGTTGTAACTATGCTTATATTCATTCCTCTCGCTTTGTCCGATTTATCAAGCACAATCTCGGGAAATATGTATTGCTCAATTAATCCTAAATTATAATTTCCTCTACCGTCAAATTTAGAGTCGTCAAGTCCTCTGAAATCTCTTATTCTTGGTATTGCAATGCTTACCAACTTATCAAAAAATTCATACATCCTATTTCTTCTAAGAGTAACTTTAAGCCCGATTGGCATTCCCTCTCTTAATTTAAAAGCTGATATTGATTTTTTGGATCTTCTTAAGAGAGGCTTTTGTCCCGTAATCGCGGCAAGTTCCGAAGCAGCTATGTCCATAGCCTTCGGGTTTTCCCTTGCATCCGATACACCCATATTAATAACAATCTTCTCAAGTTTAGGAACTTGATGAATATTCTTATATTTCATTTTCTCTTTTAATTCTGATAATACAACTTTATAATATACTTCTTTTAACCTTGCCATAATAGACCTTGTCCCGTATAGTAATGTCGCCAATAATGCTTGCTACTTTAATTCACTTAATAACCCGATATATACAACACTACAAGCGGGTTGCTACACAATCATTTCGCCGCACTTTCTGCATATCCGACTCTTAGTGCCATCCTGGAGAATTTCCCATTTTGGACGCATTGCCTTGTCACACTTCGGACAAACTAACATCAATTTTGATACGGATAACGGCGATTCCTTTTCTCTTATACCACCGGGATCAGTTTGTGTCGGTTTTGTATGTCTTTTAACAAAATTGACTTTTGAAACAATAGCGGTATTATTATCAATAAATATTTTCAATACTTCTCCGCGTTTCCCTTTATCTTTGCCCGATAAAATAACAACTTTGTCTTTCTTTTTTATATTCATATCTGTGTAATCTTTTCTCTAAATCAATTAATCAATGATTATTGAAAGATTCAATAATCATTATATTACTTCGGGAGCCAGTGATATAATTTTTAAAAAATTCTTTTCTCTAAGCTCTCTGGCAACAGGCCCGAATATTCTGGTTCCCCTTGGTTCGTTTTCTTCGTTTATTATAACCGCTGCATTGTCATCAAATTTTATATAACTACCGTCAATTCTTCTCACTTCCTTTACACATCTAACAATAACCGCACGTACCTTTTCACCTTTTTTTATTGTTGCGGTCGGAAGAGAAGAAAAGACCGATGCTATTATTATATCTCCTAAAGATGCATATTTTCTGTAGCTTCCACCCAGCATACGAAAACATCTTATTTTAGTTGCGCCCGTGTTATCCGCTACTGTTATTATTGAACGTTCCTGAATCATATCAACACCTTATTAACTGCAATTAAAAATTAAAAGTTTAAATTAAAATTAAGTCTCTTTGCTTTTATTTTAATTTTTATTTCTATTTTAACTTGCCTCTTTATAAATTTTCCATCTTTTTTTATTTGAAATCGGTCTAGTTTGTATTATTTTAACTTTATCTCCGACATGGGTTGAATTCTTTTCATCGTGAACATAATATTTTGTATTTCTTTTTACAAATTTCCCATATAGTGGCGATCGTATCGTCCACTCAACCCTCACTATTCTGGTTTTGTTCATTTTATCGGAAATAACTACGGCTGTTTTTATTCTTTTCATATCTCATCCTATTATTTTTTTACTAAATTTAATTCTTTTTCTTTTAATATCGTTAAAATCTTCGCAATTTGTTTTCTGATTATTCTTATTTCCAGCGGATTCTTAAGCGGTGTAGATTTATGAGAAAACTTTAACTTGAACAATTTTTCTCTCGCTTCAAGAAGTTTAGATTTTAGTTCCGTATCTGTAAGTTCCTTGATATTTATTTCTTTTTTTTCTTTCGCCATATAATATTAGGTATTAGGTTTTACTATCCGCTATCCCCTATACGCTAATCCTTACTTATTGTCCTCTTTCTAAAAATTTCGTCCTTATAGGAAGCTTATGTGCAACTAGTTTAAATGCTACTTTTGCTTCTTCCTTATTTAAGCCTGAAACTTCAAACATGACTCTTCCGGGTTTAACAACCGCAACCCAAGATTCAGGAAGGCCTTTACCTTTTCCCATACGCGTTTCTGCGGGTTTCTTTGTAAACGGCTTATCAGGAAATATTCGTATCCAGACTTTACCGCTCTTTTTAATAGCTCGTGTAAGCGCTATTCTTGATGCTTCTATCTGTTGCGCAGTAATCCATACCCTACCCAACGCCATAAGACCATATTCGCCAAAACTTACCTCGGTGCCACCGGATGCATTTCCCTTCATCCTGCCCCGCTGCATTTTTCTATATTTTACTCTCTTCGGTGATAACATTATCTTCCTCTTCTTCTTTTATTATTTCTTCTAAAGGCGGCTTTTCATCTTTTACTTCAACTTCCTCGGGTTTTTCTACAAGACGAGCCTCTTCTATCATTTCTTTTTCTGTTTTTCTATAGAGTTCTTTTTTGAAAATCCAAACTTTAACACCAAGTAAACCCATAGTCGTAAGCGCTTCTGCAAACCCATAATCAATATCAGCTCTAAAAGTTTGAAGCGGTATTCTTCCCTCTTTAAGCCATTCAGTTCTGGCTATTTCATTACCACCTATACGACCCGCAACCATAACCTTTATACCAAGCGCACCATGTTCCATTGCTTTTTCAATTGCCTTCTTCATTGCTCTTCTATGCGATCCTTTTTTTTCAAGTTGAAAAGCAATGGCTTCGGCAACAAGTTGAGCATTTGTTTCCGGTGACTTTATTTCCATTATATTAACAATTGTTTTCTTATCAGAAATTTCTTCGATTTCTTTTCTTAAACCTTCCACATCCGCCCCTCTTTTACCTATTACAAGCCCGGGACGTGCAGAAAAAATATTTACCTTAAGATATTTTCCGGCTCTTTCTATTGTAATTTTAGATACAGAGGCAAATTTAAGCCGTTCTTTAACAAATTTTCTGATTCTAAAGTCTTCTTCTATAAAATCGGCCATGTTACGACGTGAAAACCATTTTGAATCCCAGTCCGCAACATATCCTAACCTTATCCCTTTTGGATGAATCTTTTGTCCCATAGTTAAATCCTAATACAGCTTGTATTATGATTACACAGATTTTTAATATCGATTATTTACCCGCCAACGTTTTAGTGGCGGGCACTGATTGCAAATCAACAATATCTGTGTAATCTGCCTTTTAATCCGTGTAATCAACATCCTTTTCTTTTTAGGATGTTATTTCTTTTTATCTCCGACTACTATAGTTAGATGGCATGTTTTTCTTTTATACGGATTACCCCTACCCTGAGCACCGGGTCGCATCCTTTTAATAGGAGGTCCCATAGTTACAAAAGCTTTTATGATAAACACTGATTCCGGATTTTTTATTCTGCCACAATTTGCAGTTGCTGATTTCAAGGTCTTTTCAATATATAGTGTCTGACTTTTCTTAGTAAATGCAAGCAAAGTTAACGCATCTGAAACTCTTTTACCCTTAATAAGCTTCAGTATTTGTCCGACCTTTCTAAATGAATATCTGCCAAATTTTGATATCGCTATTGCTTCCATACTTTATACCTTAATTAGCTCCTTGTAAAATTTACAAAAACTATAACTATTAAATCCTAATGATTATCTGTGTAATCGTTTCAAAAAATCTGTGTAATCAGTGTCTGTTGATGACTTTTTCAACGGACACTAATAAAAATTATGTCTTCTCCAATGCTTCTTTGGTATGGGCAGCACCATGGCCTCTGAAAAATCTCGTCGGTGAAAATTCGCCCAAACGGTGCCCAACCATGTTTTCAGTAATATAAACTGATATAAACTTCCTGCCGTTATGAACTCCAAATGTATGTCCTACAAATTCCGGTGGAATAACCGAAGCGCGTGCCCATGTTTTTATTATGCTTCTCTGTCCGGATGAATTCATTTTTTCAACTTTTTTTAAAAGCTTTTCGTCAATAAATGGTCCTTTTTTTGTTGACCTACTCATAATTTCAATTCCTCAATTTTTCTTTGCTGTATCCTGTGTACTGTATTCTGTGTTCTGCCTTTTTTATCTTACTCCCTTCGGCCTTCTATTTACTATATACATATCAGTCCATTTCTTTTTATTTCTTGTTTTATAACCTTTTGTAGGTTGGTTCCACGGCGAACGAGGGTGATTATGTCCCTTTGATTTACCTCTTCCACCGCCATGCGGATGATCAACTGAATTCATCGCTGTACCGCGGACTGTAGGTCTTATGCCGCGATGCCTGTTTCTTCCTGCATTACCTATTGTAACATTTTCATGATCCAAATTTCCGACCTGTCCAATAGTCGCATAACACTTAAGCGGTAATCTTCTAATTTCTCCGGAAGGCATTTTAACATTTGCAAAATCGCCTTCTTTGGACATGATTTGTGCTACACCACCTGCTGAACGAACAAGCTTTGAACCCAATCCCGGAACCAGTTCTATATTGTTTATTTGTGTTCCTAAAGGTATGGCGGAAAGCGGAAGAGCATTACCAATTTTTATGTCTACATTTTCTCCGCTTTCAACGGTATCGCCTACTTTTAAACCTAAAGGACATATTATATATCTTTTTTCACCATCCGTATATTTTACCAGTGCAATTCTTGACGAGCGGTTTGGGTCGTATTCTATTCCTAATACTTCCGCTTTTATATTATACTTATTTCTCTTGAAATCAATAATACGATACATTTGTTTGTTACCGCCACCGTGATGGCGAACCGTTATATGCCCCGTATTATTTCTTCCACCGGTTTTCTTTATCGGTACTAATAAGGATTTTTCAGGAGTTTTTTTTGTTATATCCTTAAAATCATCGCTTGTTATAAACCGCCTTGACGGCGTGTATGGTACGTATGTTTTAATTCCCATGATATTAAAATTCCAATCTTTCCGCCACTACGACTTTGGCGGACCCGCCAACAACTCAGTGGCGGGTTATACTCCTTCTACCATTTTAATCGTCTGCCCTTTTTTTATTTTAACGATAGCTTTTTTATAAGAAGTCCGATAACCGATATTTACACCTACTCTTCTTAATTTATTTGACATCATAGAAGTATGAACATTAACAACATCAACATTGAATAAATCTTTGATTGCTTTTTTTATCTGATTCTTGTTTGCCTTTCTATCAACTAAAAAAACAAATTTACCTTCCTTTTCTTTTAGAAAAGTCGCTTTTTCAGTTATGAGAGGCTTCTTGATTATATTGAAAGCATTGAGCATCTCTCAAGTGACTCCTTTGTAAAAATAATTCTGTCTGCATCTATTACATCGTATGCGGTTAAATCCGTAACATCTTTAACATTAAGGGTTGCGATATTTCTCGACGCTATATTAAGTGTTTTATCTCTTTTTGATATCAATAGCGTCTTGTTATCTATCTTTAAATTTTTAAGAATTTTATATACTTCTCTTGTTTTTGGTTGTTCAATTTTTAGTTCTTCAAGTACGAGCATGACACCGTCTTTTGCTTTTGCCGATAGTGAAGACAATAGTGCAAGTTTTATTTTTTTCTTAGGTATGGAATATGAAAATTCTCTCGGCTTTTTAGCAAAAATAACTCCACCATGTCTCCAAAGCGGTGAACGAATGCTACCGGCTCTTGCACGCCCGGTACCTTTTTGTTTCCATGGCTTTTTACCCGAACCCGATACTTCAGCACGAGTTTTTGCGGCATGTGTGCCTTGTCGTCTATTTGCAAGATACCAATTAACTACTTCATGTATAAGCGGTGTATTTATTTTTGCTTCAAATACATTCTCAGGCAACGGCATTTTACCTGTCTTTTCACCTTTAATATTATAAATATTTACTTCCATAATGATACCTAAACGCTTCTATTCGGGATTTTTTACTTCTTTTTCTTAACTTCTTTCTTCGCATCTTTTTTTGTCTCTATGATTACTTTTGGATTATATTTTTTTACAGTTTTTGAAACTATAATTTGTGTATTTTTTGCGCCCGGTACACCGCCTCTTATTAATAAAATATTCTTTTCAGGTATTATTTTTACAACCTCTACCTTCTGTATTGTCTTTGCTACTCCGCCCATTCTTCCGGCCATTCTAAGACCCTTTCTGGTTTTTTGAGGTCTTTGGGGACCAATTGCGCCGGGATGCCGTTGTTTGTCCGATTGTCCGTGAGAAGTAGGACCACCGCCAAAACCATGTCTTTTTATTACACCTTGAAAACCGTGTCCTTTTGATATTCCGGTAACATCTACAAAATCACCCGGTGCAAATACATCCGCTTTTATTTCCTGACCAACCTGATAATCATCAGGATTATCCACTCTGAAATCCATAAGCTGAGAAAAAAAACCAGTACCCATTTTTCTAAAATGTCCGACTTGCGCTTTGTTAATTTTTTTCTCGTCTATCGGATTATACCCAACCTGAATAGCGTTGTATCCATCTGTCTTTGTAGTTTTTTTCTGAATAACTATACAAGGACCTGCAGAAACAACGGTTACCGGGATTGCTTCCCCTTTATCAGAAAATATCTGCGTCATTCCAATCTTAGTTCCAATTATAGATTTCATATTTCGAGATACAGTTGAAGTTATTTTTATTTTTACTTATAACTTCAAACTTGCCTTTATTATGCTTTTATCTCTACATCCACGCCAGCAGGTAAATCAAGTTTCATAAGAGCATCAACTGTTTGTGGTGTAGGTTGTAAAATATCGATTAAACGTTTGTGTATCCTCATTTCAAACTGTTCTCTTGATTTTTTGTCAGTATGCGGTGAACGAAGAACCGTATATTTTTTTATTCTTGTGGGTAAGAGAACTGGTCCTGATATAGACGCACCTGTGCGTTTTGCCGTCTGAACTATCTCAGATAAGGACTGGTCAAGCATTTTATGATCATACGCCTGAAGTTTAATTCTTATTCTCTGTGATTGTGATAATTGTTCCGTTTTTGCCATATTATTTATTACTCAATAATTTCGGATATTACACCTGCTCCTACTGTATGTCCACCTTCTCTTATAGCAAATCTTAATTCCTTTTCCATAGCTATTGGAGTTAACAACTCACCGACAACTTCCACATTGTCACCCGGCATAACCATTTCAACGCCTTTCGGTAAATTCATTGTGCCGGTTACATCTGTTGTCCTGAAATAAAACTGCGGACGATATCCATTGAAAAACGGAGTATGTCTTCCGCCTTCTTCTTTTGTAAGTATATATACCTGACCCTTGAATTTCTTGTGAGGTGTGATTGAACCGGGAGCAGATATAACCTGTCCTCTTTCAATTTGTTCTTTTTCTACACCTCTCAGAAGTACACCGACGTTATCACCTGCCTGTGCTTCGTCTAATATTTTTCTGAACATTTCAACACTGGTTACGACTGATTTTCTGGTTTCCTGAATACCTACTAATTCAACCGCATCACCGGTTCTAACTTTTCCGCGTTCAATCCTGCCGGTTGCAACTGTTCCGCGGCCCGTGATTGTGAATACATCCTCAACACTCATCAAGAAAGGCTTTTCAGTTTCTCTCTTGGGATCCGGTATAGTTGCATCGATTGCATCCATTAATTTCCAAATTGACGGTTCTCCAATTTCACTTTCATCACCTTGCATTGCTTTTAATGCACTGCCTCTGATAATCGGTGTCTTATCTCCCGGAAATTTATATTTATTCAACAATTCTCTTATTTCTAATTCAACCAAATCAACAAGTTCCTTATCATCAACAACATCAACTTTATTAAGATAAACTACTATGTAAGGAACATTCACCTGATATGCAAGCAAAATGTGTTCTCTTGTCTGCGGCATCGGACCGTCAGCTGCAGAAACGACAAGAATTGCACCATCCATCTGAGCTGCACCAGTAATCATGTTCTTAATATAGTCGGCATGACCAGGACAATCGATATGTGCATAGTGTCTCTTGCTTGTCTCATATTCCACATGGCTAATTGCAATTGTCAAAATTTTTGTTTCGTCACGACGGCCCTGTGATTCGGACGCTTTTGCAACTTCGTCATAACTTATAAATTTCGACAAACCCTTTTTCTCTAAAACTTTTGTTATTGCCGCTGTTAAAGTGGTTTTACCATGGTCAACATGTCCAATTGTACCTACATTAACATGCGGTTTTTTCCTCTCAAATTTTTGCTTCGCCATAATAACCCTCCTGTAACTACAATTAAAAGTGAAAAGTTAAAATAAAAATCAAATTTCTCTTATTCTACTTTTATTTATACTTTTAATTTTAATAAACTACTCCTAATATTTCTTTGGCAAGTTTCTCGGAAACTTGCTCGTAATATGCCGGTTCCATTGTATAAGTTGCCCTGCCCTGTGATAAAGAACGAAGTGATGATGAATATCCGAACATTGCAGCCAGCGGTACAAATCCATCAACAGTATGAATCTTTTTACTTACAGTCATGTTTTCTATCCTTCCACGGCGTGAATTCATATCTGCTAAAACATCCCCCAAATATTCTTCAGGTGTAATTACTTCTAATCTCATTATTGGTTCCAATAAAGCCGGAGAAGCTTTTGCTAATGCATCTTTAGTTGCTATTGATGCTGCCATTTTAAAAGCAATATCCGATGAATCCACTTCGTGATATGAACCGTCTACCAAGGTTACCTTAATGTCAACCACAGGAAACCCTCCGAGAGTCCCCGATTCAAGAGCGGAAATAATACCCTCTTCAATTGCAGAAAAATACTCACGCGGGATCCTGCCTTCTCTTATATCATTTATAAATTCAAAGCCAATTCCTTTTTTATTTGGCTCAACCATTAAAACAACATGTCCGTATTGACCGTGACCACCTGTCTGACGAATAAATTTACCTATCGATTCAATATTTTTTCTTATTGTTTCTTTATAAGCAACCTGCGGCTTGCCAACATTCGCAACAACTCCGAATTCTCTTTTCATCCGGTCAACTAAAACCTCAAGATGTAACTCCCCCATACCTGAGATGATTGTCTGGCTTGTTTGTTCATCTATTTTTAGTTTAAAGGTCGGATCTTCTTCCGAAAGTTTAGCAATTGCTTTTGAAAGTTTTTCTTCATCTGCCTTTGTCTTCGGCTCAATTGCCAGCCAAATTACAGGCTCAGGAAATTTTATGTTTTCTAAAATAATCGGATCTTTTTCCAAACAAAGCGTATCACCGGTAAACGTCCTCTTTAAACCTACAATACCAGCAATATCTCCGCAGGAAATTTCTTCAACCTCTTCTCTGTCATTTGCATGCATTTTGACGATTTTTGAAATACGTTCGCGATAATCTCTTGTAGAGTTATAGATTGAACTGCCTTTTTTTATCTTTCCCGAGTATACTCTTATATATGTTAAACGTCCTACAAAAGGATCTGTTTGAATTTTAAAAGCTAATGCTGTGGTAGGTTCATTTTCATCTGTTTTTCTGCTGATAATTTTATTTGTTTGAGGCTCTTTTCCTGTAACAGATTGAACTTCAATAGGAGAAGGCAGGTAATTAACTATAGCATCAAGCAAGAATTGAATTCCTTTATTTTTAAGCGAAGAACCCGCTAAAACCGGAACTATTTTACAAGATAACGTAAGTTTTCTTAATGCAGCGGATATTTCCTCTTGTGTAATTTTGCCCGTACCGCTAACATATTTATTTAGTATATTTTCGTCAACTTCAGACGTGACTTCAAATAATCTATCCCTATATTTTTTTACAAGAGGCTTCAAATCTTCAGGAATTTCAATTTCTTCGTATTTTGTGCCAAGCAGGTCTGTGTATTGAAATGCTCTTCCTTTTACCAAATCTATTATTCCATTAAATTTATCTTCATTACCTATCGGTATCTGCAACAAGACAGGATTTGCATGCAGCCTCTTTGCCATCTGTTCTACGACGTTGAAAAAATTGGCGCCTGTTCTATCCAACTTGTTTATAAAAGTAATGCGAGGTATTTTATATTTATCCGCTTGATGCCATACCGTTTCCGATTGGGGCTGGACACCGCCGACACCGCAAAACACAACAACCACACCATCAAGTATTCTAAGCGAACGCTCAACCTCTGCGGTAAAATCAACATGCCCCGGAGTATCAATAACGTTTATGTGGCAATTGTCCCATAAAAAAGTGGTTGATGCAGAAGTTATGGTAATACCTCGTTCCTGCTCCTGCTCCATCCAATCCATAGTAGTATTACCTTCGTCTACATTCCCTATACGATGGATCTTACCGCTATAAAAAAGCAATCGCTCGGTTGTAGTAGTTTTTCCGGCATCTATGTGTGCTATAATTCCTATATTTCTGATTTTTGATATATCAGTCATTTTTTTTTCTCTATTATTAATTTCTCTTTCAACAAGAACTGTTGGCATAATTAATTCGAGGTTAGCGTATAGCGTATAAAGAGTAGTAAAAACAAATTCCTTAACTCCACCCCCTATCCCCTAATCCCTGCCTCTTTTACCACTTATAATGAGCAAATGCTTTATTTGCTTCTGCCATTCTATGTGTATCTTCTCTTTTTTTCACTGCACTACCAACATTGTTTGAAGCATCAATGATTTCAGCAGCCAATCTTTCTGACATCGGCTGTCCCTTTCTTGCCTTTGAATATGTAAGAAGCCATCTTATAGCCAGGGCTATGCCACGCGGGGTTTTCACCTCAATCGGTACTTGATACGTTGCTCCACCTACTCGACGAGGTTTTACTTCTAAAAGCGGTTTAATATTTTTAATTGCTCTGTCTAAAACGGTCATCGGTTCTTGTTTTGTTTTTTCTTTAATAATATCCATTGCACCATAACATATCGATTCTGCGCATGATTTTTTTCCTCTCTTGAGCATATCATTTATCATGCGAGAAATTACTATACTATTATATTTGTAATCAGTTTTAGGTGCTTCCTTTTTTATCTTTCTTGGTTTTCTTGGCATATAAATTCTTCCTTATGCTGTAGCCGCAGGCGCAGCCGGCGTCGTAGGTGCTGTCGGAGTCGCCGATGCTGCTGATTTTACCACACCTTCTTTTGGCTTTTTCGCTCCATATTTTGAACGACCTTGATTCCTGCCGCCCACTCCAGTAGAATCTAACGTTCCTCTTACAATATGATATCTTACGCCCGGAAGATCTTTAACCCTGCCACCTCTTACTAAAACTATTGAATGCTCCTGAAGATTATGACCTATACCGGGAATATATGCAGTAACCTCAAATCCTGAGGAAAGCTTTATCCTTGCAACCTTTCTTAAAGCAGAATTCGGCTTTTTGGGTGTTGTGGTATAAACCCTTGTACAAACACCTCTTCGTTGCGGAGAACTCATCAATGCGGGTGTCTTGCTTTTCTTTTTTAATATTTCTCTACCTTTTCTAACTAACTGATTTACTGTCGGCATATAATTCCTTATAACATAAAAAATTCTAATACTTTAACCATCAAAAACTTTTTTTTTGTGTAAGATTAAAGAGTATATAAAATTATTAAGATATTGTCAAGTATTTTTTTACAAAAAAACTTTTTTTCCTCTCTCCTTTACCTCGTCCGCCAATGTTTTAGTTAAGGAAATAGCAAACTACTTTGTCTACTATCATTTGATCTTAAATCCTGTCCCTGCAGGAATTAAATGTCCTATAATTACATTTTCCTTTAAACCCACAAGATCATCAACTGCACCTCTTACCGCAGCGTCTGCTAATACCCTCGGTGTTTCCTGGAATGATGCAGCGGAAATAAATGATTTAGAAGAAAGTGCGGAACGGGTTATTCCAAGTAAAATAGGTTTCGCTTCTGACGGTTCACCGCTTTTGGCTTCAATTCTTTTATTTTCATTGTCAAAATCCGACTTATTAATAATTTCACCCATGAGAAAACTGCTGTCACCTGGTTTTTCAATTTTTACATTTTTCAGCATTTGACTAACAATGCTTTCTATATGTTTATCATTTATTGCCACACCCTGTAAACGATAGACTTCTTGTATTTCATTAACTAAATGTTCCTGTACGCCCTTAACTCCTAAAACATTAAGTATATCATGAGGATTAATAGAACCATCGGTAAGAGGCTCCCCGACAGATACTCTGTCGCCATCATACACGATTAAATGTTTACCTTGTGAAATCGTATATTCCCGTTTTATCCCAGTATCGCTTTCAACAGTGATAATTGTTGTGCCTTTTTCATTTCCGATTTTTACTGTACCTTCTAATTCGGAAATGATAGCTGAATTCTTAGGCTTTCTTGCATCAAAAAGTTCCGCAACTCTCGGTAATCCGCCTGTGATATCTTTGCTTTTTGTATATTCTCTTGGAATCTTGGCAATTACATCACCAACCTCTACGGGTTGTTCATTGTCAACAACAAGATGTGTTCCCACTGGTAACGGATAAGTTGCAACTTTTTTTGAGTTGGACATTATTACTATTTGCGGATTCATTTTTGCACCGCGAAACTCCACAATAACTCTTTCCTTCTGGTTGCTTATTTTATCCTCAATTTCATGCATAGTGGAACCTTCTACCACGTCATGAAGACGTGCTTTACCCGAATACTCTGTTATAATCGGAAGAGTATATGGATCCCACTCAGCAACAACGGTGTCTTTAGAAGCTCTTTTTTCTGTTGCAAACTTTAATTCGGTACCATACGGAAGTCTATATGTGGTTTTTTCCCTGCCAGATACAAGCTGCATCTCGGCATTTCGCGAAACCACGATTATCTTGCCGGAACGGTTTTTTATTGTTCTTAAACTATAAAACTTTACCGTTGAATCCTTCTCGCATATCACACTGGCTGCCTTGATGATTCTTGAAGCTGTACCTCCGATATGAAATGTTCTAAGAGTCAGCTGTGTACCGGGCTCACCGATTGATTGCGCAGCTATTATTCCGACCGCATCTCCAACTTGTGAGGGTTTTCCGGTTGCTAAACTCATGCCGTAACATTTTGCACAAACCCAATTTTTTGCTTCGCAGGTTAAAACTGAACGTATTCTTATAGTTTCAATACCAGCTCTTTTAACTTTTTCTGCTTCTTCCGCTGTTATCAATTTACCTTCTTTAATTATCAATTCCTCTTTATATTCACCTGAAGCCGTCTGAATAACACCAACTACATTATCCAAAGCACACCTTCCAATAATTCTTTCAGATAACGATTCTATTGCCTCGCCGCCAACAACTATAGCGCCGACTTTTATTCCGTTCAGTGTTCCACAATCTTCTTCAGATATAACCAAATCGTGGGCGACATCAACAAGTCTACGTGTTAAATAACCAGCTTCCGATGTTTTAAGTGCCGTATCCGCCAAACCTTTTCTGCCACCGTGCGTTGAAATAAAATATTCTAAAACAGTTAATCCTTCCCTGAAATTTGATTCGACAGGCTGTTCAATAATTTCCCCAATTTGCCCGGTAAGACGTTTTGCGGGTTTTGCCATCAAGCCACGCATTCCACCAAGCTGCCTTACCTGAGCACGACTACCCCTTGCACCGGAATCCGCCATTATATAAACTGAGTTAAATTTGGAAGCACCATCTACATACGGCTTTTTTTCCTGTTCTGCCATTCTATCAAACATCAAATCACATATCGTGTCCGTTGCATGAGTCCATATATCAATAACCCTGTTGTATCTTTCAAGGTTTGTAATTATTCCTTTTTTTGCCTGGCTTTCTACTTCCTTTACCTGTTTCCTTGCGGCATTTATTATTTGTGTTTTTTCAAGGGGTACCATAATATCATCTACTGAAATCGACAAACCTGAAAGCGTGGCATATTTAAAACCCATTTTTTTGAGCTCATCCAATAAAGGAACTGTGGTCTGAGGACCTAATTGCTTAAAACAAGTTTCTATTATATTGGATATATCTTTCTTACCTATTGTTTTATTAATAAAACCTATTTCCTTGGGTAAAACACTGTTAAAAATAACTCTGCCAACTGTGGTATAATCAGTCCATTTCAACATGTCGAGTTTTTCTGATTTTTTCTGGTTATCGTCACTAATTTTATTTATTCCTTTTACTTTTATCATCGCATTCAAATTAACCTGATCATTTTGATATGCTGTTATGACTTCATCGGTATCGCAAAAAATCTTTCCTTCGCCAAACACATTTAACTTCGGTTTTGTCAGATAACAACATCCCACTACCATATCTTGTGAAGGGGAAACAACTGAACGACCGTTTGAAGGAATAAGCAAATTATTAGTTGATAAAATTCTTTCTCTTACCTCTTTTATAGCTTGTTCGGATAACGGGATATGAACAGCCATCTGGTCACCGTCAAAATCAGCATTAAACGCGGAACAGGTTAAAGGATGCAAACGAATTGCACGTCCCTCAATTAGCACCGGTTCAAATGCCTGTATACCCAGACGGTGCAAAGTCGGAGCTCTGTTCAGCATAACAGGATGATGTTTAGTGATATTATCAAGAATATCCCAAACCTCAGGTCTTTGTTTCTCTAAAAATCTCTTCGCCGCTTTAAGCGATGATACCAATCCGCGATTGATAATTTCTCTAATTATATACGGCTTGAATAATTCCAACGCCATTTCTTTAGGAAGTCCACATTGATTTAATTTTAATTCAGGACCTACAACTATAACGCTTCTTCCCGAATAATCAACCCGTTTTCCTAATAGATTTTGGCGGAAACGCCCTGTCTTTCCTTTTATTATATCTGTTAATGATTTTAACGGGCGATTCCCGGCTCCTGTCACGAATTTTCCTCTTGCGCCGTTTTCAATAAGAGAATCTACCGCTTCCTGTAACAAACGTTTTTCGTTATGTATCATTAACTCCGGCGACTTGAGCGACTCAAGATGTCTTAATCTGTTATTTCTATTGATTATTCTTCTGTATAAATCGTTCAAATCTGACGCAGCAAATCTTCCACCGTCAAGCGGGACCAGAGGCCTTAAATCGGGTGGCAGTACCGGAAGTACAGTCATTATCATCCATTCCGGTTTTATTCCGGACTTGACAAATCCGTTTATCAAACGTAACCGTTTAACAGCTTTAACTCTATTTGCCTCGGATTTTTCTTTTTTGAGTTCAGCACGAAGATGTTTCGCTTCTTCTTCTAAATTTATGCCTTTAATTAATTCTAAAATTGCAGAAGCACCTATCCCTACTTTTATTTTAAGCCCATTTTCATTTTTAAATTTTTGATAGTCCTCGTCACTGAGAAGCTGCTTTTCATAAACCGGCAATTTATTATCGTTTCTCTCTACACTCAAAACAACATACCTTGCATAGTATATTATCTTTTCTATATCGGATAGTTTAATATCTAAGAGCGTTGCAATTTTTGAAGGATTTTTCCTTAAAAACCATATATGCACTATCGGTGTCGATAGTTCTATATGTCCCATTCTTTCTCGACGCACTTTTGATTCGGTAACCTCTACTCCGCATCGGTCGCAGGTTACACCTTTATGTTTAATATATTTATATTTACCGCAGTTACATTCCCAGTCATGAACCGGTCCGAATATCTTTTCACAAAACAATCCATCTCTTTCAGGTTTAAAAGTCCTGTAATTAATAGTTTCTGGTTTTCTTACTTCGCCGTAACTCCAAGAACGAATAATATCAGGTGACGCGAGCGAAATTTTAATTTTTTCGAAATTAGAATAATCCAACTGCGGAACTAATTTTCTTCTTGCTTTGGATATCTTCAATTGACTTTTTTCAAACTTAGCCATATTTATCCGCTCCTAAACTTTAAAACTTTTTATATTTAAGACCATTAAAAAAACTTAACAGCCTTTATAAATATTTATTACAAGCCCCAATCTGTGTAATCGCCTTTGAAAATCCGTGTAATCGTCTCTTTCTAATTTTTTAGTAATTCCATATTCAAGCCCAGTGCCTGTAATTCTTTGACCAAGACCTTGAATGCTTCCGGAACCCCCATAAGTGTTATCGGCTTACCGTTTATTATTGCTTCATACATTTTGGTTCTGCCTGCTACATCATCGCTTTTAATAGTTAAAAATTCCTGAAGAGTATAAGCAGCTCCGTATCCTTCTATTGCCCATACCTCCATTTCACCCACTCTCTGTCCTCCGAACTGTGCCTTGCCGCCGAGCGGCTGCCGGGTTATAAGCGAATATGGACCTGTTGAACGCGCATGCATCTTATCGTCAACAAGATGTGCCAGCTTCATAATATACATATATCCGATAGTAATTTTTTCATCAAAAGGAATACCCGTACGACCGTCATATAACGTAATACGACAGCTGTCATCTGGCAAGAATTTCTCCTTAATCCCTTTTGCAATTAAATGTTTTTTTGCTTGAGCAATCTGTTCTTTCACTTCTTTTTCTTTGGCACTGTTAAAAACGGGACAAATCATTTGTGTTTGCATCATAATTCCCGCCCAACCAAGCATCATCTCAAGTATTTGACCGACATTCATTCTGGATGGTACGGAAAGAGGGGATATAACAACATCAACAGGCGTGCCGTCTGGTAAATAAGGCATATCTTCTATTGGAAGAATTTTTGCAACCACGCCTTTATTGCCATGACGTCCTGAAATCTTATCACCCACATTAAGCTTTCTTATCATCGCTATATAAACCTTAACGATTTTATTTACGCTTATAGGTAATTCATCGCCAACCTTAAGGGATTCTTTTTCAAATTTTTCAGATTTCTTAATCTCTGCTTGCCTTTTATTAAAAAGTTCGTTTATCTTGTTAATTTCTATATTCTTTTCGCTTGTCTTCATCTTTGATTCTTTTACAGATTTAATACTTGCAGAACGTACGTTTTTAGCGTTCTCAAACTCTTTTTTAAATCTCTCTTCAATCTCTTTAATCCTTTTCCTCATCTCTTCTTTTGAGAGTTTTTCTTTTCTCGTAAATATTTTAACGTCACAAACCTTGCCATATGCTCCTGGCGGTACCCGCAACGAAGCGTCTTTCACTTCTTCAGCTTTCTTACCAAAAATTACTCTTAACAAACGCTCTTCAGGTGTTGTTTGCTGGTCACCTTTAGGAGTTACTTTCCCTACAAGTATATCGCCGGGTTCTACTATACTTCCGACTGTTATTATCCCATTGTCATCCAAATTCATAAGAGCATCTTTGGATACGTTGGGAATATCCTTTGTAATTTCCTCAGGACCCATCTTGGCATCTCTCGCTTCAACAATAAATTCCTGAATATGCACTGATGTGAAAATACCTTCACGGACTAACTTTTCTGACACTAAAATTGCATCTTCATAATTATAGCCTTCCCATGACATAAATGCAACTAAAAGATTCCTGCCTAACGCTAACCCGCCATCTTTTGTTGATGCGCCGTCCGCTATAGGTTGTCCCTTTTTTACCATATCACCTTTTTTAACTATAGGAATTTGATTAACACAGGTATCTTGATTTGAACGTTCAAATTTCCTTAATCTGTGCACTTCAATTTCCTGCGTTTGCTTGTCCTGAATGGCAATCTGATTCGCATCAACACTTAATACCTGCCCGTTTTTATTACTGACCAGTACCGCTCCAGAATCCTTTGCAATTCTATCCTCAATACCTGTTGCAACTATCGGCTCTTCCGTTAAAAGAAGTGGAACAGCCTGCCTCATCATATTGGAACCCATCAATGCACGGTTAGCATCGTCATGTTCAAGAAAAGGAATCAAAGCTGCCGATGTAGAAACTACCTGTAATGGCGAGATATCCATATAGTCGATTTCTGAAGGATTGACAAAAATGAAATCACCGCCGTGACGTGCAGAAATAGCATTCGCTAAAAATTTACCGGTTTTATCAATAGGGGAATTCGCCTGGGCAATCGTGTACTCATCCTCTCTATCCGCTGTAAGATAATCAATTTTTTCAGTAACCCTTCCCTTTTCCACTTTTCTATAAGGCGTTTCTAAAAGTCCGTACTCATTCACCCTGGAATAACACGCAAGCGATGTAATAAGACCAATATTCGGCCCTTCAGGCGTCTCAATCGGACAAATTCTACCGTAATGAGTATGATGGACATCTCTTACTTCAAATCCTGCCCGCTTTCTGTGTAAACCGCCGGGACCCAATGCAGAAAGTCTTCTCTTATGTGTAAGTTCAGCCAACGGATTGATCTGGTCCATGAACTGAGATAACTGCCCTGTTCCAAAAAATCTCCTTATTATTCCGATAACCGGTTGTGTATTCAAGATTGTCCTCGGTGTAAGTTGTGAACGGTCTTTCGTATTCATTTTTTCGCGAGTTAAACGAACCATATGCGCCAGACCTATCCTCATTTGATTTTCTAAAAGCTCGCCAACCGCTCTGATTCTTCGATTCCCCAGATGGTCTATATCATCAATATCTCTTCCTGGCAAACCATTATTCAAATCCAAAACATATTTCATAACGGCAATAATATCTTCAACTGTAAGCGTTTTCTTAATTTCTTTCGGCATTTCCAAATTCAACTCATCAAAAACGTTCTTTAATTTTTTATTTAATTTATATCTACCTACTTTTGATAAATCATATTTTTTAGGATTCTTTAAAATAAGATTGGAAATATAGTTCTCAGCCTGATCCGTACTTATATATTCCATCGCACGAATTTTTTTATAAATATCCATTATTGCTTCTTGCTTATTTTTATTTTTGTCCTGTGCGAGCGTTTCATGAATCGTTAAATCTTTAACAACGCCGTCATCAACATTAAGCTCAGTTATAATAACAGAAATGCTTTTTAATTTATCCGATTTACGTAAATTTTCAAGAAGTTCATTTGTAATTTTTCTATTTGCTTCAACCAAAATTTCACCTGTTTTGGTATCCACTATATCTTCCGCCACTATGCGTCCCAATGCTTTTTCATCAAGGGAAACTGATTCACTCTTATAAAATAGTTTTATAATATCCGAATCTTTATCCACCCCGCATGCACGCAGAAGGGTGGTCGCTAAAAATTTTCTTTTCTTATCTATTCTAACCCATAAAACATTTTTATCATCAAATTCGAATTCAACCCATGCGCCACGATACGGAATAATCCTGGCAAAATAAAGATGCTTACCATAAATTGAAATTGCTGTTTCTTCCGCCTCTTCAAAAATTACCCCAGGAGACCTGTGCATTTGAGTAACGACAATTCTTTCAATCCCGTTAATAATAAAGGATGCATTTTTTGTCATTAGCGGCAAATCACACATATATACATCCTGTTGCGATATTTCCTTAGGATTACCTTTTTCTTGCTTTAACAAAAGACGGAAAGTAGCTTTAATAGGCGCTGCGTAGGTAGAATCGGTAAGCAATGATTCTTCTTCGGTAAATTTCGGTTTACCTATTTCATACGAAACAAACTCAAGTATATATTCACCACTTGAAGATGAAATCGGAAAAACATCAAGAAAGGATGCCTGGAGACCACTCACCTTTCTTTTTTCCGGTTCAATATTATCTTGAAGGAACTCTTTGAATGAATTTTTTTGAACTTCCACTAAATCGGGTAAATCCAGCACTGAAGGAATTTTACCAAAATTCAATCTTTTCATTAATATACCTCGCTTTAATGAAGCTCCCTGCGGCAAATCGCAGGGTATCAATCTATAACCCCGCACAGTTTTTATCCCCCCTAGTTTTACTACGTAAAACTGACAGGGGGGACTGTCGCAAAACTAGCCGTGAGGGTACTTGTTTCGCATTTCCATCCTCCGTAGCAGTAGCACTGCTACTGCAGAGGACGGACATCCCTTTGATGAATCACAGGGTTTTCTGCGAAAAAGTATAAAGAACAAATTCAAAAACAACACTTTACAAAATTGTTGTTCAGTGTTTGGAATAAGACAAATATCGCTTACTTAATCTCTACTGTCGCTCCGACTTCCACAAGTTTCTTTTTCATCTCTTCTGCTTGTGCTTTCGGAACGCTTTCTTTAACCGATTTTGGTGCACCTTCTACCAAATCTTTCGCTTCCTTCAAACCGAGACCTGTTAATTCACGAACAACTTTAATTACATTAATCTTTTGGTTACCTGCTGCTGTGAGTACTACAGAAAAATCTGTTTTTTCTTCAGCCGCTGCACCGCCTGCTGCACCAGCAGCTGCCGGCGCCGCTGCAAAACTTGCAGCAGAAACACCAAATTTCTCTTCCAGCGCTTTTACTAAATCAGCCAACTCAATAACGGTCATTTTAGATATTGCATCTAAAATTTCATCTTTTCCATTACCAGCCATATCGATATCCTCCTTAACTAATTTTCGCTTTTAATTTTTTTTATTGCTCGCTGCGCTTAATACAATCACCAGTTTTCTCATCGGCCCCGACAAAACACTTACTAAACCGATCATTGGTGCAGCTATACCACCTACAACATTTGCCAATAATTGTTCCCTTGACGGCAATGATGCTATGTTCTTAATATCA
>DMMW01000006.1:0-17774 GCA_003452965.1 Elusimicrobiota bacterium
CGGGACAAACGAAAAAAGGCAAACTGGCAATTGTGAGATAGTGCGATAGTGCGTCCGCCTCCGCTCCGTCAGCCGACGGATTGGCGGATGGCGGAGTGCGATGGTGCGATAGTGGCGGGGTCTCCCCGCCTGTAGTTGCCGAACTTGTTCGGCGGTGCTGATGGTTTAATGGATGGATTGCCGATATTTAAAAGTGATAATGACATTTATTTCATAACCTTATTACCTGACTCTGTCCCCTATATGAAATTTATTTCACAAAATATCAAATATGCATTATATATTTAGTTAATTTAAATATAATCTATTAGAATAAATAAAAGATTGGCAAGTATATTGAAACTTATGCAAATTAAAGACATCTAATTTTTAGTTGTCAAAATATTTAGTTAAGATTAAGCGTAGCAAGTTGAATATGAATAATAGAAAATTTGTGAAAAAAATCTTAATTCCATTAAATAGTGCAGTTATAGCTTCATCCTGCAGCCAGAAGACCACGTTTGTAAAATCGCGACTAAAGGCACACCTAAAGGTGCGGATGAATGGTCTTCGGGTAGGATTCCGCTCCATGGAGTCCTGAAGCAAAAGATACCACGGGTTTTTAACCCGTGGAGATTCATCTATCCTTTAATGATAGATTTTTTTATATAATAAAAATGAAAAAAAGAAAACAATTTCCATACAATTTAATTAGTCAATTTATTATAATATTATTGATATTTTCATTAAATTCTATTGGTTATGCAAAAGTGCATTTAGGAATAATTTCAGCAGTAAAAAATAAAGTAAAACAACTTAAAGATAAAAAATTGGATGCAACAAAAATTATTTTGGGTCCGAGTACAAAAATCCTTGCTGATGAAACCAATAATAACTTATCTCAAATTTCACAAGATGGTCTTACCTATATCTTTAACAATAACGCAACACAAGTGGCAACACTTAAACCGGGTGATATAATAATAGTGACTAAGGGAGATGGGTCGCTAAAAAAAATTACATCTATAAATACTACGGCAAATGGTTATTCTGTCAATACAACAACTGCGACTTTAGAAGAAGCATTTGAAAAGTTAGATGTAGAATTTAGTGAACCGCTAACACAATCAGATATAAGTGTTCAAAAAGCACCATGGTTTAGACAAGGTGTTACTCCAATGAAATCCTTATTAGAATCTGAATTTTCTGTCAAAATAGATAGTGCAGTATTATTTGATTTGGATGGCAACGAAAATACTACTTATGATAGAATTATTGCTAATGGTTCTTTTTCGTTCAAAATTAATATTGATGGTAAAATAGTTATTAATTGGTTTCATTTAGATGAATTTAAATTTTCAAGTAATATAAAAGAAAATGCATCAATTGAATTGAAGTCGGAGTTAAAAAATATAGTTTTTGATAAGGAAATAGAAATAGCAAAATTTTATTTTGTTCCTATAATAATAGGCCCTGTAGTTTTCGTTCCTGAGGTTGCTATAGTAGTTGGAGGCAATGGAACTGTTGGCTACAAGGTTACAACAAGTATTGTTCAGGACGCTACTTATACTGCGGGAATATCATATAAGAATGGCAAATGGACACCGATAAGTCAGCTAACTAATAATTTTGGTTTTAGTCCACCAACTCTTCTTGGTATATGTAACGTTAAGGGTTACGGAGGCGCACAGTCGACTCTTAAGATTTATGGAGTTGCAGGACCTTATATTGATGTCGATGGATATTTGAATTTGAGAGCCGAAGCATCCGAGTTGGATTTTGATTGGATTCTTTCAGGGGGACTGAAAGGATTAGGTGGCTTAAAAGTAAATATTTTGGGTATAATAAATATAGATAAAGATTTCAATATTTTTGATTGGAATACTGTGATTTCTTCAGGAACTTTATATACAAATACAAACAGTTCACCGCTTAATCCTACACTATCTGTTACTCCAACAAATATACTTACGCCGGGCGAAACAACCGAGATATCCTGTATTACTTCTGATCCGGATGGAGATGTCTTAAGTTATTCGTGGACTTCTGCAAATGGCACAATTTCAGGAAGCGGATACATAATTACTTGGACAGCTCCAATATCTACAGGAACATACACAATTTATTGTAATGTCTCTGATAATAAAGGTGGAAGTGCCTCGGGCAATGTAAATATAACTGTTCGAACATATGTTAATCCTATAAATAATTCTCCGATTACACCTGTTTTAACAGCGAGTCTATCAAGTATATTTATAGGTGGAGTAATCAATATTTCCAGCATTGCTTCCGATCCAGATGGTGATACTTTAATCTATTCTTGGACTTCTGCAAATGGCACAATTTCAGGAAGCGGAAATGCAGCTATTTGGACTGCTCCTTCAACAGCGGGAATATATACAATCTATTGTAGTGTCTCTGATGGCAGGGGTGGCAACTCTTCAAGCAGTACAAATATAAACGTTCAAGATTCTGTTAATAATTGGGAAATTACATCTCTTGGTTCATTGGCAGATTCATACATTGGATATTATACTTCAATTGCATTTGATACCAATAAAAATGCTCATATTACTTATAGTGATTTCAATTATGATTTAACATATGCTAAATGGAACGGTAATTCATGGGTTACTCAAATAATTGATTCTGCGGGGAGCGTGGGTGATTTTAGCTCAATAATTCTTGATTCAAATAACAATCCGCATATTGCATATTATGATTATGCGAGCGGCAATCTAAAATATACTAGATGGAACGGTAATTCGTGGATTATTCAAACGGTTGATTCTGTGGGAAGTGTTGGTGATTTCAGTTCTATAGCACTTGATTCAAATAACAATCCTCATATATCATATTACGATTATGCTAATGGCGACTTGAAATATGCCAAATGGAACGGTAATTCATGGATTACTCAGACCGTTGATTCAACTGGTATAGTGGGCTGGTATACTTCATTATCGCTTGATACAAACAATAACCCGTATATTTCTTATTATGATTACACAAATAGCGACCTAAAGTTTGCTAAATGGACTGGAACCAATTGGATAAATCAAACAGTTGATTCTATAGGTAATATAGGTCATTATACCGCACTATCGCTTGATATAAACAATAATCCGTATATTTCTTATTATGACTACACAAATGGAGATCTTAAATTTGCTAAATTGAGTGGAAACTTATGGAATACCAGAACAATAGATTCTGCCGGTGACGTTGGACGGTTTACCGCACTATCGCTTGATACAAACAATAACCCGTATATTTCTTATTATGACCATACAAACGGAGATCTTAAATTTGCTAAGTGGGATGGAACTAATTGGTCGATTCAAATAGCCGATTCAACAGGTAATGTGGGTTATTATAATTCAATAGCACTCGATGCTAATAATTATCCCTATATAATATATAGTGATCTTGTTCAAGATATCATTAAATGTGTAAAATGGAAATAATGAAATGAAAAGAATTATATTGCTAAAGATTAAATTATTATATATATTGTTATTGGTAGTAATAATGTTTTCTTGTATTAAAACAACTTATTGTGAAGAAAATAAATTAGGACTCGGTCTAGGCTGGCCATATTTTGGATTAAAATACAACTTTTCTAAACGGATAAATTCAGAATTTCGTTGGGCAACCGGCGAAGGAATAAACGTTTATGCCGGACGAGTATATTGGAATTTTTATTGTGACGAAAAGATGAAAGGTTTTACAGGTTTAGAAGGTGGATATATAGGTTTTGATACACTCGAAATGGAAGGAAATGGTTACGAAGGTTCGGTATTTTTAGGTGGTGAATATTATTTGACAAAAAGATTATCTCTTGAATTAGACTTATCTCCTGCTTTTATTGGTCTAAAATCGGATGACTATAGGGTAAGTGGGGTTGAGTTTATAGCGAATATATCAATATATTATTATTTTCTTGGAAATTGAAACACTACGGGTTTATGCTCGCTTATGCTCGCTTACACTCGCTTACACTCGCTTACACTCGCTTGCACTCGCTTGCGCTCGCTTGCGGACATAGAATTTTACAAAGGCGGATTAAAGATTAACGAGTTAAAAACTTTCATCTAAAAGAAAATGAATGTAACTTCTGTCTTTTTGATATTTAATGTAATTATGAAAAGAATAATGATAACAAAGAAAAATGAATGTTTTTTAATTTTAATATTATTTTTATTTTTTAATTTATCCGTTTCAATTGAATGTTCTCAAAGTTATGTCTCAAGAGTGTTAATCGATGCAAACTGGGGAACAGAACCTAATGAATTCGGACTAATTAAAGGACAGGAAATTGAGTCGGTGGGACCAAATACGTTTCACGTAGGTAGAAAAGGGAACGTTTTAGTTTTTGATTCTATAAATAAAAATATAAAAAAATATAATAAAAAAGGTAAGTTAATCGGTACATTGGGCGATAAAGTATATGGAACAAATATTATTTCCGACGATAATGAATATCTATATGTATTGGACGGACAGATGTTGAAAATATATACATCTACAGGCGGTATAGTTGAATCCATCGCCATATCAAATGATATTAAGTTAAATGAGGGATATGGTGAAGGTATGAAAATGGATGATTTTGGTAATATTTTTGTTAAGAAATTTAATAGAAGTTTTCAAATTGGAAAGAGAGACAAAGGCAAATTGGTAAAACTTAATGAACGGGAACACTTGAAAAATGAAAAGTCCGGAATGCCTAATAACAAAAAAGAAAAATGGTTTAGAATTAAACGCGAAAATAAGCATAAAGCTGCTATTCAAGTTATGAACGATAATGGCGATATTTTAAAAGAGATATCTGATAACATATCGGATTCTTTTGGTGCTGTATTGTTTTTAGAGCAAGATAAACATGGATTTATATATGTTGAAATTGAGAGGATTTCAGAAGATAATTATGTTCATTTAGAGGTAAGAAAGTATGATGAAAACGGAAATTTAATAACAGTTATTGAACTTGATAATAATTATTATACAACTGTCTACAAAAAAATTGATGTGGATAATATGGGGAATGTTTATCAGTTTTTAACTACTCCTAAAGGAGTACAAGTAATTAAATTTGAACAACAATAATATTATGATACCGTTGAAAAACCCCTTTTCTACTCCGATTTCAGTATTTTGGCTACCTCTTCGTCATCCTCGCCTTATCCCGCTTTGCGGGACTGCTCGGCTTCCTTGCTTCGCTCAAAATCTTAAAATCTCGCTACGAAGTAGGTTTTTCAACGGTATCAATATGCTTTCAAGGAAAAAAAAATCTTATCTGTTTATTAGCTTATTTATTCTTACCGATATTATCTTTCTTTTAAGTAATACTTTGGCAATAACAAGAAGCGGTATATTAGCTGCTGCATCAAATTATATTAACTACAGCTGGTATTGTTATTCCGGTAATGCAAATTACTCATACAACAATTTGGTGGCTGGTCGGACATATAAAGGTGTTGCGTATAACTGGGGTGGTTCCGAATCCGTTTCACAATTCCAGACAAAAATAAATAATAAAGCAATAGCAGGTGACAGTAAAGTATTTGGTGCATCTCATTTTGATTTTGCCGGAGTGGATTGTTCCGGTTTTACTTCGCAATGCTGGGGTTATACTTCTTTGGCTGAAAAATATAGTACATCAACACTGCCATATATAACAATAGAAGTTAATTATGATGATTTAGAGCCGGGAGATATTTTTAATTATGCAGGTTCTCACGTAAGAATATTTGAAGATTTTACTGATGACGGCAGAGTTTGGGTTAATGAATCGTGTGTCGGTTTAAATATTTCAGGTGTACCACCGGCTGGGACTGTCAGAAGGATTCTATCAAGAGATAATAATTATATCCCAAGAAGGCATTATAGTTTTATTGGATTGGATACGAAAGTAAAAACCACTTCGGGAATGGATTTACGAGCGACGCCCGGAGGAAGTGTAATAGGCAGTATTTCACTCGGTGCTACCGGAAAAATAATAGACGGACCAATATACGGATATTTACCCGGTGATAGTTTACATAAATATATCTGGTGGAACGTAAATTTTGATAATGGTAGTGTTGGATGGGTGGTTATAAGACATCTGAAATTTCTTCCCAATAACAACCCAAACGTGCCTACGAGTGCAAACCAGTATAAGTCGGATTATCTGACCGCGATTCCAGAAGCATCTATAATACCTGACAATAGTGTTGTTTTAAAAGCAACATTGAGTGATACTAATAATGATAAAGTTAGATTGGAAATTGAATTACGAAAAACAAGCGAATTGTTTACCGGTATTCCGACAGATGGAATGATAAGCAATTTTGTTGCTAGCGGCAATAGAGTCGCTATCCTATGCAGCAATCTATTAAGTTCAGGTTATCACTGGCAGTATCGAGCTAAGGATTCTTACGGTGCAGTGAGCGATTGGCAAGAATTTTTAGTAGTAAATAATAAGGATTTTATAGTAGATATTACACCACCGGCGACACCTACTCTGGTTTCGCCAATAAACTTTTCACAAACTGCATCTTTGAAACCAACGTTTGATTGGTCGGATGTTACAGATGCTGCCGGTATTAAATATAATCTACAGGTTGCTAATAATTCAAATTTCAATTTACCTGTTATTAATGTCATAAATTTAAATACTTCTAGTTATACGGCAATAACACCATTATCTATAAATACTACATATTATTGGCAGGTACAGGCAGTTGACGGGGTCGGCAATTCATCATCGTGGTCAACCTACAGGAATCTTGTTATTATATCAACTGAAGTGCCTGATATAACCGCACCAGATTCTCCCGTAAACTTAGTGATAACTCCGAGCGATTGGACAAACTCAAATTCTTTTAGCATCAATTGGACAAATCCAATTGATGATTCCGGTATTAAGACTGGTGCATGGTATAAGGTAGGGAGTATTCCAACCTCAAATTCCGACGGTAATTGGCAGGCAGTTAAACCGATTGTAATAACAAGCAGTAGTGGTATTAATAATGTTTATATCTGGTTGGAAGATACTAAGGGTAATAAAAATTATACTAATCATTCGGTTGCTGAATTATATCTTGACCAATCGGTGCCTGTATCTTCTATACAAATGTTAAACCAATATACAAATTATAATTATTTTAATGTTAATTGGTCAGGATATGATACTGGTGGTTCAGAACTAAAAGGTTTTGATATTCAGTATAAAGTAGGATCTTCTGGTATATGGACCGATTGGCTTACGGATACCGAATTAAGTTCGTCTACTTTCGGTCCGATATCACCTATAACAGTTCAAGACGGTCAAACTTATTATTTTAGGTCAAGAGCAAAAGATAATGCAGAAAATACTGAGGTATATTCTAATACTATGAATAAGTATACAACAATTGATGTTTCATTACCTTCAGTTCCTACCATTACTTCAACATCGCACTCTCCGAATATTGCAACTTCAAATAGTAATGTTTTATTATCATGGACATCTTCAGTTGATTCTGCATCGGGTATCATGGGCTATTCATATTCCCTAAACCAAACTGAGAATTTTGAATTAGATAGAACAACTGAAACTAATTCAAATTCTACATCATTTTCTATGGCAGACGGGACTTATTGGTTTCACTTAAGAAGTATTGATAATGCAGGTAACGCCGGAGAAACAGCAAAATACGGGTTTATAATTGATGCCACTTCACCTACAATTAATGTTGCATCTTCTAATAATCCTGCAACAACTGGCAGCATTACAATAAATATAACCGCAAACGAAAAACTAAAACAGGCTCCAAACGTTTCCATAAAACAAAACGGACAATCAACGCCTACAAATATTACTATGAACAGCATTGATAGTATTGTTTGGATTGGGACATATACTGTAATTAGCGGTTATGATGGTTTGGCTGCCATAAATGCTTCTTGTTACGATCTTGCTAATAATACAACGATAAGTTCCGGTAGTTTTATAGTTGATACTGTTGCACCGACTGCACTAATAAGCATATCGCCGACACCGCCTTTAAAAACCGGACAATTTGGTGTTACACTAACAATTACCGATGCAAACGATATAATACAGGTGCCAAACTTATGGTATACACCTTTTAATGGTTCTTCAGTTAAAATACCGTTGTTAGGTGAGAATAAGAATTGGACTGGAAACTCTTATATAGAATCAACCACTCAAGAAGGTATTGCAACCTTTAATATTTCTATTGTTGATTCCGCAGGTAATATTGGAACGACAATCACCGGCGGTGAAACTTTTAATGTAGATACTACTATTTTAGCATCAGTCGGGGGAACAGCTTCTAATAGTGATGGAACAAATGTTAATATCTCATCGGGAGTAGTTCAGGAAGACTTGAATATTAAAATATCCAGTACAAATGTAAATACAAATGAAATCAATCAAGCTAACAATAACATTATAGATGACAAGGGAATAAAACCAATAGAAAATGTTGATTTATATCGTGATGTAACGGCTACAGGAGATACTACAGGCAGTGAAATAAGTGAATTTGAAGAGCCCGTAACTATTTCTATCCCATATCCAGATGAGAACCAAGATGGAATAATTGATGGTACAAATACGAAAGAAGAAAATATTGGAATGTTTGTCCTTGATAAAATAGTCAAGGGATGGGTTTTTGTTGTAAATTCGGTTGTTGATAGGGTAAAAAATATTGTTACAGGAAAAATATGGCATTTTTCAACATATGCCTTAATGGAATTGTCACCTCCACAGAATTTATCCGAATCGTTCGCTTATCCTAACCCGTGTTACATGAATACAGCTGGTTATTTACGAGTTTCAAATATTACATTGAATTCTGTAAATACAAGGATATTCATATATAATATCGCAGGTGAATTGGTGCGAACATTAAAAGAAGGAGAGGGAATAGAAATACAAACCGGTTCAAAAATTGGTAAGTGGGATGGAAAAAATAGTAATGACGAGATGGTCGCAAGCGGAATATATATATATTTGATAAAAAGCGACAATTTGAAATCCAAAATGGAGAAAATAGCGATATTCTGGTAAGCCCCGTTAGAGATGCGTTTGTATATATGTATATGCTATTAGAAATAATATTTATATTGTATAAAATCTTTTCTATAATACACGGAAGCATTTTTTTAAAACGCTTCCTATCTCTAACGGGGTAAATGATAGTAGGATTGTTTGATATTGCATGGTGTGAATCATGAAAAAAACATATTTATTATTTATTTGTTTGATTTTAATATCCAATAAGCAAATTTTTGCCAAAGGTGTCGGAACAACCGGTTGTTCTTTTCTTAAGATAGATACGGTTGCAAGACCGGTTGGGATGGGTGGCGCTTTTTCAGGAATATCTGACGATGTAAATGCAATACGGTACAATCCTGCCGGATTATCGCAAATCAACAAGGCAGAAGTAACATTAACACATAATGAATGGATACAGGATATAAAAAATGAGTTTGTAGGATATGCCCAGCCTGTCGGAAAAGATTGGACATTGGGTTTAACATTGAATTATTTGTATACCACAGGATTGATAAAAAGAGATATAAATGGTAATACTTTGGATGGAACTTTTGGTGCAAATGATGGTATGTCAACTCTTTCTTTCAGTAAAAGATTTAATGATAATATCCATTTAGGAACAAATATGAAAATAGTACGTGAAGTTATTGAAGAAAGAAATGATATTGCATATGCTGTTGATTTTGGATTGTTATATAAAATATCCGACTTAAATATTGGGGTTGTAGCTCAAAATATCGGTAGTAAAATTGAGCTTTATCAGGAATCATTTTCTCTGCCTCTTTCTTTAAGAATCGGGCTTGGTATTAAATATATTAAAAATGCAATAATAGGAATTGATGCGGCAAAATCTATTGATAATCAAAATGATTTTAGAATAGGCGGGGAATACCTATTATTTGATATTTTAGCATTAAGAGCAGGCTATAAATTTAATCAGGATGAAAATACAGGCAAAGGCATTCATGGCGGGGCCGGTGTGAAATATAAAAATTATCAGGCAGATTTTGCTTTTGTTCCTTACGGCGATTTAGGTAATACATACCGCATTTCGTTAACCTTCCGATTTGGACATTCTCAAACCAAATAGAATTGTTCTCAATACTGCTTGACAAAAAGTGGCTTCTCTTGTATAATCTTATAAAAAATAGAGATTAGTGGTGGAAGGAAACAGTTTTTAAATATGGAAATAAAATATATTAATACTAAAAACTGGCAAAATTTTTTACTAAATCAGGTGGAAAAATATGATGTATATTCTTTATTTATGCAAGGCGATAAAGATTATCATTATCAAAAATTAAATGCAGAGAATTTAAACGATTCGTTGCTTGGCAGTTATCGTTCAAGCGTTCCCATAAAATCTTTTTTCTTTCCACCTTCCGAAAAGATTGTTCCGTTTGATACAAAAAAACAAAAAATAATAGTAGGTGTTAAAGCATGTGAAATTGCACATCTTATGACTCTTGACAATATGTTCTTGGGTGGTGAATATACGGATCCGGTATATGAAGCATCAAGAAAAAATACTATATTAATATCAGCAGACTGCACGTCGGCTAAATATTGTTGCTTCTGTTCAAAAATAGAAGGTTTTCCTTATCCGACATTTGGTTTTGACATAAATTTACGAACTGTAAAAAACGGCTATGTCGTAGAAACTTTGACTGAAAAAGGTAATGATTTAATTAAAAATAATAGTAATTTGTTCCAAATTTCAATTCAGGATTATGTTAAGGAATCTGAAGAAAAGAGAAAGCAAATGTTCGAATTAGTTCTTGAAAATAATAAAGATTATAAATTTGCAAAAAAACTTAACGAAGCCGTAAAACCGTTTAAAATGGATTTATGGAAAGAAATTGCAAAAGAATGCGTTGAATGCGGTGGTTGCAGGTTTATTTGTTCTACATGCTATTGTTTTCTTATTAGTGAATTGAAAGATTTTGAAAAAAACAGAATTTGGGATACCTGTCAGTTTAAGGGCTATTCAAGGGTTGCAGGTGGCGGGAATCCGCGACATACCAAACATTCAAGATACAGGAATTTTTATTCATGTAAGATAAATTATAGATACGAAAATTTTGGTTTTTATGCATGTACTGGGTGCGGCAGGTGTATAGACGTGTGTCCTGCCGAAATTGATATAAGAAAAGTATTAACTTTATTGAGTGAATAGTATTGAAAAAGACATCAACGCTCATGATTATTTACCCGCCAACGGCTCCTTGTCCGACAACGGTTCCTTGTCCGCCAACGGTTCAGTGGCGGAAGTGGCGGAAGTAGCGGAAGTGTCGGGCACAGATTTTAAAAGACGATTACGGTGATTTAACAATTAGCCCTAATCTGTGCAAGCGTAGTTTAAAAAAATGACAAATATCTATCAATCGTTTAAGTCTGAAATTATTAAAATTACCGACGAAAGTTCTAATATCAAAACATTTACACTTAAACCTTCCGAAAAATTTTCGTTTAAAACAGGTCAATTTATTGAGTTTTCACTTAATGGTATAGGGGAAGCTCCGGTTACACCATCATCATCGCCTTTTGAAACTGATACAATAGATATTACAATAATGAAAGTTGGATATGTAACTGAAAAGATACATCAGTTAAAAAGCGGCGATACTGTGGGTATACGAGGACCGTATGGAAAGGGGTACCCTTTGGAAAATATGTTTGATAAAGAAATACTGATTCTCGGGGGTGGTGTGGGTATGGCGCCTCTTCGCTCATTATTGTTAACGCTTATACATCAGATGGACAGATTTAAAAGAATTATTCTTTGTTATGGAGCAAAAAGTCCTGAAGATATTATATATAAATCACAATTTGAAGAATGGAAAAAAGTTAAAAACTTAGAAGTATTAAGGAGTGTTGATAAATGTCAATCCGGCAAGTGGGGGGGGGATATTGGGGTGGTAACCTGCCTATTAGATAAAGTAAATATTAACTTAAAAAATACAATTTCAATCGTATGTGGACCTCCGATAATGATGAAGTTTGGTACAAGAAAACTCCTTGAAATAGGTTTTGCACCGGAACAAATTTATCTTTCTATGGAAAAAAACATGTCCTGTGGTTTAGGTAAATGCGGGCATTGTCAAATAGGACCTTATTTTGTTTGTAAAGATGGTCCAGTTTTTACATATGAACAGATAAAGGACTACGAGGAACTTTGGGACTAATAAAACAGTGTGGTTGTGCAATAGTGCGATAGTGGGATAGAATGAAGGCAGGTAAAAGGCGTGAGTAAGAAAATATTAATTGATTTAGAGAAATATTATAAAATAAAAGATTTTAAAGCGGATTGCAGCTATTATTACCATCAGGGAACTGCGTTGGCTGCCCCGAAAAATTGGGGCGTAGAAAAGCTTTTGGCAAAAGCATCTCAATATATCGTATGTCGCCAGTGCAAACGTGCAGATTGTATAATTTCATGTCCTTGGGAAGCGTTAGGATTTAATGATAAAGGTATACTGGAAAGATATTCAATGAGATGCACATCCTGCAAGACATGTTCAACTGCTTGTCCGTTTGGCACTATTTACTTAGATATTTTACCTTACAAAACATCTCAGTGTGATTATTGTATCGGTAGAAGTAACGGTGAGCCTCCTTTATGTGTTAATACTGATAAAGAAAAAATATTGCAATGGGTGGACATGGAAGCCGATGAATCTAAAAATATACATAAAATATCGGATTATCTTCTCGTAGTGTCGCCCAAATGGAAAAAGTAACGCATTGCTGCGTTTGATTACACAGATTCTTAAAGACGATTAAATAAATTTTAGACTATCCTGAATTTGTGTAATCTTGTCTTACAGATTGTGTCATAATTCCAAAATTGTAGCTGCAGAGCGATAGCTCTGCTAAAATATGGCAAAGCTCACGCTTTGCTGCTACAAAATGGAAAACGAAATACGTTCATTAACAATTGCGATACAGTCTGTTAATCTGTGCAAGCGTTTTATATGAAGTTATTGTTTGAATTTATTATATTTCCGGGATTTATATTTACAGCTATTTTAGGTATGCTGGTTTCTTGGATTGATAGAAAAGTTACTGCAAGAATACAATGGCGGCAGGGTCCTCCTTTGCTTCAGCCGTATTATGATTTAGAAAAACTACTAATCAAAGAGACCATTATTCCCGAAAATGCAAACGCTCTTATTTTTCTTATATCGCCGCTTATTGCAATAATATCCACTACAATAGTATCTTTAATTATTTGGAAAACCATTTTCAATCCTCAGTCACTTTTTATCGGCGATTTAATAGTTGTAATATATCTACTCGCATTAACACCAATTGCGGTTATATTAGGTGCAAGTGCATCCGGAAATCCGATAGCGTCATTAGCTGCATCGCGCGAGATGAAACTTTTTATGTCTTATGAACTTCCTTTTATTTTTTCTATTTTAGTTCCAGTAATAAAAGCTCATTCAATAAAATTAGGGGAAATAATTATATATCAACAATCAACGGGAATGATTTTTAATTCGATTTCAGGTATTTTGGCGTCGGCTATATTCTTAATTACTATTCATGCAAAACTTGGGCTTGTTCCTTTTGATATTGCAGAAGCAGAAACTGAATTAGCCGGAGGCGTATTTATAGAGTATTCAGGAACACCACTTGCATTACATAAATTAAATAGAATTATGCTTTTATTCGTGGTACCTGTATTTGCCGTAATTCTTTTTTTAGGCGGGATGCATCCATTTTATACTGGAATCTTAAAATATTTGGTTGTTGTGGTTTTAATTATTCTAATCAAAAATACCAATCCACGTTTAAGAATTGATCAAGCAATAAAATTTTTCTGGAGAAGATGCACAATGCTTTCAATATTAGCGATAATATTGGCGATAAAAGGATTTTAGAATGTTATGAACATAAAAACTCTTACAAGATCGCTTTGGGCATTTCATGTATGTTGCAGTCCATGTAATAATTGTGATATAGAAATATTAGATACACTGACTCCAAGATATGATTTGGAAAGGTTCGGAATTCAATTGGTTGGCTCAATTCGTCATGCAGACATTCTTTTGGTATCCGGGGTGGTAAATAAAAAAAATGTATCGCGATTAAAAAGAATATACGAGCAAGCACCTAAACCGATTCTGGTTGTCGCAATCGGCAACTGTGCATGCTCGGAAATATTATTTAGAAATTCATATAATGCCTGCGGTCCTGTAGATAAAATCATACCGGTTGATGCATATGTACCGGGTTGTCCTCCAAAACCGGAAGCAATGATTATGGGTATAGTAAAACTAATTAAAACATTGCACGATAAAAAATGAATAGTATAGAGATTATTAAAGATAAGTTGAGCAATAAAATATTGAAATTTGAAAAAAAGAATTCAAAAAGATATTATATTGATATTCTTCCAACAGATATAGTTGCTGTAACTGAAATGTTATTGGGTGAACTTGAGTATAGATTCGTTATAGCAACAGGAATAGATAGACGTGACGGTATAGAAATTATTTATCATTTCTCAGATGATAAAAATGGTATGGTCGTTTCCATAAGAACTTTGCTTACAAATAAAGAAAAGCCTGAAATAGATACTATATCTAATATCATTAAAGGTTCGGAATGGATAGAAAGGGAAATGTGGGAGCTTCTTGGAATTAATTTTAAGGGACATCCAAATTTGAAACATCTTGTGCTTAATGAAGATTGGCCGGAAGGTGATTATCCATTGAGACAAGGACGCGGGAATGAGACAGGTTAAAGGTTAAAAGTTAAAATAAGGACAAGTAAGAAAATAGAAAAAAAATGACTGATAAAAAAAATAAACCACGAACAATTATACCAATCGGACCATATCATCCTCTACAAGAAGAAGCAGAGTTTTTTAAGTTATATGTAGAAGGTGAAAAAGTGGTTGATATGGATATTGAAATAGGCTATATGCATAGAGGTATTGAAAAACTTTCAGAATCTATGCATTATGATCAGTCTGCATTTTTAGTTGAACGTATTTGCGGCATTTGCTCTAATAGTCATCCTTTCGCGTATGTAAATGCTGTTGAAGATTTGGCAGGCATTGAAATAACTCTTCGTGCAAAGTATATACGTTCCATTATAGGGGAATTAGAACGTTTGCATTCGCATCTGTTATGGCTGGGATTAGCAGGCCATTTTATCGGTTATAATACTGTTTGGATGTGGTCTTGGAAATACCGCGAGTTAGTAAACGATATCTTTGAATTCATCACGGGTAATCGCCAGCATTATGCAATGATGAAAATTGGCGGTGTGCGCAGAGATATAGAAAATAAGGATATAACCCAAATTGAAAAGATGTGTGATGATTTGATTCCTGTTTTGAATTTGTTTAAAGGTGCGGTATTAGATGATCCTGTAATACATGCAAGAACAAAAAATGTGGGAATTCTTCCTATAGAGGTTGCAATTGATTATTGCGTGGTTGGTCCTACAGCACGTGCATCCGGAATAGATATTGATATCAGAAGAGACGATCCATATGCCGCATATAATTTGGTTCCTTGGAATGTTATAGTAACTAAAAACGGCGACGTTTTTGATAAGGCTGTAGTTCGTATATTAGAAATGTATGAAAGTATAAAAATTATTAGAGGTTGTCTTAATGGGCTTTTAAAAGAACCGGAAGGTAATTATGATTTAAAAATTAAAGAAATTCCTGTCGGAGAAGGTATCGGAAGACACGAAGCACCGCGAGGAGAAGTATTCCATTATGTTCGTTCCGATAAAACCAATAGACCTGCACGACATAAAATTCGTGCGCCTTCATATGTAAATGTACCTTCTAATCAATATGCCGTAATAGGGCAAACTATTTCCGATGCAGCTTTAATTTTAGCAGCGGTGGATCCCTGTTATTGCTGTACGGAAAGAGTTGCTATTATTGATAAACAAAAAAATAAAAAAATTATGAACGGATTTGATTTGATAAAATTATCCCAGGAAAAAACAGAAAAATTGAGAAATAAATAAGGCGACCCTGTATAGTTTTGCCAAATGTCAAAGATGTAGGGATTCTCTTCGTCTTTTATATTATAAAATCTAAAGAGTTATAGGTAATGTCAAAAATATTATGAAAAATCATGGTTTTTCACTAGACGATATTTTTTTAACGCCTCATAAATCTAAAATTGGTAAACTCCTCGCTACGCTCGTCAAACATACCAATTTTTTAACGATTTATTCGGCTAAAAACATCTATATCGTTCAAAACCAAATTTTTCAATAATATGTCATTTTTGACATTACGGAGTTATGTGAAGGATAAAATATGCTTGATAATTTACAGAATTATGTGATAGGAATTACATTTACAGGTTCATTCCTAATTCTATTGTTTAAAAAATATTACAGAATTCTTGCTTTATCTTTCACCTTATTGGGTTTGGTTTTGATATCATTCTTGATTCCTTCGGTGTATCAAAATCAAATTTTTCTTTATGAGAAATACTTTGTTGATTTCTTTTCTATAATATTTCTTGCCGATGGTCTTTCTATCTTTATGGCGGTTGTTTCATCGTTTATAGGTTGTATGATATTAATTTACATATTGGATTATATCAGAAGTAATGAAAATCAATACCAGTATTTTTTCTATTTCACACTCTTTATTGCATCAATGCTTGGATTCGTTTTTTCTGCGAATCTGTTATTAATGTATGTTTTCTGGGAAATGATTGCTATTATATTTTGGCGGATTTCGGGTTTTTATGGCGATGATGAACATTTAAAAGCATCTGATAAGATGCTTTATACCACATTTTTGGGTTCAGTATTTATGTTAGTCGGTTTTGCTTTAATTTATAATGAATATAATACATTAAATATTTTATCTCTGCGAGGTAAAGAAATATCGTTAATGGCTGCTTTTTTTATAATAGCAGGCTTATTATCAAAATCTGCACAGATTCCTTTTTATGCGTGGCTACCGGAAAATTCCAGAGCTATAATACCGTCGCTTGCTATTTTATTAGCTGCAGAAGTCGGTATTTATGCTTTTGCACGTCTATTTCTAATGACATTCTCGGTCCCTCTAATGGTATTTGATACCGTAATTATCATATCAATATTAACTATAATTATTTCCGGGTCATTGGCATTTTGTGAAAATGATATAAAGAAAATACTTATATATTCTACAATAGCACAAATAGGATATATCTTTTTAGGACTTTCAACAAAAAGTGTTATAGGATTTTCGGCTGCACTTCTATATATAATTGTTCATGGTTTCGGTAAGGCGGGTTTATTTCTATCGGTAGGAATTATAGAAAGACAGACAGGTATTACTGACTTAAGAAAATTGGGTGGACTCTCAAAAGTAATGCCGCTTGTTTCGATAGGTTTTATACTGTGTGCACTATCAATAATAGGTTTACCACCCTTCGGCGGTTTTTTTGCAAAATTATTAATAATTATGTCTCTTGTCCAGCAAGGTAGAATTTTAGCGGCATCTTTGGCTGTAGTTGGTGCAGTTTTTACCCTTTTATATTTATTTAGATTATATAACGCAGTGTTTTTAGGAACGATAAAAAGAAACGAAACGGAACTTAAAACTGAATTGTCGCCGTCTAATGTAACGATGCATCTCGAAGATAAAACAACATTTGAAGAAAACAAAACAATGATTATTGTTGTTTTGATATTCGGCATATTATCCTTACTTTTAGGTTTAATACTAAAGTTACCGTTAAGTTTTATTGAGATGATAAAATGA
>DMMW01000006.1:17894-20758 GCA_003452965.1 Elusimicrobiota bacterium
ATAAAATGAATTTATTGATTTATCCCATAATTATACCGATAATCGGCGGAATCGTTGTTTTTGCGTTCAGAAAAATAGCAAAAATATTTTCTATATTAATAACACTTGTTACGTTAATTATCAGTATTATCATTTTTTCTACAGGAGAAATTGTTTTATTGGAATCTTGGTTACCCTATGGAATAGATTTTTCTCTAAAAAGCTATCCATTGTCAAATGTTTGTATTTTATTTGCAACCTTTATTGCGTTATTAATTTCTATATACTCACTAAAAAGTGAACATAATAAAATTTCTGAATATTATTCGCTGATATTGTTAAACTTGGGTATAGTTAACGGCGTTTTTTTATCCAATAACTTGGTTCTTTTTATACTATTTTGGGAAATTGCAGCAATAATTTTGTATTATTCAATAAGAATAGGAGGAGAAAATTCGTATATTACTGCTACAAAATCACTTTTTATAATCGGATTTTCTGATTTTTGCCTACTATTGGGCATAATTATTGTTTGGAATTTAGCGGGAACTTTTGATATGAGTAAAATAGATATTTCTAATAAATTTTTTCTATTACCTTTTGTCTTGCTTTGTATCGGTTCTATTGCAAAAATAGGCGCGATACCGTTTCATTCGTGGATTCCAGATGCTTCAAAAGATGCACAGGTTGAAATAATGGCATATCTACCGGCATCTATAGATAAACTTTTAGGTGTTTATCTATTAATAAGAATATTTATGGATTTTTTTAAGCTCATTGAATTTGATTTCAATATTTTATTAATCTTAATGTTAATCGGCGCTTTAACTATTATTGTTTCATTGATGATTGCTTTGGTTCAAAATGACCTAAAAAAGATAATTGCATATTTTAATATTTCAAGTGCAGGATATCTGATTTTAGGTATTGCCACAAACACCGCTATGGGGATAGCGGGAGGAATGTCTTATCTTATTAGTACCGTATTTTGGACTTCGTGCTTATTTCTATGTTCAGGAAGTATAGAAAAGCAAATAGGTACGACTAATATTGATGATTTGGGCGGACTCTCAAAAAAAATGCCTATTACTTTTTTTGCTACATTGATTGCAGCTATTTCAATTTCAGGGATACCTCCGTTTTCCGGTTTCTTTGCAAAATGGATAATTTATCAAAACTTAATTGATATTTATAAAACTAATAATTCAAATTTAGTAATACTATTCCTAATCATTGCTATGTTTGGAAGTGCTTTATTATTGGCATCTTCAATAAAAATCATATACTCTGTCTTTTTAGGTAATATAAAAGATAACTTAGTAAATAAAAATATTTCCGATTATCATTGGACAATCTGGTTGCCTGTTTCTATTTTATCAATATTATCTGTAATATTCGGTGTTTTTGCATATCAGATTCCATTAAAACTTTTTATTATGCCTTCACTTGCTGCTAACATCCCGCCTCTTACCCCTGTTTTCACGGGTTTGTGGCAACCATCTATAGCGACATTTTTAATTATAATCGGACTTATAATCGGTATAATAATATATTTAATGCAAGCGGTAAAAAATTTAAGAAGGACAGAAACTTATACATATGGTGAAGATCCGAATATTTATAAAGCAGGATTCCCCGGTAGCGATTTCTATTTATCTATAACCGAAGCAAGTCCGTTCCGTTCACTATACAAAAAAGCATCAAAGGGTATATTCGATGCACATAACATAGCCATATCTTCTATCAAGTTTTTTTCAATATTAATAAGTAATTTTATTGATGAATATTTTCAACATCTCTACGAAATTATTGAGAATATTACTGCTACGATTTCAAAATTATCTTCGTCTTTACAGGGTGGTTTGCTTTCTATATATATATTCTGGTCAATGGTAGGATTTATGGTTTTATTATTTATACTGTGCAGATGAAACATTTATGTTTGAAATATTTATAATATTATTTTCCATATTTGTATTAATTGCGGCTATTGCTGCTGTTGAAATGAAAGATCTGTTATCTTCAATAATGGCATTAAGCGTTGTCGGATTTGGGCTTGTTATAATTTTTATTTTTCTTGCAGCGCCCGAAGTTGTATCAGCACAGTTAGTAATTGAAATCCTGTGTTTTGTTTCTTTGGTTGTTGTTGTGAATAAAACATCAAAGGTTGATGAAACTAAACTTTATTCAATGAGGGAAATATCACCGGTATCAGCCGGATTATTTTTTGCAATTATATTTATTATTTTCGGTTTATGGGGCATACAGGATTTGCCAAAATTCGGGGAGCCGGTTATGAAGGTTTCATCAGTTTATATTCAAAAAGTTATTGCCGAAATAGGTGCAAAGAACATAGTAACAGCGATATTAATGGATTTTAGAGCATTTAATACTCTGATTGAAGTAGTTTTAATAATAACTTTATTTGTCGGAGTTGCAACAATACTCAGAAAAAGAGGAAGAAAAAATGCCGAGAGTGATTAAGATACTAACAAACTATGTGATTGGACCTATTATTACTTTTGGAGTATATGTATTTGTATTCGGACATCTTTTACCCGGAGAAGGTTTTGACGGTGGAATGATTGTGGCATCAATATTTATTTTATGTATAATAGTTTATGGGAAAGAAGAAATGGAAAAAAGAATTAGCATTGGTAATGCTGTATTTATTTCAGTTTTCAGCGGAATTTTAATTATAATAATGGGTTTTGTTGGAATGCTTGGATTAAGGTTTGAACATAAATATTATTTAGATAATTTTTTATCGCAAGGGACATTCAGCCATCTTTTTTCAGGTGGCACAGTACCGATATTTAATATTCTTGTCGGTTTAAGTATTACATTTGGATTTTATGCTATTTTTGCATATCTCTCCGAATATA
>DMMW01000006.1:20850-22696 GCA_003452965.1 Elusimicrobiota bacterium
AATATAGGACAGAGGCATAAATCATGGGTACATTAATTTATATTTCAAGTTTCTTATTGTTTTTAATAGGTTTATATTGCGTAGTTGTAAAAGATAATCTAATAAAAATCATCATAGGAATAAAAATAATGGGTTATGGCGTCTGTCTTTTCTATATAATGATTTCGTATAAAAGCGATGCCATAGCACCAATAATAATTAAAGGCGTAAAAAATTATACAGACCCGTTACCACAGGCTCTAATACCGGCAATAATGGCAGCGTCATTTGCTGCTATGATATTAATGCTTGCAACGAGCATTCGCCTTTTTGAGAAGCATAAAACACTGGATATGTCTAAAATTAAAGAATTGAAAGGTTAAATTTAATATGCTATTACTAATTTTTATATTATTACCCATAGTGTCTGCTTTAATATTGATTTTATATGAAAGAATTAATAAAGAATCGGGAAGTTTAATTACATTTACATCTACTTTAATAAATTTATCTATTGTAATATTTCTCTTTTTTATATCAAGCGATAATCGAATTGTATACCATATTGGTGGCTGGCCTTCACCGTTAGGTATAAGTTTGGTATTAGATAGTTTTTCGTTATTAATGCTTTTTGTTATAAACTTAATAAGTTGTTTGTCAATGCTTTATTCTATTGATTATATAAAGCATTATGATTCAAGGGCAAAGTTTTTCATTTTAAATTTATTTTTAATTGCAGGCCTGAACGGTGTTGTTCTTTCCGGTGACATTTTTAATCTGTATATATTCTTGGAAATAATAGCGTTTGCATCATATGCTTTAATTGCATTCGGATTGGGCAAAGAAGACCTCGAAGCGTCAATAAGATATCAGGTAATCGGTACTATAGGATCATTCTTTATATTTTTTGGTATAGGATTTTTATATTCCGTAACAGGTTCACTTGATTTGGCAGACATATCAAAAATAATTCATCAGCATTCGGCAACAAATAGGGCGATATTATTTGCAATACCTTTATTATTATTCGGTTTTTCATTAAAAGCAGCACTGGTACCGTTTCATGCTTGGTTACCGGACGCTCATCCTACTGCCCCTGCACCTGTAAGCGCCATGCTTTCAGGTGTAGTTATTAAGGTTTCTGGAATCTACGGAATAGTAAGAATATTTTTTAGTGTTACAGGTGTATCAACTACACTACTTCAAATTCTATTATATGCAGGATTAATATCTGTTTTTTTCGGCGCATTTGCGGCATTATATCAAAATGATTTTAAAAGAATACTTGCTTATTCTTCTATCTCACAAATCGGCTATATAATGCTTGGAATAGGGATAGGGACACCTTTAGGTTATGCAGGCGCTCTTTTACATATAATTAACCATGCTGCATTTAAATCGTTATTTTTCATGGTAGCTGGTGCAGTCAATTATGCAACAGGTAAAAGAGATACACGGGAACTTGGCGGGCTTTCAAAAAAAATGCCGATAACATATATATCCTCTATCTCATCATCGCTTTCACTGGCAGGAATACCTCCGTTTGGCGGATTTTTTTCAAAATTCTTAATACTATTAGCTCTTGTTAAAGCAAATCATTTAACACTTTCAATATTACTTGTCATTAGTTTTTTATTAACCCTCGCTTATTTTATTAAGATTCATAGAAGAGTATTTTTACGTTCAGAAAATTCAGAACTATACAAAAATGTAAAAGAAGTTCCTTATTCAATGAGAATTGCAATGATAATACTTGCGATTATATGCCTTGGCTTGGGACTGACTTTTCCATGGATAATGAAAACGTTCATTAACTCAGCGGTAAATATTTTTACTAACGGTATAAATTACGGAAATATAATATCAG
>DMMW01000006.1:22811-27610 GCA_003452965.1 Elusimicrobiota bacterium
ACTATGAAAAAAACATCACTTTTTGTATTATGTTTTATCATCTGGCTATTAATCGTATGGGAGATTGAAATCCAAAGCGTAATAGTTGGATTTGTCGTTTCCTTAATAATTGCTCAGGTATTTGGCGGAATGAATAAGGAATATGCGTTGCATCTTAGAGAAATCAAATCTATAAATTTTATCGTATTCTTTATAAGAATATTTATAACTTGGATAAAAGCATCTATCAAGCAAATATATGCAATAACAATGCAAACCAAATTCGAATCAAAAGTGATAGAAATAAAACTTTCGGTAACCGAACCAAAAATAATTGCATTTATCGTATGGGCGTTGAATTTTTATCCTGACCTAATAGTAGTTTATGAAAAGGATTCGCTGATAAAAGTAAGTACTATGGAAGGCAATATAGAATGGGTAAAAACCGAAATTAAAGAACTTGAAAATTTGCTTAAAAAGGTATTTATATGAATTTTGCATTAGCAATTCTGACAGTCTCCTGCTTAATGTGTTTGTGGAGATTTTTAAAAGGGCCGACTCGTTCCGATAGATTTTTGGCATTAATAATGTTAACAATTATTGCAGTCGGATTTCTTGGTATTATGTCAGTAAAAACAGAATCTGAATTTCTAATAGACCTTGCGATTGACGTAATGATATTGGCATTTGTAGGAACGCTTGCGGTAATAAAATTTTTTGAAGGAAAAGAACTGGACGAATAAAAAAATGGATAGAATAATAATAATAATCGGTTCACTAATAGTATTTATAGGATGTGTGGGATTCGTGCATATTCCGGGATTTTATTCAAGGGTGCAGATACTTGTTAAATCGATATCATTCGGCATTTCTGTAATACTGTTCGGTGTTTTTATCCATCTGGGATTCGATGGAATGGGCATCCGTGCATTAGTCTGTATATTATTTGTCTGGTTTCTGGTTTCAATAATAGGCTTCGCAATATCATTAACAAAAAAATGAGCTCCGTGTACTAGAATTAGAAGAAAATTAATTATTTTAAAGAGGAGCGAAATCCGCCGAAGCAAAAATCTATTCAGACATTTTGTTTTAACTTTTTTCTGATTTTGCGAAGGCGGATGATTGCTATGAGATATCCTAAATTACGAGAATTAAAAGAAGCAATAAAAGCGTTGATAAAAGGTCCTTATACGACAAAATTTCCTAAGGTCCCCCATAAACCTTTTCCAAGATTCAGGGGTAAACCTGTCCCTGATGAAAAAGGTTGTATCGGTTGTGGTGCTTGTGCTATTGTTTGTCCGCCGCAATCAATAACAATTACGGATGTTATAACAGAAAATCCACCGATCCGTTATTTAAGATGGAGACATGACTATTGTATTTTCTGCGGACAATGTGACAGATTATGCACGTCGCAGGAAGGGGTAAAACTATCAAATGAATTTGACCTTGCCGACATCAAAAGGGATAAGATGTACGATGAAATAAAAAAGGAATTAGTATTGTGTTCGGAATGCGGTGAAATAATTGCACCAAAAGACCAACTATTATTTACGTACAAAAAACTTTTAACAATGACTTACAGTAATATAAACCTAATTGATTTAACACAAAGGGAATTATTAGGTAACATAAATGCTGTCCTTTCCGACACTTCCCAGCCTTTAAGAAGACAATCCTCGGTAAAATTACTTTGTCCTAAATGCAGACACATTGTATGGGTATTTGACGACTCTGGAAGGTGAAATTCGCTCGATAGCAAACTTTTTTGAGACACTCCTTAGAAGTCGCTCTGCAATTTATTTCTGTAGAGTATAGGTCGTAAATTGAAGCTCTACAAAAGTTTCTTGCTCGCTCACCACTGAAATCAAAATCATGGTAAGAATGTAAAGAAAAACCGGTAAATTTCTACTTCGTTTCACGATTAATAGTGTGTATTCCCTATAGTTATTTTTTGTAGCCGCAAAACGCAGCTTTACTTTTTTATTTGCTTAATACTACTAAAAGTTGTAAAATATCATTGTTATTACCATTCCAATATGGCTTGTCTTTCCATAGACGAAGTTTAGTAATAACAAGTGATAAAATAAAGAATTTTATTCTTTTATTTCATATTTACAATCAATGAATAATACAAAAAAAAGTATCCATGAAGAATATGTAGTATGTTATCTTGATTTATTAGGCTATAAAGAATTAATAGATAAATCATATAAAGATGAACAAGTAGTTATCAATACATATAATGTATTTGAAAATATACTAAGATTGATAGATATTTTTAAAAACAGAAAAATCAATAATGTTTTTGCAAAAGCTAATGTTGAAATAATGAAAAAGATAAAATTCTGTATATTTCCGATTCAGTATTGATTACTATGAAAATGGAAGATGCAAAATTCTCTTTTAATACCCATGTAGAAGGATATAATGAAAGATTGCAATCTGTTGATTTTTTAGATATGTATTTGAATCATATTTCTTTTTTCTGTTTTTCAGTTGCAGAAAAATTAGGATATTTCTTTAGAGGAGCAATAACAATTGGACAATATTACCAACAACAAATACTAAATCAAGATAATATTTTTATATTTAGCCAATCTCTTGCAAATGCAGTTATTCTTGAAGAAAAGGCGAAATATCCGCGGGTTATAATCAGTGATATTTTAAATGATTATTTACAAGAAAAGAATAGTAAAAAATATGATGACCCTATAATAATTTTTGATAAATATGCTGTGCGTTGCTTGAATCTATATCGAACATGTTCATCTAAAAATAATAAACATCAAGAACAAGTAAAAGCTAAATTAGAAAAAATATCAGATAATATCAAACGAAAGATGAATACACATCGTAATGAGCCCGATGTTATGGAAAAATATATCTATCTTGTAGAACAGTATAATAATTGTGTTGGTAAAATTCCAAGCATGAAGGATATGCAAATCAATATCCAGAAATATTGATGATTTTTAAGGATGAGTGTTTTTCGCGTTTTTTGATTTGGAAATTTGAAATTAAAATTTTGAGAAGATTCCACAGATGCATCTGCAAAATTGATTGAGAAACAAAAATACCAGGCAGTGTCTGATAAATCAACTTGGAAAGACAATAAAAAATAATTTTAAAGGACTGTGATATGAAATCAAATTTGATATATGATAAAAATTACAAGAATTGGCTTGTTGATATAAAGATTAAGATTCGTAGTGCTCAATTAAAAGCAGTAGTAAAAGTCAACAATGAGCTTCTTGGTTTGTATTGGCAGCTTGGGGCTGATATAGTTGAGAAACAGACTCACTCAAAATGGGGCGATGGGTTTTTGCTTCAACTAAGCAAAGATTTAACGATAGAATTTCCTGATATGAAAGGATTTTCAATTAGTAATCTTAAATATATTAAACAATGGTATAAATTCTACAACCAGGAAAAAATATTAAGCCAACAAGCTGTTGGCTTAATTGCGAAACAACCTGTATCAACAAACCAAATTAGCCAACAACCTATTGAACAAATCATCCAGATACCATGGGGACACAACATCGCCATTATTACAAAATGTAAAAATATCAAAGAAGCTCTTTATTATGTTCAAAATACTATTACGCACAACTGGAGTCGCAGTGTGCTGGTGCATCAGATAGAAAGAAACCTTTATAAACGGGAAGGCAAATTTATTAATAACTTTGTACTTACATTACCTAAACCCCAATCAGATATTGCCGAACAGACGCTTAAAGATCCTTACATATTCGATTTCTTAAGCATGACAAAAGAGTATGATGAGCGAGAACTTGAAAATGCGATAGTTAACCATGTAACGCAATTTTTGTTGGAACTGGGAGCTGGGTTTGCTTATATTGGCAAACAGGTAGCTCTTAAGGTAGGAGAACGGGAGTTTTTTATTGACCTGTTGTTTTATCATATAAAACTACATTGTTATGTAGTGATTGAATTGAAAACAGTTGATTTTGAACCTGAACATACAGGCAAACTCAATTTCTATCTTAAGGCGGTTGACAGCCAGTTGCGTACGGAAGATGACAAGCCTACAATAGGTATCCTTATTTGCAAAAAGAAAGACAAAGTTGTTGCTGAATATTCCTTAAGCGATATTCATAAGCCTATTGGCGTTTCTCAATATCAATTGACACATTCATTGCCAAAAAAATTCAAATCCAGTCTGCCGACAATTGGTGAAATAGAGGCAGAACTGAGCAAGGATAAAAAGTTATAAATAAAATTTTATGGGAAAAGAATTTAAAACTATAAGTCATACTGATGATTTGGGAATAGTTGTTTACGGAAAAAATCTGAAAGAATTGTTTGAGAGTGCTGCATTTGGTATGTTTTCGCTTATTGCACGTCCAATTAAAGGGAATAAAAGAGAATCTTTTTCAGTAACAGTAACATCAGATAATACAGAATATTTACTTATGGATTTGCTAAACGAGTTACAGCATTATTATTCGATAAGGAAAATATTGTTATGTAGTTTCAGGGTCATGCTTCTTACGAAGAATAAAGTAAATATGAAAATTACGGGCGAAAGGATTTCTAAACATAATATTATAAATAATATTATATCTGCAAAATACCACGATTTAAAAATTGTTAAAACAAGAGCAGGTTATAAAACCGAAATAATATTCGAAGTTTGATTATTGTGTTTTAGAGTTGATAGAATCGTGATATAGTGCGATGGTGCGTTAGTGGGATAGGATAGGATTTTTTAATTAATAATTTAACATTTTCTATCGCACAATCCCACAATCCCGCTATCGCACAATGTTGAATAAACTCTACGAACTCAATAA
>DMMW01000006.1:27713-29402 GCA_003452965.1 Elusimicrobiota bacterium
TCTACGAACTCAATAAACTCTACAAACTCTTAAAAGAAAGATGAATTTAGATAAAATTATTATTAAAGGCGCAAGAGAACATAATCTCAAAAATATCAATTTAGAGATTCCAAGAAATAAACTGGTTGTTATTACAGGGCTTTCGGGAAGCGGTAAGTCGTCACTCGCTTTTGATACTATTTATGCAGAGGGGCAACGCAGATATGTTGAGTCGCTTTCTGCATATGCAAGGCAGTTTCTTGAGCAAATGGAAAAACCGGATGTTGATTATATTTCAGGGCTTTCACCGGCTATAGCTATACAACAAAAAGCAATTTCAAGAAATCCACGTTCTACAGTTGGAACCGTTACGGAGATATATGATTATCTTCGTTTGTTGTTTGCAAGAATCGGTATCCCGCATTGTCCTAAATGCAAAAAAGAGATTAAACCTCAGTCTGCTCAACAGATTGTTTCGGAATTAATGAAGCTTCCTGTAAATACAAAACTTGTTATTTTATCGCCGATTGTCAAAGGAAGAAAAGGTGAATATAAAGAACTTTTTAGAAATTTATTGCAAAAAGGATTTGTTAGGGCAAAAATAGATGGTAAAACTTATGAATTGGAAAATCCTCCAAAATTGGAAAAATTCAAAAAACACGATATTTTAGTTGTTGTTGATAGACTTGTTGTTTCTGCTGATATAAAATCTCGACTTTCAGAATCGGTTGAATCCACTTTAAAATTGTCCAATGGAACACTAATAGTTGAGATACAAGGAAGCAATAACTCTAAAACTAAATCAAAAGAATTGTGTGATAGTGGGATAGCGGGATGGTGCGATAGTGGTAGAAATACAGAACTATTTTTTTCGGAGCATCATGCCTGCACAAGTTGCGGAATAAGTATTCCCGAAATTTCTCCGAGATTTTTTTCATTTAATGCACCGTATGGTGCATGCCCTGAGTGCGACGGTCTTGGAACTAAGATTGAAATTGATGAAGATTTGGTTGTTCCTGATAAACATCTTTCGGTTTATGACGGTGCTATTACACCATGGTCAAAACCAATTACGACGAAAAGGCACCGATGGTCTGGTGCATGGTCTAATTATTATTTAGATTTATTAAAAGATGTTGCAAGAAGGCATAATTTTTCACTTAATACTCCATATAATAATTTGTCAACTGAAAATAAGAAGTTTTTATTATTTGGTGACAGTGATTTTGAGGGTGTTATTAATAATCTTGAGAGAAGGTACAAAGAAACAGAATCGGAATATGTGCGTGAAGAGATTTTGACAAAGTATATGCGTTCCAATATTTGTGAACGATGCCACGGATGGCGATTGAATGATAGTGCACTTTCTGTTACGGTAGGCGGCAAGAATATTTCCGAAATTACTGAAATGTCAATTAAGGATACTTTATCATTTTTTAAAGATATAAACCTTACTGAAAGCGAAAGATTTATTTCAAAGGAGATTACTAAAGAGATTAATGCGCGTCTTACATTTTTAGAAAATGTCGGACTTGATTATATTACCCTTGCAAGAGAATCGTCAACCCTTGCGGGTGGAGAGGCACAAAGAATCCAGCTCGCAACACAAATAGGTTCCGGTTTAGTTGGTGTTTTGTATGTTTTAGATGAACCGACAATAGGCTTGCATCAACGGGATAACCAGCGGCTTTTGAATACTCTTTTTAATTT
>DMMW01000006.1:29651-30522 GCA_003452965.1 Elusimicrobiota bacterium
ATTCTTTGACTTCAAAATATTTGAACGGAAATCTTAAGATTCCTGTTCCTGAAAAAAATAGAGTTTATACTGATAAATTTATTGAAATAAGAAATGCAAAGCAATTTAATTTAAAAGATATAGATGTTAAATTTCCGCTTGGCAGGTTTACAGTTATTACCGGTGTATCCGGAAGCGGTAAGTCCACTTTGATTTATGAAATTTTTTATAAGTCATTGGCTCAAAAGATATATAAATCTAAAGAGATACCCGGAAGACATAAAGAGATTTTAGGTTGGCAAAATGTAGATAAGGTTATTATCGTTGACCAATCACCGATAGGAAGAACCCCGCGAAGTAATCCGGCCACATATACAGGTGTTTTTACTCCGATTAGGGATTTGTTTAGTCAATTGCCACAATCAAAAGCAAAAGGTTATTTACCGGGTAGATTCTCATTTAATGTTAAAGGTGGTAGATGTGAAAACTGTGAGGGAGACGGAACTAAAAGAATAGAAATGCAGTTTCTTGCAGATGTTTATGTTAAGTGCGAGGTTTGCCATGGTGCAAGGTTTAATGAGGAAACGCTATCTGTCAAGTATAAAAATAAGAGCATTTCCGATGTTTTGAATATGTCGGTAGAAGAAGCACTAAGATTTTTTGAAAATATTCCGCATATTAAAAAGACATTACAAACACTATCTGATGTCGGATTGGAATATATAAAACTGGGACAATCAGCAACCACACTTTCAGGCGGTGAAGCACAGCGAGTAAAACTTGCAACTGAATTGACTAAAAGAGCAACCGGTAAGACAGTATATATTTTAGATGAGCCTACAACGGGACTTCATTTTGCCGATATTCATAAGTTACTTGATGTTTTACATCG